>NZ_JAALLK010000048.1:0-365 GCF_011075215.1 Acinetobacter sp. EKM10A | reverse complement strand
ATGATTTTGCGTTGTTCCACTTCGTCTTGGAAGAATGCACCATCAATCATGGTTGCCGTGGTGTTCGGGTTATAAATAGCAATCAGGTTAAGCGCCTGTACCACGTCCGGACAGTTATGACAGCTAAGCGATACAAACACATCAAAGTTAGCTTTGAGGTTTAAGCCTTTAATCTGGTTAAGCACTTCATCCGACACTTTAGGTGCATAGCCAGACACTTGTAACAGAGCCAAGATCAAAGACGTAAACTCATGGCCCATTGGTAAGCCTGCAAAGAACACACGAGGTTGTTCACCTGCTTTAGCCACACCAAAGCTTGGACGACGTGTATTATTACCGTCAAAACGGGCTGTTACCTTGTCAGA
>NZ_JAALLK010000047.1:0-372 GCF_011075215.1 Acinetobacter sp. EKM10A | reverse complement strand
TTAACACGTATACAGAAGTTAATGTCATTTTCAATTAACCATGTAAACCATTTCTCACCGATAAATTCTCTGTCTGCGAACACATTCACAATACGGTCTTTACCAAAAATGGAGATAAAGCGTTGAATCAAAGCAATACGCTCTTTTGTATCTGAATTTCCCCGTTTATTGAGCAATGTCCAAACTATAGGTATGGCTATTCCACGATAGACGATGGCTAACATCAAGATATTGATATCTCGTTTCCCCCATTTCCAGTTGGTTCTATCCAAAGTTAATTGGACTTTATCGAATAAAAATATATTGAAAATTAACTGAGAAATTTGACGATAATCGAAATACTGATCTGCAAAGAAGCGTTGTATACGTCGA
>NZ_JAALLK010000046.1:0-377 GCF_011075215.1 Acinetobacter sp. EKM10A | reverse complement strand
AAAGCATTGTTAAATGCAACGATACCGCTTTTACCAGCTATACCACTGTCTAGCCCAACTTTACGCGCAAGTTTTAAAGCTGCTTCATTCGCTTCTGCACCTGAGTTACAGAAGAATACTTTATCTGCAAATGTATTTTCGGTGAGTTGTTTAGCAAGGCGTAGTACTGGTTCATTTGTATAACCGTTACCGACATGCCAAAGTTTTTTTGCTTGCTCTGTTAACGCATTGACTGCCACTGGATGCGCATGACCTAATGCATTTACTGCAATCCCGCCTGCAAAATCGATATATTCTTTATTTTCTTGATCCCAGATACGTGAACCTTCACCACGTACCGGAATGAAATTTGCCGGTGCAAATACTGGAACCATCCA
>NZ_JAALLK010000045.1:0-446 GCF_011075215.1 Acinetobacter sp. EKM10A | reverse complement strand
CAGCGGGTTTTTTATTGCCTAAATTTTGGAGAACCATAAATGAGTTCAGGCGCAAAAATTCGATTATATGCTTGTGAGGAAGCAGTTTTAGGAACAACTCCTGCAAATCCAGTCTGGTACACCGTTCGCCGTGTTACTGATAGTTTGACTGAAAATGTTACTACTGAAGATAGCAGTGAAGTAGTTGATTCACGTTTTCGCCAAGGCGCTGTTGTAACAGAAGCCGAAGTAACTGGTCAACTAGAGTTTGAATTATCACTAGGTACCTTTGACTTATTCTTAAATGTTCTCGCTTTCAATAACTGGGCTGCAAATGCTTTAAGTTTTGGTGGTGGAGTACGTAAGTCTCTTACCTTGGTAAAAGTCTTTGAAGATATTGGTCAAGTCTTTATTTATCGCGGTATTCAAGTGAATACAGGTGAAATGACGATCCAGACCACAGGCAA
>NZ_JAALLK010000044.1:0-596 GCF_011075215.1 Acinetobacter sp. EKM10A | reverse complement strand
TTTAATAGACAAAAGAAAACCCAACTATCAAAGGTGATAGAAATGAGTCTAGGCGAAGAAATGTTTGAATGGCGCAAGCAGATGGTTGAGAAACTACTGCTTCAGGAAAGTAATATTGATCAACTAGAAGAAAAAGTTGATCGTGCTGAAAAGATTCTTTTTGGTGATTGCACAGCCGCTTTCAAAATAGAGTGCACGCTTCGGAACGCGTATGCGCTGAAAGCTATTCTTGATGACTTTGCCACCAAGAATAACTGCAAGCTGAGTATAGTAGAGTGTGAGTAATCAGGGTTAGCTCATTCCTGAAATGGGTTTTGATGTGGCTTTAGGCTTTGGCTTAAGTTCTTTTAAAGCTTCTTCTACCGCTTTCAGTGATTCCTGGTAGGTTTTAACCCAAAGATCAGCACTTTTTATATTGATGGTTGAAGGATCAGTATCAGCAATGGTTGCCTTAGTAAGCTCTAACGCTAGAGCTTCTATGATTTCAGTTTTCATATTTTCTCCGATATTAATGGTTATTTAAGATCAATGTTGGCACAAAGTCTTAATCCCATAATATCAGGGAAAATTTGAATATATTAAAAAAGAAAACCCAC
>NZ_JAALLK010000043.1:0-680 GCF_011075215.1 Acinetobacter sp. EKM10A | reverse complement strand
TCAGGCGTGTACTTACCAGAACCGATACAACGGATCGCTTCCAGATTATTACTAAAGTTGATGGTAAGTGTCTGCAGGCAAGCTTTCCCCTGAATTGACTGACCATTAATAAGTAGCTTTTCAACGTTTGGCATACTCACCAGAGGGCGAGTCGATGCTGGGATAGGATTTGTAACAGGATTAACCTGCTGTCGAGTAAATGAGCTACCTACTAAACCAAAGTTACCAGTGATTTTGCCTGTGGTCTGGATCGTCATTTCACCTGTATTCACTTGAATACCGCGATAAATAAAGACTTGACCAATATCTTCGAAAACTTTAACCAGCGTTAATGACTTACGTACTCCACCACCAAAACTTAAAGCGTTACCCGCCCAATTATTGAAGGCTAAAGCACTTAAGAATAGATCAAATGTTCCAAGTGATAATTCAAACTCTAACTGACCTGCTACTTCTGCTTCAGTAACTACCCCACCTTGTCGAAAACGTGAATCAACCACTTCACTGCTTTCTTCAGTAGAAACATTTTCAGATAAACCATCACTTACACGGCGTACTGTGTACCAGATTGGGTTTGCGGGAGTTGTTCCTAAAACTGCTTCTTCACAAGCATATAATCGAATTTTTGCGCCTGAACTCATTTATGGTTCTCCAAAATTTAGGCAATAAAAAACCCGCTG
>NZ_JAALLK010000042.1:0-940 GCF_011075215.1 Acinetobacter sp. EKM10A | reverse complement strand
CCTAAGAACTTGATTTGTTCGATTTCGTGCGGCGTTTTCGACGCATACGTTTTTTGGTATTTGTAGAGCTCGATGACTTTCCCAGAATTAAAGCCTTATCCTTGTCTGCGTCTTCCTGAATCTTCTGGGCCTGTTCTTTAATGAATAGCCAGATTGAAATACCAATATCACCAAGATTAAGAAGCTTTGAGGCATTCTCAGGTGTATATGGCTTTTCGGTCTCAACAGTTTTACCATCTACGATTTCGGCGAAAACCACACCCTTCCAGTCTTCAATTAAATGGGCAGCACATGCATCCATTAATAATTCGTGGTATAGCTTGGCATCTTCATCTTTGACCATCACATCATAGCCTTTGGATGAAATCTGATTTCCTGCACGTTCAATCGCTACCTGAAAGGGTTTATATGCGATACCACGGACTTTGAACTCAGCCTGTACTTGCCCATCAGAATCCTTGTATTCACACCATTTTGATACGTCAGAGCTTTTAATAATTCCGACTTTTAAAGCCATAGCAACCTCTAATTTGTAGAAATAAAAAAGCCCATGGGATTCCATAGGCTTTGTTACTGAATAAGCTGTTTACACAAGAGCACGTACAATCGTTGGACTGGTACGCACTTGGGCAAAATTGATATCTATTGTAATGATGTCATCACCGCCACCATCTGGGTGATTAGCTTCCTTCACTTCAAGTTGCGGGAAGTTAAACGAGTACTTACTGCCCTTGGTATCTGTAATATCAAAGGTCAATGTAAATACATCACGGGTTTTAATAGCATCAATCCATGCGGCAGAAGTTGCCGAGAACATGAAATTAGCATTTACGCCAATATCCATCATTTTCTCTAAGTAAAACTCAGGCGTGTACTTACCAGAACCGATACAACGGATCGCTTCCAGATTATTACTAAAGTTGATGGTAAGTGTCTGCAG
>NZ_JAALLK010000041.1:0-1195 GCF_011075215.1 Acinetobacter sp. EKM10A | reverse complement strand
AAGACTTGGTCAGCACGAAGTTTAGTGTCAAACTCAACCAGAGTTACATGCTCAACAATACCTGCAAGGTCAATTGCAGCTTCAACACCTGAGTTACCACCACCAATCACGGCAACACGTTTGCCTTTGAACAATGGACCATCACAGTGTGGACAGTACGCTACACCACGGGTACGGTATTCAGCTTCACCCGGTACATTCATTTCTCTCCAACGTGCCCCTGTTGAAAGGATCACAGTTTTCGATTCAAGTTTTGCACCGTTTTCAAGTTCAACTTCAACCAAGCCATTTGCTGTTTGGTCTGCACCAGTGATTTTGCTGACACGTTGCAGGTTCATGATATCCACATCGTATTCACGAACATGTGCTTCCATCTCAGCAGCAAACTTAGGACCTTGGGTCTTTTGCACAGAAGTGAAGTTTTCAATGTCCATGGTATCCATGACCTGACCACCAAAGCGTTCAGCCACGATACCTGTGTTAATGCCTTTACGTGCTGCATAGATTGCAGCTGTTGCACCCGCAGGTCCACCACCAATCACCAATACATCAAACGCATCTTTGGCATTGAGTGCTGCTGCGTCTTTTTCAGCTGAATTGGTATCAAGTTTTGCCACAATCTCTTCAAGGGTCATACGACCTTGACCAATGTGTTCATTGTCCTGAAATACCATCGGCACAGCCATGATTTTGCGTTGTTCCACTTCGTCTTGGAAGAATGCACCATCAATCATGGTTGCCGTGGTGTTCGGGTTATAAATGGCAATCAGGTTAAGCGCCTGTACCACGTCCGGACAGTTATGACAGCTTAATGATACAAACACATCAAAGTTAGCTTTGAGGTTTAAGCCTTTAATCTGATTTAAAACTTCATCTGACACTTTAGGTGCATAGCCAGACACTTGTAAAAGAGCCAAGATCAAAGACGTAAACTCATGACCCATTGGTAAGCCTGCAAAGAACACACGAGGCTGTTCACCTGCTTTAGCCACACCAAAGCTTGGACGACGTGTATTATTACCGTCAAAACGGGCTGTTACCTTGTCAGAAAGCTCAGCGATTTCAGTTACTAATTCTTTAATTTGAGCAGCTTTGTCTGATTCATCTAAAGCAGCAACTAATTCGATTGGACTTTCTAAACGTTCTAGGTAAGCTTTTAATTGAGTTTTAATGTTTTGATCTAACATCTGTTTTT
>NZ_JAALLK010000040.1:0-1274 GCF_011075215.1 Acinetobacter sp. EKM10A | reverse complement strand
CAATACACTTCCAACACTCGCAGACGGTCCACACACCATTACCGTGACTGCAACAGATGCAGCAGGTAACGTAGGTAACGATACTGCGGTGGTGACCATTGATACTAGTTTGCCAGTTGTATCTTTAGATGATTTAACTACTAATGACACGACTCCTGCTTTAACAGGAGCTATTGATGATCCAACAGCAACCGTTGTTGTAAATGTTGATGGTATCGATTATCCAGCGACTAACAATGGTGATGGTACTTGGACGCTCGCAGATAATACTTTGCCTGCATTAATAGATGGTCCACATACAGTGACTGTAACTGCAACTGATCCAGCTGGTAATACGGCTACAGATACAGCTACGCTTACTATTGATACAGTCCCTGCAGACCTGATCGGTGCGATCACGATTCCTGAAGATCTAAATGGCGACGGTATCTTGAATGCAGACGAGTTAGGCACAGATGGCAGCTTCAATGCACAAGTGGCGTTGGGACCGGATGCGCTTGACGGCACAGTGGTGAATGTCAATGGTGTGAACTACACCGTGACAGCAGCTGACCTTGCAAATGGCTATATCACAGCAGCGATTCCTGTGACAGGCGAAGGCCCTGTAGCGATCCATGCAGAAGCAGTCGATGCACAAGGTAACGTGGATGTTGCAGATGCAGACGTGACAGTAACGGTTGATACAGTCCCTGCAGACCTGATCGGTGCGATCACGATTCCTGAAGACCTAAATGGCGACGGTATCTTGAATGCAGACGAGTTAGGCACAGACGGCAGCTTCAATGCACAAGTGGCGTTGGGACCGGATGCAGTTGATGGCACAGTGGTGAATGTTAACGGTACTAACTACACCGTGACAGCAGCTGACCTTGCAAACGGCTATATCACAGCAGCGATTCCTGTGACAGGCGAAGGCCCTGTAGCGATCCATGCAGAAGCAGTGGATGCACAAGGTAACGTGGATGTTGCAGATGCAGACGTGACAGTAACGGTTGATACAGTCCCTGCAGACCTGATCGGTGCAATCACGATTCCTGAAGACCTAAATGGCGACGGTATCTTAAATGCAGACGAGTTAGGCACAGACGGCAGCTTCAATGCACAAGTGGCGTTAGGACCGGATGCGCTTGACGGCACAGTGGTGAATGTCAATGGTGTGAACTACACCGTGACTGCAGCTGACCTTGCGAATGGCTTCATCACAGCAACTCTGGATGCAACAGCAGCCGATCCTGTGACTGGTCAGATTGTGATCCATGCTGAGGCTGTGGATG
>NZ_JAALLK010000004.1:0-346493 GCF_011075215.1 Acinetobacter sp. EKM10A | reverse complement strand
TTTTCTTGATCCCAGATACGTGAACCTTCACCACGTACCGGAATGAAATTTGCCGGTGCAAATACTGGAACCATCCAGTCATTAAAGTTGCTTCGAGTTACAGAAATTGGCTGTTCCATGCTTACCTCAGTATCTATTTAATTTATTTAATCTGTCTTACTGTCTTTAATTTAATTCATTTAGAAAAAGGGACCGAACAAATAACCCTATAACATCCTTTATATTTGCTCGGCCCACCTTTCCTAAAAGGTAGTTTCCGCAGATTAGCCTGGGAAAATACCGCGTTCTTTACGAGCTTTTAAGATACGCTCACATGCCAAGATGTAAGCTGCTGTACGTAAAGTACAAGCATTCTTGTTCGCTGTATTCCAAACGTCATCCATTGCTTGAACCATCAACTTGTCTAAACGCTCGTTGATTTCTTCTTCGCTCCAGAAATAGCTCGCCATGTCTTGAACCCATTCGAAGTAACTTACAGTTACACCGCCGGCGTTACATACAACGTCAGGAACTACAACAATGCCACGCTCAACCAATACATCTTCAGCTTTAGGATAAGTCGGGCCGTTCGCGCCTTCTAAAATCAACTTAGCTTTAAGTTTTTCAGCACGCTCAACTGTAATTTGGCCTTCTAATGCAGCAGGAATAATGATGTCTACTTCTGCAGTCCAGAAATCTTCATCTGCAATTGCTTGTGCACCAGCAAAACCACCAACACCTTGGTTTGCATTTACGTGATCACGTAGCGCAACAAGATCAATACCATCAGCATTGAAAATTGTGCCAGTGTGGTCTTGAACGTGAGTGATTTTTGCTTTTGATTCAACAAATAAGAAAGCAGCTTCGCTACCTACGTTACCAAAACCTTGAACAGCAACTTTCGCACCTTCAATTGGTAAGTTGATTTTTGCAGCAACTTCACGGCCAGTAACGAATACACCGCGACCAGTTGCTTTCACACGACCTAAAGAGCCGCCTAAGTGCACTGGTTTACCAGTTACAACACCAGTCACTGTGTGACCTTGGCTAGTAGAATAAGTATCCATCATCCAACCCATAATATTGGCATTTGTACCAACGTCTGGAGCAGGAATATCTTTTTGAGGTCCGATAATGTGACCAATTTCAGTCGTATAACGGCGAGTTAAACGCTCTAATTCACGATTTGATAATTTACGTGGGTCAACACGGATACCACCTTTTGCACCACCAAATGGCAAGTTCAAAACAGCAGTTTTAATTGTCATCCATGCAGACAATGCCATCACTTCATTTAAGTCAACATTTGGATGGTAACGAACACCACCTTTACCAGGACCACGAGACAAGTTGTGTTGTACACGGTAGCCTTCAAAGTGCTGGATTGAACCGTCGTCCATTACAATTGGCACGTCCACAATAAGCGCACGCTTAGGACGTTTTAAAGTATCGATATAATCAGCTAAATGTTCTAAGTATGGCGCTACACGGTCAATTTGAGCCAAGTAAGTTTGCCATGCATCGCTATGTTCGTTTACGTATGAAAGATCTGACATCTTTTTTCCTATCTACCTACACAGACTCAGATGTGATAAATCTGCAGTCTTTATTATTCAGCAACCAAAACCTTGCAATAACAATGTTTTGATTTATTTATAAAATCTTCAGCTCTTCTAAAGCTTTAGACCTTTTAAATTCCATCTTTTGATATCAAAAGTACGATTTACTTTTATATATCGATATCTTTTACAATATTCTTTTGCCTCATCTGCCATTTATAAAAAGTCTTTATAAAAGCAAAAGTTCCACCGCAACCAACTCAAATAAGTCGACTGGAAATAAGTACAAAAGAGGTGACATAACCGTTTGGGAGTTAAAAAGAACTAGGGTTCATGAAACAAAAAAACCATAAGTCCCTAAAATTATTTTTGACTAATCGATAGATCCCTCCATTAGTCTTTTTAAATAAAAATTGTTCAGTAATACTGCAAGTTTCACATCACTACTCAAGCGAGTTAATCAAGCCTTCATATAGACATAAAATCTTTAAGTAAATATAGCACAGAGCAAGTTAATTTAGAACATTTTAAAATAAACAAGCAGAGAAAAAATAATCAATTTTCTCTATTTTTTATAATAAAAAAGTAACCAGACCTAAAAAAACACTACACTATAATAATTTTATTTTATGGAAATTAAAAAAATATTAAAATTAAAAATGATTAAAAAATTACCATTTAATAACAAAGACTTAATTAACAAAAAATTTTTAAAAATTCTTAAAATTTCTATAAATTTTCATAATATTTATTCAGTTTCTCTAATTCAAAACAAAGATATATAAATATTTAAACAATCTCTTTATTAAATAACCATGATAAACATATACTTATTTAAAAACTTATAATAATTAGCTATTAATAATATTCCGACAAGTGGTTAATTTATGTGTCAATATTTGCTTTTATTATCAAAACAAAAAAAACATTTTCAAAAAAAATATATAAAACTCACTTTAAAGCTCAAGTTGCGCCCATGAAAAAAGGCCCTATAAGGAGCCTTCAATCAACACAACCAAGTAAGCAAAAGACTTAGTTTTGAGCTATATCTTTTTTACGATAAAAGATGAAATAGCTGACATAGCATAGCAAGATAAAAATAATGCAGCAGATAAAGCCCACTTGCATAGATGGATCAAATACCATACTGATACAAGTAACTATACAGAATAGCCCGCCTACAATTGGAGTAAGAGGAAAAAGTGGTGCAGCGAAACGTAGATCTTTTACTGTTTTTCCTGACTTATACCACTGTCTACGGAAGTTAAATTGCGAAATACAAATTGCAATCCAAACAACAACCATTGTAAAAGCAGCAACACCCAACAAATTTTTAAAAATTGTTTCTGGCGCAAATTGTTCTGAAAGCAACCCCGGAATAGCACCAAACATTGTCACAATAATGGCAATAATAGGTGTTCCAGACGGCGTGAGTTTCGCAAAAATTTTAGGTAATTGATTTTTTGCTGAAAGCGACCACATCATACGTGATGCAGCAAATAGACCCGAGTTAGCAGCTGAAAGCAAAGCTGTAATAATTACAAAACGGATAATATCCTCTGCATACGGAATACCAATGTAATTAAATACAGTCACAAATGGGCTACTGCTCACATCATTTGCACTAAGACCTGCTAGGTGGTATGGCAATAGTGAACTAATCACTACAATCGTACCAACAAAGAAAATCAATAAGCGCCAAATAGCCGCATTAATTGCCTTAGGAACTGTTTTTGCTGGATTCTCAGCTTCGCCAGCCGCCACCCCAATTAATTCTGTGCCAGAAAATGCAAAGTTAACGATAAGCATAGTGGCAAAAATTGGGAAAAGACCATTTGGGAACCAACCATGAGCAGTCAAATTACTGAACAATGGTGCTGTTTCATGCCCCTGATAAGGAATAAAGCCGAAAATCGCCAGTAACCCCAAACCAATAAAACAGATAATGGTGATTACTTTTACAAGCGCCAGCCAAAATTCAGACTCTGCAAATAAGCGGGTGGAACTTACATTAAGAAAGAAAACCAAGGCGCCAAAGAAAAGAGTCCAAGCCCACACCGAGGTAGATGGAAACCACTCCTGAACCAACAAGGCCGCAGCGGTAAACTCAGTCCCCAAAGTTGCAGTCCAAGTCAGCCAATACAGCCAAGTAATCATATACCCCGTACCTGGACCGATATAACGCCGTGCGTATTCACCAAAAGAGCCAGACTCAGGGACATGAACCGCTAGCTCACCGAGACACAGCATAACGGTATAGGCAATTAGACCGCCCAAGAAATAAGAGATAATTGCGCCAATTGGACCTGCTTGAGAGATTACGTCGCCAGACCCAAGAAAAAGACCTGTACCTATGGCACCGCCAAGGGAGATCATCACCAAATGTCGAGTACTCATTGCTCGTTTCAAAGGTGCAGAACTTCCATGTTGCGATGCATCATTATTCCGATAATTTAATGATTGCATATAAAAAACTGTAACGACAATTTAGTAAAAAATCATTTTAGGATAAAAAAATAAATATGCAATTATCTTTGAATAGTGAATTTATTTTAAGCAATCTTTTGCCAATCAAATAAAATATATTTAAAAAACAATCAATTAATAATTATTATGGTAATTATTGTATTTTAATTAATCTTACATCATTTCTTTAATTTATATAAATTTAAAAACTATACTTTTTAAAATATAATAATTTTTCACTTAATTCCCCATGCCTACTTTTAGCTCTATCTTTATTTAAAAATTAGATACACTATTTATTTAAATAATGACTTTTAATTTTATATACAAATAAATTGATAAAAAAAATTTTTTTAAGCAAAAAATAAAGCTCAAATCTCAAGATTTGAGCTTTATTTAATCGAGGAAATAACTTAGTAGCTGGTCAATACAAACTGTTGAGATGGCTGAACGGAACCTTCAACGTAATCACATACAGCTTGTTCATCACAATTTAAATTTAATTGCTTATAGCTTAACGCAAAGAAATCAGAATATTGTTTAATGACAAACGGACTCATATCAGAAGTGAGTGCATCACCCTGTTTAAACAATTTAATAATTTTTCGGTCATTCATCCCTAACAAATAAAGTTCATTATTTAACTCAATCTGAACAACCCCAGTGTGTTCTGCCACAATCGGAATCAAATATGATGGGTTCGCCAACACTACATCTACAGCATAGGTTTCAAGCTTTAGATTAATCAAATTAAATACCAGTATTGCCTCAAATTGATTTTTCAAACCCTTTTTATGGTTTTCAGCTTGCTGGCTATACTGAATTTTAATTCCAAGCTTCTGGAAATCTTGCTCTGTAGCTTGCTTTGTTTTAATAAGACTACGAGTGACTGCTTGCTTAAGTGGATTGTCTAAATAACGTTCATCTAACTGAAAGTCATTTTGACGCAATATTTTCAATAACATGCTGTCATGGTATGTCAGCACATTTGCAAGAACATTACGATAATAGAACTTGCTTTGTTTTTTGATTTTACGAACTTGTTGATAGAAATACGTTTCATCAAATTCATGCTCAATAAAATCATGTAAAAGGCTTGAGCTTGCCAATACAGATAAAGCTTCATGTCCTGTAAAAGGCAAATGAATTGTATGTAAACTTGGTAAGATCTCTTTTATTTTTAAGTAATGTTCGCGATCAATTGAAAAGTAAGGATCATAAACAATAATGTATTCACGACTTGCATTCACATCTTGCGGCTGAATTTGCATGTCTTTATTCGCGACAGCATCGAAGAACTCAGCATAGCGTCGGTCTTCAACTTGTTCAGGGTCAATTGAATACTGAGGTACAAATGCAATGATTCGATTCATATTTAATAAATTCGAATATTTAATTGCTGCATAGCCACCCATTGAGCCGCCATAACCTACAATATTTTTAAAACGCTGAATAATAGGCAAAATGACTTTTGCCAGCTCAACCATACTGGCCTTTGGAAACCATGATTTTTGTTTTGGCATCACCCCAATAACATTGTATTGGTACTTTATTAGAGACTTTTCAGCATTGATAGATAAGCCACTCGCCCGGGTAATCAAATCGCCAAAAGAGAGAACTAATGTATTAGAATCGCCTTGTAAAAAAATGGCTCTAATGTGTTCGTCTTCAAAAATAATTTGCTTATCCATGCTCACACCGAAAGAAAATTTACTCCCACATACATCGTCAAAAATGAAACAAAATAGGTGTTTTGCCAATTTATGATTGCGGAGTATCTTATTTTATAGATGCCAGTCAGATTAAAAAGCGCAAAATATGACACAATCCTTACATCCTGCCGCTCAAAAAGGCTTCAGCTCTGCTGCTGAGCTTTATCAGCAAGTTAGACCAAATTATCCCGTAGAAATAGTAAGTTGGCTACAAGATCGGCTCCAAATCCATGAAAATTCTACTGTTATCGATCTTGGATCGGGTACTGGCAAATTCTTACCTTACTTAAAACAGACACATGCCAATATTATTGCGGTAGAGCCAATTGGCGAGATGTTACAACAGCTTCAGCAAGCCTATCCTGATATTAAAACTTTACAAGCCTTTAGCCACAATATTCCGGTAAATGACCAACAGATTGATGCTGTCATTTGTGCCCAATCTTTTCATTGGTTTGACAACATAGAAACATTGACCGAAATCCATCGGGTATTAAAACCTCAAGGACATTTAGGACTTGTTTGGAACCAGCGCGATGAAGGTACAGACTGGGTAAAAGCTTTAGCGGATTTTCTACTACCGCTTGAAGGTGATACACCTCGTTACCATAGTGAAAGGTGGAAAAAGGTTTTTGAAGAGCAAAATTTATTTACTTTTGACAATTTAAATACTTTTTCGCAATCGCAGCATGGTACTGTCGAACAAGTGGTGAGTAAGCGGTTACTTTCAACAAGTTTTATTGCAGCAATGACTGAAAAAGATCAACTACAGCTCAAAGCTCAGTTTGAAAAAATTGTTTATGATTTTACTGGGTTAGGCCCACAAGATCAGATTGATTTTCCATATGTCACATATGCATATCATTTTCAAAAAAGTACGTCGTCAAATCATAGAGAATAGGTTCGGTTGAAAGCTATGTTAAAAAAAACGCCTCATATCATCTTAATGTCTTTGCTCAGCTCTAGCCTATTATTGACGGCTTGTAAAAAAGCAGATGAGCCAGCAAAGACTGAACAATCTCATACAAGTTCATCTACCGATCAGGTCTTAGAAAAACTCAATGAAAGACCAGTGAAGAAATTCCCAGCTACTGCGGATGACGCTCATGATATTGCACTACTAGAAGATTACGATCACCGCTTTACTGAAATGAGTGATGAAATGGAAACTGAGCTAGAAAAAATGCATGAGGCAGGTACGCTCACCACAGAATTTGAACAAAAACGTACGCTTGATAATGTGCGCTCAGCATTGACCATGTTAAAAGAGCTCGACTTAAAAACTGAACAAGGCCGTTACATTCAAGGTCTACTTTATCAATACTGGGAAAACCAAGAAAAGAACTTTAGTGATAAGCAAGCAAGTAAAGATGAGCAGGTCAAACAGCTTGCTGACTATTTACAAGCACAAAATCAGTTAAAGTACTGGAAAGCCTCACAGCAGCATTAATTTAACTGCATGCAATAAAAAGCCTTCTTATAAAGAAGGCTTTTTTAATTTAAATATTTTGTTTTTCAACCCAGTGAATGGATTGAACACGGAAGAGTTCACATGCACCATCGCCGGTATCAGTTGGGGTCAAAGATGACTTCCAAACCAAATCTTTATCTTTGATTTCAACCAGATCACCTTTTAAATAAACCAAATCACCACGTTTAACTTGCTTAATTTGTTGGGCGATTTCAGGGTTTGCAGGAATAATGTGCATATTCGATACCATCTGCATCGCTTGCTCAGCTGGTACAGGAAGTTTTGCTATTTTCCAGTTTAAATAGCGGTCATATTGTTTCACTGAAATATGGCGCGCGATTTCAGGTTGAGCAAATAAACCCCAACTTACCGCATAATCAATCGGTGAAAATTTGGCTTGCTCATCATTGTGATAAATTTTTGAACCTAAGATCCTAAAATTTCCCTGAAATGGTTGTAATACAGAAATTGATTGATCTTTTTCAACTGGAAGCAAACCATTGGCAATATTGTATTCACTCGAGGTTGATGCAAATGCTGAACCCATACCTAAAGACGCCAGCAAAGCTATCATCAAACGTTGTTTTTTCATCGCTTTATACCTCAAATATTGCTAGATCAAATTCATTAGATCTTCGTTTTATGGTAGCTCTAAGGTATGAAAAAAATATCGGAATTTAGTAACAATACAGATCAATTTCGTCTATTTTTGTGCCTAATTAAATAGATTATTAATCTTCAAAATCTATTCTTAAAGTTTCAAAACGAACTTTCCCTTCCTTAATTGCCTGAGCAATTGCTTGCTGCCCCTTTGTTAAACGTGCCCCTCCACTTTTTACATCCAGCAAAATAATTTGAATATCATCGGCAGTTCCGTCTCCATCTCGAAAATCGGTATAGCCATCGAAAATAATATAATCAACCGGGTCGCCCATAAACTTGGCATCACTTGGCAAATACTGAAACTCCGGCAAGACTGGCGCAAATTGTTCTGCCATTTTTCCTTTTAATACGGCGCGGCTCGTATTCACACTTCTCTTTTGTGCTTGGGCAAGGGCTTGTTGATGCTCAAGCTCCAACTCGGCAATATATTGCTCGTATTCAGCCTTGATTCGGCCATTACGGGTATTTGATAAAATGAGCGTCGTGATAATAATACCAATACCAGCACCAATAAGCATGGCCAGCCATACGGACATAAATTTTCCTTAACAAATACACATCATCGCGATAGATGAGCAATCATATCTAAAATTAGGGAGTAGCTTAAACTTTTGTCAAAGGCAGTCATCTACTTCATATAAAAAGATGCTAAGGTATAAGTAGAACAAGTGTGCTGCTGAATATAACTGAATTTATGAAAACGATACTTATTGCAAATCAAAAGGGCGGATGCGGAAAAACCATGACAGCCATTACGTTGGCAACAGCTTTGGCACAAAAAGGATATAAAGTAGCATTGGCAGATTCTGACAACCAGAAATCTTCCTTACAATGGTTAAAACAACGTCCAGATAACGTAGCTGTAATTCAAAGCCTCGACTGGCGTCAAGAAAAATCAATTGGTGATGCACCTAAAAATTTAGACTATTTAATTATTGATGCACCGGGTGCCCTTTCAGGTGATCATGCTGAACAATTAGTCAGCGAAGCCCATGCGATTATTACTCCACTTCAGCCTTCATTTTTCGATATCGACAGTACACGACGTTTTCTCAAGCATTTGCAGGATATTAAGCGTATTCGTAAAGGTAAAGTACAAATTTTACTACTTGCAAACCGAGTTAAACCGAACAGCGCCAGTTCAAAAGATATTCAGCAATTTTTTGAAAAAATCGAACATGAACCTATTGCATGGATTGCCGAGCGTAGTGCTTATGGCAGTTTAGCAATGCAAGGTTTAAGTGTATTTGATAAACCACAAAAGAACTTTATTGCAATTCAAAGCCAGTGGCAGCCTCTTTTAAATAAACTGATTGAAGATAAATCTGAGTGGTTCTAAAACCATCTCTTTATTTTAGGTGGGCAAGATGCAGAAATGAGCACGCCTGCCTAAAATTTGTCTCAGGTCATTTTTCAGTTAATATGACCTTATTCTATTTTAAAAATTAGAGAATTTTGTTCGTGCATCCATACGCTCCTACTTTACAGCGCGTTTTATTGTTTGGGCTGTTTTTTATCCTGATCTTTTTAGGATTTAACATCCTGAAGTACTTTATTGTACCTGTACTTTGGGCTGCCATTATTGCCTACATGACTTGGCCGATTTATTTAAGAATTCAGCATTTTTTTGGTGAAAACAGAAATAATTTAAATGCTACAGTTATGATTAGCTTAGTCATTTTAATTGTTGGCGTGCCATTTACATGTGCTATTTTTATTCTACAACATGAAGGTCGTAACCTTTATTTTGATTTACAGCGTCAAGTCTTTTCAGGTCATTTAAGCGTTCCCGATTTTATTCGTAATCTTCCGTTTATTGGTAAAGAAATATCTCGCACACTCAACGAAATTAATACAGACCCTAATAGTACTATTCAGAATATTGCAGCTTGGGTACAAAGCCATTTAAGTTATGGGCGTGTGTTATTAAATGAAATTAGTAAAAATATCGTCAAACTTTGTTTTGCGATTTTAAGTCTTTTCTTCTTTTATCGTGATGGCCACACGATCTTAACCCAAGTGAGTAAAGCCTTGGAAATGGTGATTGGGCCACGTATTCATCATTATCTCGACACAATTTCAGAAACCACTCGTGCCGTTGTGTATGGCGTGGGTTTAACTGCAATTGCTCAAGCAGTACTGGCTGGATTAAGTTATTTCGTCGCTGGTGTACCTAACCCAATGGTTCTCACCATTGCAACGTTCTTATTAGCCCTAATTCCGTTTGGTACTCCTGTTTCCTACTTAGGCGTTGGACTATGGTTGTTCTCTCAAGGTCAAACCATGGAAGCTATTGGCGTCATCTTATGGGGTGTGCTGATTGTAAGTAGTTCAGACAACGTGATCCGTCCACTTGTAATCTCTGGTGCGACTCAAATTCCTTTTTTATTGATTATGTTCGGTGTATTGGGTGGTATTGCAAGTTTTGGTTTAGTTGGTCTATTTATTGGCCCTGTTATTTTAGCTGTTTTATTAGCAATTTGGCGAGAATGGCTTCACGAGACAATTGACCCTGAACCCATGCCAAAAACAACCATGATTTATGATTCAGATGATGATTTACCGCCATCTAAAAACTAAGCTAATGATTTAAAAATATTTCAAGATACAAAGTGACTATTTAAATTAACTTGTAGGGTTCACGCACCTTTGCTTGAATAAAAAAATCAGATTTATAGTTATAAGGATATCTATAATGCCAGTATTTAATAAAATTGGTGCAGTATGTGCACTGACAGCTTTATTAACGGTCGGTTGTAGCACGGTAAGTAAGACTGTATCTGATACAGCCCATGCACTTACCACAATGCATACTAAAAAAGTGGTGGATGTTAATGAAGTGACAGCCAATGGTATAGGTAAAAAACTTGGTACGATCAGCTTTCAAGACAGTGATAAGGGCTTAATCATTACCCCTGCTTTAGCAGATTTACCAAGTGGTACTCGCGGTTTCCACATCCATGAAAATCCATCTTGTGCCCCTGCTGTTAAAGATGGAAAACCAGGCGCTGCTTTAGCTGCTGGTAGCCACTATAACCCTAACCAAGCCCCACATCATGGTACGCCAACTACTGGGCATTTAGGCGATTTACCAGCATTAGTCGTTGACAATACTGGTGTAGCTACAACTGCTGTTATTGCACCACGTTTAAAACTTGCTGACATTCAAGGTCGCGCTATCATGATCCATGCTGGTGGTGATAACTATTCAGATTCTCCTCTGCCTCTAGGTGGTGGCGGAGCGCGAATCGCATGTGGTGTAATCAAATAAGTGCTTTTTTTAAATTGTGGGTATCTAAAAAGATATCCACAATTTTGCTATTTTATTAAGCAACTTAGACTAATTAATTATTATAAAATCTTAAAAAATAAACTGACTTTTTTAAACAAAACGCATAATATTTTTCAAGTAATAAAAATTTAAATACCAATTGTCACGTACCCTCTCATTTAGAAAAAAGCCGTGAATAACCTGACTCAACTATTCAATCGTTTTAAAACGAATTCAATTTTAATTTATTGCCTGCAAATTTTAATTGTACTCACAGGCACAACTTTAGGTTTACTTTGGTTAGGTCATAATGAGCTGATCGTTCCTGTGACTTTAGGTGCGATTGCTGCTGCACTTACTGATTTTGATGATCGCTTAAGTCTTCGTTTACGCAACCTGCTCTATGTCTGCCTACTCTTTTTTACTGTCAGCACTATTCTTGGTTTTTTAGCACCTTATAAATTTTTATTTATTTTATATCTTTCAATTTCCAGTGCTTGTTTCATTTTATTGGGAGCTTTAGGGCAACGCTACGCTACCATTTCTTTTGGTACGATTTTACTCTCAATTTATAGCATGTTTGGTTTAGGAGAATATGCACACTGGTACCAACAGCCTACTTATTTTGTCTATGGTGCGTTGTGGTACGGCCTAACTTCTATTTTATTTTTTATTCTTAAACCAACACTTCCTTTACAAGATAAACTTTCACAAATTTTTGAAGAAATTTCAGCCTTACTTCAAGCTAAAGCACGGTTGTTCGACCCGGATAATAAAGAAAATGTTGAACAGCTTTTATTTGAATTATCATTGCAAAATACACAAGTTGCGCAAAGCCTTAACCAAATACGCAGCTCTCTGCTGACTCGCCTTAAGGCATCACGAGTCAGTAATAAAAGTATTTATTGGTTAAACTTATACTTTTTTGCGCGAGATATACACGAGCAGGCAACTTCTAATTATTTACACTACGAGCATATCCAACAAAATTTTAGCCGTAGTGATCTCATTTTTCGTTTTCAGAAAAACCTACGCTTACAAGCTCAAGCTTGCCATGATTTAGCCCAATGCATTTTGCATAATCAACAATATCAGTCTTCTCAAGAAAGCCAAATTGGCCTAAACCATTTGGAAAGCTCTTTGAAAGACTGGATACAACAGCATCCACAAAATTTTGAAGTTAAAAATTTAAAGCTAATTTTTAATAATTTAAAAGGAATGCATGAACAATTTGAGCAGCTTCAATATGCTCAACCGTTTAATGAAACGCTAAGTCAGAACAAGCAAGAACATCTCAATTTACTAGATGACGATATTCAAGGATTTTCAGACCTTGTTTTAAAAATTCGGCAGCAACTAACGCCACAATCGGCCCTATTTAGGCATGCCATACGAATTGCGGTTGTATTTGCCGCAGGTTATGCCATTTCCCTCCTACCTTTTGCCCAACATGGTTACTGGATTTTGCTCACCAGTTTATTTGTTTGCCAAATTACTTACTTTGCAACCAAAAGTCGTTTAAAGCTTAGAACGATTGGGACTTTACTCGGCGTTTTATTGGGTATTCCCATTTTATATTTTGTTCCTAGTATTGAAGGTCAACTCATTCTTACCATTATTTGTGGAGTTAGCTTTTTCTACTTACGCCAGAAAAAATATGCGCTGGCAACACTGATGGCAACCTTAATGGTATTGCTCATTTTCAATTTAAAAGGTGCAGGTTACAGCATTATTTTACCTCGCCTAATCGACACCTTATTAGGCTGCTTTATTGCTTGGCTTGCTGTTAATTTTATTTGGCCAGACTGGAACTTCCGTAATATTCCAAACAATATTAAGAAAAGTAGCCAAGCCACTTTTGATTACTTCAATGTGATTGTCGAGCAATATCAGCATGGGAAAAATCAAGACATTGAATATCGTAGAATTCGCCGTGCTGCACATAACGCGCAAATTGAACTGTCAAATATGATTTCAAGCTTAAGTGCTGAGCCCAATCCAAATCCAGAGCTGATTCATTATGCCTTTCGTTATTTGGTTTATAGCCACAGCCAGCTGAGTTATGTCGCCGCCTTAGGCAGCCAAAGACAAAAAATTGATGATCAACAGGTATTACAACTCTTACTGGATTGTCAGCAAATTCTTAAACAAAGTTTATTTGAACAAGCGTCGGTTAACTTTAGTTTTCTTGAACAGACTTTAAAGCAAATTCAAAGTTTAATAACTCAAGAACATTTTTCAGAGAACTACACACTTGTCTTAAAACAGATGAGTTTATTATTAGAAACCTTGCCTGAACTCTTAAGCTTAAAAGGCAAACTTTTAGAGCATGAAATTAAATAGAATAAAAAATACCGGAATATAAATT
This sequence comes from Acinetobacter sp. EKM10A, assembly GCF_011075215.1. NCBI lineage: Bacteria > Pseudomonadati > Pseudomonadota > Gammaproteobacteria > Moraxellales > Moraxellaceae > Acinetobacter > Acinetobacter sp. EKM10A. Next base: position 333,004 of record NZ_JAALLK010000004.1, on the reverse strand, counting down.
CCGGTATTTTTTTAATGTAAGTCTTGTGCAACTCTTTCCTGCATTTCTCGTTTTAAAGCTAAACGTGGTTGAGTAAACCACAAGGCAATAAATGCAAAAGCAGATAAGACAAAAGCCCATAAATGAAATTGGGTGTAGAGGTAACGTACAAGCTCAATCATTGCAAAGAAGCTCGTCATCAATAGCATTGAAACAGCAGCAGCTACAGTTCCTTTTGACACTTCAGATGACATGAGTGCAAAACGGTACAACACTGAGAAGCTAATTCCTTCACCAAAACAAATGAGTGTCATACCTATTAACAAGCAAGGAATTAAATAGGCTTGCCAGACAACACCTAATATTAAAATTAGCGTACCAGTGAGCATAATCGGTAAGCCAATTAAGACAGTTTTACCTAAAGCTAAACGGTCAATAATTTTAATTAAAACAATGTTACCAACAATTAAACCTAAAAATACCGGGAACTGTGCTAAACCATATTGCACGCTCGTTAGCTTCAGTTCATCGACCAAAATAATTGGTGATAATGCAATCCAGAGCATAAGCGGCATACCTACAAGCGGTAAGGCCAACGTTAACCCAAGGAACTGCCGATTGCTAAATACCTTTTTAAAGTCATCAAAAAGATAACTAAAAGGCTGTTTGGTTACACTCACCTTATGACTAGGCATTTGTTTCTTTAAGCCAACCCAACTCAGCAGTGCAAGTAAAGCAATTGCCACGAAACCCCAGTGCCATGAAACATAATCAATTAAGAAAGCTCCAAGTACAGGCCCTAGCAAAGGCGCAAGCAATGAAATATTTGCCATGAGGGCCATGACTTTAATCGCATCACGCTCGGCAAAGTTTTCCTGAATTGCGGCATATCCCACTGCTGAAATTACGCTTAACCCAATACCTTGTAAAAAACGTAATGTCAGAAAGTGTTCAATTTGTCGCGTTAATAAAATTAAAAAACAGCACAAGGCAAAAAATAAAACACCAGACAAAAGTACTTTTTTACGGCCTAATCGATCTGATAAAGGTCCTAGTAACCATGCAACAGATGCACCACCTAATAAATAAAATGACATTGAAGACGGCGCCCAAGTTGCACTTACACCGAAATCTTCAGTAATTGCCAACATGGCTGGCTGAATCAGGTCATTACCAATATAAACCGCAAATTCAAATAGCACTAAAGCTAAAGGAAACATCAACGTTGTACGGTTCAACGCTGTCGTTTGAATATTTTTCATGAGTTTGTACACTTCAAAATAGCGGCCACTATGTCTCAGCAACTACATATTGAAATAAATAATGTAGTCATGACGATGACAGTATGGTCAGTCAATCTTTAGTTAAGTTGTTATATGCCGTGAGAGTGCATGTTTAGAATGTGAAACACCGTATTCACAAGGTGTCTAAAACGAGAAAAAATGTATGACGTGAGATTCGGTAATTTTTACCATCTGGCATAATTGCCGGATGACACAATATCACTTTTCAAATTGATCATCAATCGGACAATTCCAACAATTTTAAATTCTATATTTTAATGATGACGAACTCATTTTTATATTGTGAATAACTCTAAAGTTATCCACATATTCAATAGAAATTCAGCTTTAAGGACAAGGATTAACTTGAAAGTCTGCTGTTTCCTCGCCTTTTGTACATTGATAACTTTGTTTTTTATTCACGATTTTCCAAACAGTCTCATCTTTTTTTAATAAATACTCAGTACGTGTTTTCGAAACAGCATCTTCACTCGGCTCTGTCTGCAAAATAGTGACTTGAGCATTAGAAGGATCTTCTAAGGCATTCATTTGCTGTGAAATACTTAAATTACTGGCATTATTTAAAAGATTAGGTTGATCGAGTAAAACAGCTTGTATCGGACTGTTCGCTTGAGGTGTAGGTGGATTTGTATTTGGTGTACAAGCACTCAGAATCAACAAATTACACATCATGAGTAAACCAATCTTTTTCATACTCAACTCCACCACAACTTCACCTTGATGCTAAAGGCTACAAATAATTTTTTCCGTTCAACTTTGTAAAGTATTTGCCATTAAAATAAAGAAACCAATATAAGGTATCAAATCAAGATTAATGATTTTTAATCAATAATATTTTTCCAATTACTACATTTTTCTTTAAGAGTAAGTTCTCTAAAGTATCGCTCAAGTTTAAGAATTGAATTAGAGTAACTCCCATGAGCAATATTTTAGTCATTAATGGTGCCAAACAATTTGCCCACTCAAATGGTGAATTAAATGACACACTCACGACATTAGCGACGAATCACCTGACTGAACTCGGCCACGAAGTAAAAGTCACTCGTGCAGATAGTGACTACAATGCGGAAGCCGAAGTAGAAAAGTATTTATGGGCAGATGTCGTAATTTATCAAATGCCTGGCTGGTGGATGGGTGCACCGTGGACCGTAAAAAAATATATTGACGATGTATTTACGACAGGTCATGGTTCTCTTTATGCAAACGATGGTCGTAGCCGCTCTGATACCTCAAAAAAATATGGTTCAGGTGGTTTAATTCATGACAAAAAATATATGCTGTCGCTTACTTGGAATGCGCCAATGGAAGCATTTGACGATGCGGATCAGTTTTTCCATGGCGTGGGTGTAGATGGTGTTTATTTACCATTTCATAAAGCAAATCAGTTCTTAGGTATGAGTACCCTACCAACATTTATTGTAAATGATGTAATTAAAATGCCTGATGTAGATAGTTATGTGGAAGCATACAAAGCACATTTGAACACACTATTTGCAGCAGCCTAATCCGGAGAAAACCATGCTTACTATTATCGCGGAAATTCGTACTCAATCGGGTGGACAGCACCGCCAAAACGTATTGAATGCATTTCAAAAAATCATTCCAACTGTTTTAGCAGAAGATGGTTGCCATGGTTATGAACCTTTGGTTGACCACATTTCAAATGCGAGCTTCCAAAACAAAGACCCTGACATTATTGTGATGTTAGAAAAATGGGAAAGTGTAGCTCATCTTGAAGCACACTTGGCTACACCTCATATGCAAGCGCATCATGAAGCAGTCAAAGATGATGTGGTTGACGTCAAAATTAAAATTTTAGAAAGCGGCGTATAATTTAAGAAATAAAAAAGACGATATATTTATCGTCTTTTTTATGCTTAAGAACAAAGCTGCGTTTGGAAACCTCTAGAACCTTTTCCTCTTGCACATTGGTAGCTCTTTTGCTTATTTTGCAATTGCCACTTTTCATCAACCAATTTAAATAAATATTCCGTCCGAATTGCTGAGACAGAGTCATCCATTAAACCGGTTTGTATAACAGTAATGCGAGAAACAGTTGGGGATTCTACTCGGTTAAATACCTGCTGAACTGAAGTATTGTTATGCTCTTTTACAATCTCGGGTTGCGTTTTAAGTACTTGTTGCATTGGGGTTTCTGAGCCCACAAAAGGAATTAATTTACTTGTGGTTGCACAACCCGTCATAAGTCCAGCACAGAGTGCAGAAATTAAAAATAAACGTTGCATTTTCATCACCAAAAAACAAAAGGCATAGCTTTATGATGCTATGCCTTTGTCGGTTACTCTGTAGAAACTATGTAGTTCTACAAAATAGATCTAATTTAAAGATCGAATAATTTACCCGGATTCATAATGCCATTCGGGTCAAATACTTTTTTCAAAGCTTTCATATATTCGATTTCTTCAGCTGAGCGCGAATATTCCAAATATGGCTTTTTCGTCATACCTACGCCATGCTCGGCAGAGATTGAACCATCGTATTTTTTAACGGTATCAAACACATATTTATTCACAACCTGACACTTCGCAAAGAACTCATCTTTGGTTAAGTTTTCAGGTTTTAAAATATTTAAGTGTAAGTTACCGTCGCCGATATGGCCAAACCAGCAAATTTCAAAGTCAGGATAGTTTTCTTGAACAATTGCATCAATCTCACGAATAAATGCAGGTACGTGAGTAATTAATACTGAAATATCGTTTTTGTATGGAATAAATGGCGCGATTGATTCAGAGATATCTTCGCGTAAACGCCATAAGCTTTCTACTTGGTCAAGGCTCTGGCTCATTACGCCATCAAGTACCCAACCTTGTTCCATACAGTGTTCGAAAATCTCCATTGCTTTGTCGATAATCGGTTCGTATGGCGCTTCAAACTCAAGCAATACATAGAATGGACATTGAGTTTCAAATGGACGTTGAACATGACCACGGTCGAGTACTTTTTGCATTGCAAGCTCACCAAAGAACTCAAATGCAGTTAAGTCGATATCTTTTTGGAAAGCATGTAACACAGGCATTACTGCATCAAAATCAGGCACACCTAAAACTAAAACTTGTAGGTTTTGTGGTTGACGCTCAAGTTTAATTTCTGCTTCAGTCACTAAACCTAATGTACCTTCACCACCAATAAACAAATGCTGTAATGCATATCCAGTTGCATTTTTAATCATGCCTTTGTTTAAACGTAAAATGTCGCCTTTACCTGTCACTACAGTTAAACCGAGTACCCAGTTACGCGTCATGCCATATTTAATGACTTTAATACCACCAGCGTTGGTACCGATATTACCGCCAATCTGACTAGAACCCGCTGACGCAAAGTCAACCGGATAATACATACCCTGCTCTTCTGCATAATTTTGCAATTGCTCAGTCACAACACCAGCTTGTACACGAACCATACGGTCTGCCGGGAAGAACTCAAGAATCTGGTTCATTTTGTCCATGCTAATGACAATTTCACCATTGGTTGCTACAGCACCAGCAGAAAGTCCTGTACGTCCACCTGACGGTGTAATTGCGATATTAAACTGGTTTGCAAGCTTCACAACTTCCTGAACTTGTTCAGTCGTTGATGGAAAAACGATGACCGATGGGTTCGGATTAAAATGCTTGGTATGATCTTTACCCCAGTTTTCGAGACTATCAGCATCGGTTTTAATACGGTTTTCACCGACGATTGCTGTTAATTGGGTGAGTAACTCAGGTGTTAAAGCGACTGGAGCATTCATCGTTTGCAGACCTAGCAAGAAGTAAACTGTGGTGGGACTATGACCTCATATTTCTCTAGGTTTTCACCTGAGCAAAGCCATAATGTTCAAGGAACTCCTATATTCTACATGTAACAGCACAAGCGATAAAGTTCAGAATAGAGATACTGTCACTACAAAACATGTTTAACACCAATAAAACACTTTTTATAAGGCCTTAAAGGAAAATTTGGGCCTAAACGTAGATCAAGCATATTTTGTAATGCTCGACAAGCCATAAATGGAAGTGATTAGATATAGATAAAATTGCCATAAGGCGATGGTATAAACGAAATATCTATAGCGCTGCCCAGTATGTTATTATACCGCCACCAAATTTGGCCTTTGTAGCGGAGCCGTAATGAGCCAACATCTTTCACTACCTAAAGATAAAATCCGTTTCCTTTTGTTAGAAGGCGTTCACCAAAACGCAGTCGATACTTTAAACGCTGCGGGTTATACCAACATTGACTATCGCAAAACTGCTCTTGAAGGCGAAGCGCTTAAAGAAGCAATTAAAGATGCTCACTTTATTGGTATTCGTTCGCGTACCCAATTGACTGAAGAAGTTTTCGAAGCTGCAAATAAATTGATCGCAGTAGGTTGTTTCTGTATCGGAACAAACCAAGTAGATCTTAAAGCAGCGATGGCACGTGGTATTCCTGTATTTAACGCACCATATTCAAATACGCGTTCGGTTGCAGAGCTCGTACTTGCTGAAACTATTCTTCTTCTTCGCCGTGTTCCTGAAAAGTCAGCGGCTTGTCATCGTGGTGGTTGGGACAAATCTGCTGTGGGTTCTTTTGAAACTCGTGGCAAAACTTTAGGTATTGTGGGTTACGGTTCCATCGGTTCTCAACTTTCAGTTCTTGCTGAAAGTATGGGTATGCATGTCATTTATTATGATGCAGTCACTAAATTACCAATGGGTAATGCTCGCCAAGTTGGTTCTTTAGATGAACTTTTAGCAACTGCTGATGTTGTGACTTTGCATGTACCGGATGTTCCGTCTACACGTAACTTCTTCACTAAAGAACAATTTGCAAAAATGAAAGAAGGCGCGATCTTCTTAAATGCTGCACGTGGTACATGCGTAGTAATCGAAGATTTAGCTGATGCAATCAAATCTGGTCACCTTGCAGGTGCGGCAGTTGACGTATTCCCGAAAGAACCAAAAGCAAATGGTGAAGAGTTCCAGTCTCCACTTCGTGGTTTAGACAACGTGATCTTGACTCCTCACGTTGGTGGTTCAACGATGGAAGCTCAAGCAAACATCGGTTTAGAAGTAGCAGAGAAATTTGTTGCTTACTCTGATAAGGGTATGACACTTTCTGCGGTAAACTTCCCAGAAATCGCGTTGCCATTGACAGCGGGTCAACACCGTTTACTACATATCCACAAAAATGTACCGGGTGTATTGTCTAAAATCAACAACTTGTTTGCTGAACAAGGCATCAACATTTCTGGTCAGTCACTTATGACTAAAGGCGACATCGGTTACCTTGTAATGGACGTAGATGCTTCTGCTTCTCAAGAAGCTTTAGATATGTTGCATGAAGTTGAGGGCACAATTCGCGTACGCGTATTGTTCTAATACAGACTGTAACTTTAAAAGCCACAGCATTGTCTGTGGCTTTTTTATAGGTATTTACATTATCATGTGAAAAGTATACCAATTGATCAAATAATAAAATGTCCAGTTCAAGCCAGAAATCCCAGCTTCATGCTTTGGGCTTTCTTATTCTTGCCATGTTAAGTGTCCAAAGTAGCGCATCCTTAGCTAAAGTCCTGTTTCAGAACTTTCCTGTACTGACTGTTTCTTCAATGCGTTTATGTATCGGGGCATTTATTTTGGCTTTCATTTTTCAGATCTGGAAAATTAATTTTAGTCAGGTCCGATGGAAAGCTATTTTGAGCTATGGCTTTGCTCTTGCTGGCATGAATGCCCTTTTCTATTTATCGCTTGAACGTTTACCCATTGGTATTGCGGTTGCATTTGAATTTATTGGTCCACTTAGTGTGGCCCTTTACCATGCTAAACAAAAATATGATTTTGTCTGGGTCACTTTCGCAATTATTGGTCTCATTTTATTATTTCCTTTTAACCAAGCACATAGCTTGGACTGGATCGGAGTCCTATTTGCGATGAGTGCGGGTGCTTGTTGGGCCCTATATATTATTGCAGGGCAAAAGCCTTCTGGTATCTCAGGTAACCATACCGTTTGTTTGGGCATGACTGTAGGTGCTTGTATACTTTTACCCATTACTTTTTTCTCAGGCTCGATTGGGCAAGTTATAGAACTACCATACTTTTTTTATTTTATTGGTCTCGCTGTTTTAGCCAGTGCACTTCCATTCTCTTTAGAAATGTTAGCTCTACGCAATTTAACACCTTTAAGTTTTGGAACATTGATGAGCCTAGAGCCAGCTGTTGCTGCACTTTCCGGTTTTATCTTCTTAGGTGAATACCTGTTATGGAATCAATGGTTGGCACTCGCCACCATTATTACTGCTTCTGTGGGTTGTACTATAACTACCCAAAGAGCCCGACAACAACGTGAAAAACAGTAGGTTAATTCTGCAAAACCTGCGAGTTGAAACCCAGTATTGGCTATAATTAATCACCCTTATTTTTTACATATCAAATGAAGCGTTAAGGTACTTCCATGCAAAATCTTCCAATTATTGCTGTGCTCTATATGATTTTGTCGATGGTTTCGTATCAAATCAGCGCTTCATTTGCCAAGCAACTTATTGCGGCTTTAGATCCGCTTACCGTTACTATTTTAAGATTATGTTTTGCAGCAGTGATTGTTGCCATTATGTTCCGTTCTTGGAAAATCTGGTCTCGCTTACCTTATTTAAAATGGCGTGATTTATTAATGTATTGCGCATCTTTAGGGTTAATGAATATCTTATTTTACACCTCTCTTGGAAAATTACCCCAAGGGATTGCGGTAGGTCTAGAATTTATTGGTCCATTAGGCCTAGCCCTAGTTTCTATCAAACAAAAGAGCGAATATATCTGGGTAGCTTTTGCCATGCTGGGTATTGCACTCATGGTACCTTGGCAAGATCCAACTCAACACCACTTTTCTTACGTAGGTGCAGCCTGTGCTTTAGGCGCAGGGCTTTGTTGGGCATTCTATATTTATTTTGGTCAAAAAGTTGTAACTCAAAATATAGGAATGCATGCCTTAACCATAGGGATTACCGTATCTGCCCTCGCCTTATTACCAATTGGTATTTGGTATAATGGCCCAGCATTACTTGATACACAGTACTGGGGTAAAGCCTTACTTATTGCAGTTTTAGCGACTGCTATTCCCTATGCACTCGACCTAATGGCACTCAAACAACTTAATAAATTAACTTATGGCACCCTAACAAGTTTAGCGCCAGCATTGGCAGCATTAACAGGTTTCTTACTACTTCATGAAGAAATCAGCATGCTGCAATGGGTGGCTTTAGCTTGCGTAATGCTAGCGTCAATTGGAGTTACTTTAAGAAGCAAAACAGCATCATAGGTGTAGCTTATTGCTGTTTTTTATACTTTTTATATTCCTTTAAATATTTATTGCCTAGCGTTTCTTTTTCACTGTCTTTAAGAATTTTACCGGCTTGCTGAAAAAACTTATGCTCTTCTTCTTTTAAGTGGTGATGGACTTTTTCGCTCAACTGTTTAGCGGTTGCCAACCAACTTGGGCTACTCATATCCGTTTTTTCGAGTTGCTCGACCAACTCATCCATTTCATGGTGTTCAGATAAAGCATGTCTCGTAATATCCAAACCGACATCATCAAACATTAAAGGAATATATAAATAACGGTCTTCGGCAACTGAGTGAGCATAAAGTTCGTTTTTTAATGCATCAAATAATTCTTTTCGTTCTTCGGTTAAACCATGTGTCTGGATTAATTGTTCAGAAAGGTTGCGTTGATTTTCGTGGCTTTCTCTTAATGCTTCGAAAATATTCATTCTCTTCCTCATTTTTAGTTAAAAAATCTTTTTTATTTCAAGGTTTATCGTACGGCAAAATTTATATTATTTAAGTAGCTTAAAATGAGACTATTTTTTACACAGTTTTCTTTCTAGTAAGTTTCTGTAATGTTTTTTATATTTCCAATTTTAAAAGATACATAAAAGTATGAACCACTCCTCAGGAACAGTTCATACTTTTTATCTTATTTAGCCTGTAACAAACATTTGATATCCCAAACGGCAAATCAGGATACTCACCAAAATTAAAAAGATAATACGTACAAAACCACTACCGTATTTAAGTGCGGTACGCACCCCAACAATAGAACCTAGCACGTTAGCCGCTGCCATCATTAAACCAATATGTAAAATAGCGTGCCCAGTTGGAATGAGGAAACTCAGCGCAGCTAAGTTAGTCATAAAATTACCGATTTTTGACAACGCCGAAGCATGTAAAAAATCGACTTGTAAAAAACGAATGAAGAAAAAGATAAAGAAACTACCAGTACCCGGCCCGAAAATACCGTCATAAAAGCCAATCGCCAGACTACCGATACCAGCTAAAACGAGCATTTTCGTAGTAATTTTTTGCTCGGTATGAACCTGTCCGAAGTTCTTTTTAACTAGGGTATAAATCGCAATCACAATCAACATCACGAAAACAAAAGGACGCAATACCGATTGAGGGATAAGCGACAAACAAGCCGCGCCAGCGAAAGAACTAATCAAGGCACAAATGGCAATAACGGCTAAAAGCTTCCATTGCAACTTTACTTTTTTAGCAAATGTATAAGCTGCCGATGCCGTACCAAAAATGGATGAGACTTTATTGGTACCAATCACCGTAGCAGTCGACATGTTAGGAAAAGTGCTCATGATCCCGGGAATCTGGATGAGTCCGCCGCCACCAACAGCAGCATCAATTGCTCCCGCAGTAAACGCAAAAAAGATCAAACTAAGGATAACATCCCATTCCATGCCCATGTTTTATACTCTACATCTACTACAAATTTAAGATACGTTTAGGTACCAACCGTTTTTTATCGGTAATTTCAGCTAAACCTAGACAGCGTTCATCCGAAAAAACCAACACTTCTGCTTCTGCAGAATGATCAATATTGCTTTCTAGACCGTTACAAAAATATTTTTCCCGTCCTTCGGGAACCTGAATTTTTAAGAAATGGTCAATTGGAGCATATACGGGCAGTAGCAAAGCTTCTCTTTGCTCTTCCGTTAAGCTTTCCAAATATTCAATGGTATAACTTGGGATGAGTTCAAAATGTCCAGTTTGAATACGGTGAAGCATGGTTAAATGACCACCACAACCAAGCGCCTCACCAATATCTTCACCTAACACACGAATATATGTTCCTTTAGAACAAGTTACATCTAAAGTGATACTATTTTCAGTAAATTCAATGAGTTCTAAAGCATAAATCGTAACTGGGCGTGCCTCGCGCTCAATCTCTATACCCTTTCTGGCCAGCTCATATAGTGGCTTACCTTCTTTTTTTAATGCCGAGTACATCGGTGGAACTTGTTGAATATCGCCCCTAAACTTTTCTAAAGTTTGCTCAATAAGCTCTTTGCTAAGAACCGGGATAGGACGTTCTTGTAAAATATCGCCTTCAACATCGCCTGTTGTTGTAGTTTGGCCTAATCGAACAGTAGTTTGATAACGCTTTGTCGAGTCCAGCAAGTAATGTGAGAATTTAGTGGCCTCTCCTAAACAAATAGGAAGTAAACCGGTTGCTAATGGATCTAATGCACCAGTATGACCCGCCTTTTGGGCACGGTAAAGCCAACGCACTTTTTGCAAAGCAGCGTTAGAACTTAGCCCTAATGGTTTATTTAAAAGAAATACACCACTGATATGGCGACGAGAAATTTTTTGATTTTTTGTCGTCATTTTTACTGGAACACAAAGCTAGAGAAAAGTGCCGACATGTTAGCAAATTCAGCAAGATATTTTCATAATATTTAGGTGCCTTTTCACTTATTTTATGGCACATTAATGATCGAGTAAAAAAACAACAAATGAAAACTTAAGGAAGATATCTTTATGCAAAGGATGCAGAAAAAGATATGGTGGTGTGTGATCGGATTTTTTATTTTGAGCCTCATCGCATGTGTGTATTGGCTAAGCCCAGACTCGGAAAATACTTCACCTCAGCCAAATCAGGATGAAGCTAGGTTGGTAGCTACTTCACAATCTACTTTAAATTCACCATTAAACGAAAATACTTATTTGAGTAAAAGTCAGCAAGATACTCAAGTTAACTGCCAATTAAAAATTAATAGTTCACAGCATTTAGTTGTGAATAGCCAAACCCGTGACTGCTTTGAATATTTTATTACGCAGTATGGCGAGAGCAATTTACAACAAGTTAAAACTCATTTTGAGAAATTTATACAAGATCAATATTTAGAGCCAGCCCGCTCACAGATTATTGATTTGTGGACGCGTTATTTAAAATACCGTGAGCAGCTTGCACAAATTCAACCGCCTCAATCTAAACAACAAGATCAAAATTATTTTCAAAAGATCTTCAGTTCAATTCAAGATATAAGAAAACGTTTCTTCTCTGCCTCTGAAATTGAAGGGTTATTTTCAACAGAAGATATTTATCAGAACTACACATTAGATCGCATGAAGATTTTAGAAGATTCATCTTTAAGCGAAATTGAAAAAGCTAAAAAACTTAAAGAGCGCTTTGAACAATTACCAGAAGACTGGCAAGAAAACCTACAAGAACTTTCAAAGCTTGATGATTTACACACACTGACCAAACAAATTAAAGCTCGCAATGGTTCAGCAGAGGAACTTCGGCAAATGCGTACAGCACTTGTTGGAGCCGAGGCAACTCAACGATTAGAAACTTTAGATATACAGCGTAATGCGTGGCAACAGCGAGTGACTGGCTACTTAAATCAGCGTGATGAAGTCCTGCATAGCAATATGAGTGACAACGCTAAAAAACAAGCTATCCAACAACTACGCCAACAACAATTTAGCTCATCGCAAGAACAGCTTCGTCTTAGAACTTTTGAAACAGTCCATGATCAAGGAGGTGAACTACCCTTTAACTACTAGGCTTTTCTATTTCAAAGTGAGCCAAACCTTATCCAGCAGTAGAAGCTGCTTCTCATACAAAATAAAAATAGTGAGTAAAAAATGAAAAGGAACTTAATATTTTTCTGTGCTGCAATACTCTCAGGACTGAGTGTTTCAGCAACCCATGCCACAAATGCCGAGCAAGTCAAAAGCTCATTCGTCTATTCGACTTATGCACAAACCAAATATCCATTGGTTTTTAACCATGGTATGGCGGGTTTTAACCGAGTTGGAACAGATACGCTTGGTCTGGACTACTGGTATCAGATTCTTCCTGATCTTGCGCGTAACGGAGGAAATGTCTGGGCAACAAGAGTTTCACCGTTTAACTCAACTGAAGTTCGTGGAGAACAACTTGCCCAACAAGTAGAAGAAATTATTGCCATCACCGGAAAGCCTAAAGTCAACTTGATCGGACATAGCCACGGGGGACCAACAATTCGCTATGTCGCTGGGATCATGCCTGAAAAAGTAGCTTCACTTACTACTATTGGTGCACCTCACAAAGGATCGCCAATGGCAGATGTCATCCTGAATGTTGAGGGTACTCCTCTATCCGGACTGGCAACATTAGTAAACTGGTTTTCCGCAGCAATTACTTGGGCAGGAGGTCTAGACCCAAATAGTTATCCGCATGACTCCCTAGCAGGTGCCCACAGTTTATCGACTCAAGGCTCTGCACAGTTTAATGCCCAGTTTCCAATGGGTATTCCTAACACGTCTTGTGGTGAGGGTACTTATCAGGAGAAAGGCATTTATATGTATTCATTCTCTGGTAATAAAGCGCTGACAAACCCATTAGATCCATTTGATATAGCATTGACAGGAAGTAGTCTAGTGGTTGACCCATTTGGGGATAATGATGGGCTGGTTTCTCGATGCAGTGCCAAATTTGGTAAAACTATTCGTGACGACTATAACTGGAATCATTTAGATGAAGTCAATCAGGTCATGGGAATACGTTCTATTTTTGCAGCAGACCCTGTCTCGGTTTACCGTCAACATGCTAACCGTTTAAAACTTCAAGGATTATAAGCTTTAAAACAAAAAAATGCGCCAAGAGGCGCATTTTTTACTCGCTATAAGCTTACGCTTTACGAGCTGGTAATTTTTCACGAATACGTGCAGCTTTACCAGACAAGTCACGGAGGTAGTAAAGTTTAGCACGACGAACGTCACCACGACGTTTCACTTCGATTTTAGCAACAACTGGTGAGTGAGTTTGGAATACACGCTCAACACCAACACCGCTAGAAATTTTACGTACTGTGAACGCAGAGTTCAAACCACGGTTTTTCTTAGCGATTACAACACCTTCAAATGCCTGAAGACGTTCACGGTCACCTTCTTTTACTTTAACTTGAACAACTACTGTGTCACCAGGAGCAAATTCAGGAAGGTCAGTTTTTAACTGTGAATTTTCAATAGCTTGAACTAAAGGATGTTTACCACTCATTGTGGGAATCTCCAATATGTGCGGAGTCAGAAGAGGCCTGAGTTTCCGCTGGGGATAGAGGCTAAAGCGCATATCAACCCGTTTAACTTTCCCTTTACGACAACCGTAAAGAGCCTTAAGTACACATAAATCTATAAAAAATAGACTTATGCTTTAATTCGAAGCAAAGCTTCTCATCTTTTGCTCAGAAAAACACAGGGGATGTGCTTACCCTTGTTCATCTGACAGCCATTTTTTTTGCTGCTTAGTCAACGTAACCTGTTCAATCAACTCAGGTCGACGCTCTAAAGTTCGTTGATAACGCTGCAAAAAACGCCATTTCTCAATATTGGCATGATGTCCCGACTTTAAAATTTCAGGAACCTCTAACCCTTCAAACTGGTCTGGCTTAGTGTATTGCGGACAATCCAAAAGACCATCTACAAAAGAATCCTGTATCGCTGATTGCTCATCTGACATTACATTCGGCAAACGGCGAATAATACTATCAAGCAACACCATGGCAGGTAGTTCACCACCAGATAAGACATAATCTCCAATTGACCATTCCTGATCAACATAATGCTGGATCAAACGCTCATCGACGCCTTCATAACGCCCACACAATACAATTAAGCCATCATAATCGACGAACTGCTGTACTGCCTGTTCATTTAAAGTTTTGCCTTGTGGAGACATATACACCACAGGTACATGAACACATCCTGCTTGCGAAGCAAGTTGTTTGGCATGGTTAATTGCTTTTGCCAAAGGCTCCGCCATCATCACCATACCAGGGCCACCACCAAATGGACGTTCATCCACTCTTCGGTAATTCCCTTCAGCAAAATCACGTGGATTAATACAAGTGACTTGTACTATGTCACGTTTTGCTGCACGCCCGCTAATCCCGTAGGCTGTAATCGCTTCAAACATTTCAGGAAAAAGCGTAATGACTGCAAAAAACACCGCAGACTCCTCTATTTTCCTGCTGCGTTAATCCTATAAAAAGGATTAATAATCTACGCCCCAATTGACGTAAATGCGACCAGCTTCAAGATCAACGCGTTGCACCACATCTTTATGCCACGGGATCATGCGTTCTTCTGAATCAATGCTGTCTGGTGTAGCGCGTACAACCATCACATCATTAGCTCCAGTTTCAAACAACTCATGAATTTGCCCCAAGTTTACTTCCTGTTCGTCTTCATCAAGACCTAACACTGTTAAGCCTTTCAAATCTGACCAGTAGTACTCATCTACATCTGCTTTCGGCAGTTGAGATTTAGCAATCCAGATATTAGCGCCAACCAAGCTTTCTGCTCCTGTGCGATCACTCACACCTTTTAGAGCAACAACCAGGCCTTTGCCATGTGGTTTCCAACGTTTTACATCAACGATTTGCCAACCGGCCTTGGTCTCGATGTACCAAGGCAAGTAGTCAAACATATTGCTCATGGGTTCTGTATTGGAATACACCCAGAGCCACCCATTTAATCCATAAGCTGAACGTAACTGTCCAATCTGAATACGATCTTCGGGAACATTCTGTGTTGGTGTCATGGGCTACCTACTACAATAATTATGCAGTAGCTTTTTTAGCTTGAGCAGCCAAAGAAGCAACACGTTCAGAAGGTTGAGCACCTTGAGAAACCCAGTGAGCAAAACGGTCTGCATCTAAACGAAGTTTTTCTGCTTGACCTTGTGCAGTTGGG
The DNA here is from genome assembly GCF_011075215.1 of Acinetobacter sp. EKM10A. Classification (NCBI taxonomy): domain Bacteria; kingdom Pseudomonadati; phylum Pseudomonadota; class Gammaproteobacteria; order Moraxellales; family Moraxellaceae; genus Acinetobacter; species Acinetobacter sp. EKM10A. Next base: position 317,706 of record NZ_JAALLK010000004.1, on the reverse strand, counting down.
TTAAAGAAACCGATACGCTCGATGAAACGACCATCACGTGCATTGCGGCTATCAGTCACAACGATTTGATAGAATGGACGTTTTTTTGCGCCGCCACGTGCTAAACGAATAACAACCATGATAAAAGCCTTATAATTCTTACGGATTATCCCTGCGCCGACCATCGGCAACACTTCAAACCCCTTTCATAGAGGGCGACATTCTACGTGATTTTCACCCTGAAAGAAAGATTAAATTTTGAGTTATCCGCAGTTTTGAATTTAAATTACTCTGTCCAACTTGATGAAGCCGATAGTGCACAATCTGTAGCACCTTTTGCCCAAAATTTTTGCCCTTGATCATTTAAGCAAATAATTCCATCACCAGCTTGTGAAGTATTAGCGATTGGTGTTGCCGTAAGCACCCATGTCGAATCGTTTAAAGTAGTAAAAGCTAAAGTATATAAAGCTTTGCCCTGAAGAGGACTCACATTAGAGCCATAAATTGATTGTATAGTTGCATTTGAGGGATAACGGTTATTCACCATTTTTTGAGACTCTAAAGTCTGCGCAATATTCATCATTTCGGATTGAACAGCAGTACGATGTCCTTTATGCAAATATTGTAAATATGAAGGGGTGGCTATAGCCGCTAAAATTGCAACTATTGCTACCACGACCATAATTTCAATTAAAGAAAAACCATTCTTCACTGCCAAACCTCACTGTTCGCTTCACATGTATTACAAGTAGTCGTACCACCACAATCATTATCAACAGCTGTAACTGTTAAACTTTGACAACGTATACCTGAATTTTTAGCAATAAAATTAAAATTTCTCGAATCTGTTGTGGTTGCTCTAATTACCCATGTTTGACCATTAGCAGCAGAATTTGTTAATAAATTACCTCTGGTCGTATCATCAGTAATCTGAATCGTATATCCCCCGCGAGGTAGGGTTATAGAGGTTGTGGTAAAACCCCTATAAGTAAAATTTCTTGATTTATGCTGTTCTAATTGTTCAGCTAATTTCAAAATTTCACTTTTAGCCGCAGATGCAGTAGCTCTACGGCTATAACTTTGATATGAAGGGATAACAATTGAAGCAAAAATAGCAACGATAACAATCACGACCATAAGCTCAATCAAGGTAACCCCCTGATTGAACCGTAGAATAGAGTATTTATTCATAAGCTGTTCCTTCTAGCGATAGCGCTCATACCAGCGCACAGGAAGTAAATGACTTGTACATTGCCACTCACCTGTTCCGTTCTCGTTTCCAGACAGCTGTAATTTCCCACAACTATTAGTCACAGGAGGTTCATCTCTTTTTGGAACAAATGTGATATTACGAATACCTGCACCAATGACATTTGTATTACATTCAGAGACTCCAGCTGGACAGTTACTACCAGTTTTTGTTTGAAACCCGCTCGGGTTTTCTTTATTTGAATTAATGGTTCCATCCGGATTAAGACAAGCACCAAATGGTAAACAATAAGTTTGTCGGTCTGTTTCTCCCACAACACGAGGTAGACAAGGATCTGCCGCAACAATTCCCGTTCCTTGAGGGTCATAAACTGGAATAATTAAATTACCCGTAATTGCCATTGGTTCCTCAAAAGCTTTTAGTCCTCCTTTAATACGAAAACTATTATTAGCTTTTTCTGTACCATCGCTCGTACTAGAAAGCGAGCGATACCAACCACCTTTACCTACTCCTGTAGTTGGGAAGAAAATTTGAGCTACTCTTGTTTCACCTGTTCTTAGAATTTGTGGATTTTTTCTTAAGCCTGTCCGTGTAATATCTTTTGTTTCAAGCTGATTATCAGTTAAAGACATTAAGTTCTTTTTAACAAAGTCTCTATCAATAATTCCATATACATTATTTACAGGACGTCCACTTAATGCACTTGCAGGCGTCATACCTTCACGACCTGTGAGTGGGTAAACATCTAACGGTGTACTACGGTCTCCTGATGCGATTCCTACTGTAATAAAAGTGTGAATTCCATAATCGTGGATCGTTACTGTTGGAGGCTCATAAAAACGAGGAGCATTCCCACCTGTATAATCATTTGTGCCATCATAAGTTGAATCATTTGTTGCTAAATTCGCTAAACGCACAACTCTGACACCAAAACTGCTATAGGTCGAATTGGTTTTTGTCTGATTATTATTAAGGTCCACGCGAAAAATTTGTCCGCCTAAATCTCCAAAATATAGATGGTCGACTAAGCCATCAGCATCACGGTCTAAAGTACTAATACGGCTAACAATACTATGCTTCATATTGGCGTTATCAGTATTAGAACCTGTATCACTTGTCCACCACAAACGCTGACCAGTTTTTGCATCAATAATATAGACAGCATTTCCTTTTGCTTTTCCATTGGTAAAGCAAGCGTCAGTCAACGTAATATTTGGTTTTTCATAACACTGATCATAACCACCGCCAACAATCAGGACACGTCTAATAGAACCGTTATAACGGATGTTCGCGAGTAGGGTTTAGACCAGCTTTGACCCATACGGCTATAGTCAGTCTGGTCTGCCCCTATTCTAAAAAGCAGTTTCGGTGAAGTAGGGCTTAATACATCTAGTCCGTAGTAGCTACTTCCTCCCATACGCATGCCGCCATAAATATTCATTTGCTTTGCAGTTACTTTTGATACTGCCGAGCTACCACTTCCCACTGTAGTAATATTATAGGCTGGATCAGATACCCAAGCTCCGTCCATACCATGAGCGGGAGCTGAAGCATCACTTTGACCAACAACTAAAGCTTTGGAAGCAACTGAATCATTTAAAATATCTGCAGGAACAAAGACCATTTGCTCAATACCAGATGAAGCATCCACAATATGTAACCCGCCTTCCATGGTTCCATAGAGAATGGATTGTTCTCGGGCAGATGTTAAATTCCCATTATCATCTAGTGTTCCATTGTAGGTTAGTTGAACCGGTAAAGAGTGAATACTTCCCCCCATCGATAAATAAGGTTCATTCGATGTAACCAAAGATGAAGGCAGAGTTGTTGCATTAATATCTGTTGAATAACCTAAATAATTTAATATTTTTAATTTCAAGCTTATAGGAAAAGCTTTTAAAATATTTTGTCCAGTTGATGGATCAAATTTACCTAAAACATAACTTGCTGTATTAGCCACCGTATCAAAAGGATTAGTTCCTTCTGGTGGAGCGGCTGGAATTTTTAACAAATTAGTTCCAGAAGTTGAAATTTTCGTTAAGCTACCATCTGCTGCAACAGCGGAAACATCAGTAAATAAGTTGCGGATTTTACTTTGTACTGCGTAATAATATTTTGTGATATTTCCTTCTGCATCACGTGTTTCAGGTTGTCCAGCAATGGGTAAAGGCACATTCGCATATGAACCACCTAAAAAGACTTTGCCTCCGTCAGTATAAGTAGAGCTATTCCAATAATCCTTTGTTCCAGTCCTAAAAGCCCCACTTGCATTGTAGACTAATCCGCCAGAATTGGCCTCAAAAGCACCTGCATTCGCTCCAGATAAAACCACATGATATTTCTTTAAATTTCCACGCCATGTTAAGTACGTGTTAGCTGGATTTGGCTCAAAAGCTCGTAAATAACCATATTCCTGTAAATTTTTGGGATTCAATGCATCATATGGAACTGAGATAGCACCTGTGGTTAAGGGTTCTAAAGGAACTTTATCTAAATTATTAATAAATGCGATAACGCTGTCTGTTACACCTTGTGAACTCTGAGTAGGGAAAAAACCACCATTTCCATAACCTGGTGCAGCTACCGCATTTGTAGATTGATTCGGTGAACACGCATCATCTCCTTTTCGGTCAGACTGGGTTCTCGAACTTAAACGGCAGGCATTTTTTACATCAGAAGAACTCAAACTAGAAAAGTCACTACCAAAACCGACAAATGCTGTTTGAATAGAAACTCCGGCAGGATTCTTTGTTTTATCAAATAATCTTTTTGCAAACTCCCCCATACAAGCCCAACCAGAGTCTGCCGTAGTGTTAGATAAACCTCCAGAACAATTAAAATCAGCTCCAAAAGTACTACCTAAAGCAGTCGACATAACACTTGCCGAACGTGTATTTGTTGTATTGTTCGGTTCGCCATCCGATAAGAAGTAAATACCTTGTCCATCACAACTCTGACGATTCGCTACTGCAGGTAAAGGTGACTGATACACTGCATTGGAGTTAGTAGCATTTCGGTCTACAACAATATTCGGATTGCTAGCTGTATCGTTTGATTTAGATTTTGGAATACCGCTATCTGCATTTGCTACAGCATAATTAAAAGTGGTGTAGTAATAAGTATAGTAATAAGTCCAGTCAGATGAAGTATCATAAGCAGTAGCATTATCCACACCTGGATTATTTGTTGACCAGCTACTCCAATAACTATTTGAACGACAAGGTTGCCATAGGTTGGCTGTATCAATTTGCGAATCACGGTAATTAGTACAATATGAATATTCAGTTCTATTATCAGATCTTCTTACACGTTTGATATAACTATCTTTACGAATAGCATAATTCGTCTCTGAATATGTGGTTGTCCCCATTAAGTAAGCAGCTGCTTCAGCATAAGCGTGGGCTGAAGGTGTTGAGCCTCCCGCAGTTAAATTAGCAACAGCTTGTTTTAATTTATAACGTTGTGAGCCTACCGTATTTAAAGTACTTGCATCACCTAAAGGAGCAGCAGCCACTAAAATTTGTCCACTTCGGCTGTCACCATTTGCCGAGAAATTTCCTAAACCTACTCGCGTATCATTTAAGACAGGGTTATTGCTAGCCAAAAAAGCATTCATACCATTTTTAAGCATGGCTAAGCGGTTTTCACCATAACTATTGTTGGTCATACTTCCTGATGTATCCAACATCATCACAATTGTTTTTTTACCTGCTGTAGGTGAGGCATAAATTTGTAAATCACTTGCTTGCACCACAGAGCTTGTCATCAGCCATGTGAATATCATTGAGCTTGAATAGACGGCATACCATAAATTATTTGGCTTAAAATTCTTCAATTTTAGTTTCATGATATTCCCCATTATGAACCTGGTGCCGTGATTTCAGTCAGCTTATTGGTATAGTTAAATTCTTGAACTTGAGTACTAAAAGGTACGTTATGGTTTGCCAAACAATCAGCTAGGGTTTGCTTATCCGTTAATGCACTATCAAAGTTGTCACTAATTTTTGCGGAACTCGTACTTAAGCAATCAGATTGCAAAGTTTCTAAAGAGGTTGATGCATAAGCAGGTAAAAACGCTGTTGTAATAACCCGAATACGTTGCGTAGATAGCATACTTTTAGGAAGTTGGGTTCCTTCGGAAAGATTTATGTCCCGAGGTAGATTTGAACCCGGAATATCAGGCATGGCATCGGTTGGGATACTGACAGCAACTTGAGTAACTACCGCTTGACGATTACTCCCATAGTCACTTGTTAAATCGCAGAAACCTGCTACTCCACCGTCTTCAACCACAGCATTATTGGCGCTGCCAGCTCGAAGCAAACTTGCTCCCCGAGTTTGAGCAAAACTTACAGATGTAGAAGTTGGTTTATAGCAAAAGTTATATTCCGCACCAGGGTTACTTTCATGTGCTTTCAGTGCTGCTCCAATCACATTGGTAATATTTGTCAATGTGGTTGGGTTCATCTGTACAATAAGCTCTAACGGAGTATCTGAAGATTGAAAGTTTAATTGGCCAACTTGGCTATTAGTTGCAACTTTTAGAGAAACAATCGCTACTCTTATTGCCAAAACCCCGACAGAAATAACAATCAATAAAATAATAAGTACAACAATAAGTGTAGCACCCGTTTCCTTAGATCGACCTTTAATATTTTTATAATTTAAATGGGTCATATTGTTTCCCCCATTGCATTGCGTAAAGCAATTGTCACGCTATATACGCGTCGCAAAAAGCGATTTCTGTTATCAGCAGCATGCACATTCTGATCTAGCATAAGAAAAGACTGATTAGGGTCTATTGCCTTATTTTGAGCATTATTTGTAGAACGGGCTAATACCGATATTTGTATTGACAGAATTCTTGGAGCAGCCACAGCTGGACTCGCATCTCGAGCAGCTTGTGCAGCCACCCGATACTGAGGAATTGTGTAATAAGCAAAATTACCAGCTGCGTTTTTCGTACCTAATAAGACATGAAAATGGTCAATACGAGGCAGTATAATTTGGCCTGCATCTCCTAATCCATTAACGATATCAGGTTGAGCTGTAGCACTAACCGCAGGGGTATTCGCATCACATGCAAGTGCATAATCCTGTTGAGAGCTACCATTATTATCAACACGTAAAAAATACCGTTGAACTATTAGGTCCCCCGCTAACACATTCACACCTTCACAATTAGTCATATTGGTCGGGGCAATGAATTGAATAGTCAGTTGATCGCTTTGTACTTCAGCATTTGAACTATTCTGTATATTTGAAAGACCTTTCCAGTGGTTATTCACTGTACTTACCGTATCACCTGCACCACGGCTTAATAACGCTTCCGGAATATAAGTATTTGTATCAACTTTTGGAATAAAATTAATATTGTTGGCATTTGTTGCTGTTGAACCTGTTAATACAATACCTCCCCAAGGCGTTGTATCTGTTAATTGTGGATTTACAACATTTCCATAATTTAGAAGCCGTATATCACGTGCCATATATTCCAAACCAAAAATACCGCTGTCCTGGATTTCAGCATTGGCCTTTTGCAATCGGCTCGATAAAAGCCCTCCAATAAATAGCTGTGTTGCAGCAGCCACTAATATTAGGCCTAAAGCTAAGGCGACTATAAGTTCAATCAAGGTAAAACCTTGTTCTTTATTAGAAATAAATGATTGAGCCATTTAATATGCCTCCATCATTAAGCAAGTTGAATTATTCACGTAAACACCGTTATTACTCATACAACTTGAAACATCCACACTAGTATTTGTTCCATTTGTAGTAATCACTGGCGCAGTTTTACCCCAAAAGACAAATAGGCACTGGCGTTGTTGCACCATTGTATTTGTAACGCCAGGGCAATTTGACATCGTAATTCTCATACCCAGTTGATTAGCATTTCTAGCTGCTTGATAGGCATCAAATTGAGCGAGTTGGGAGGCAGTACATAGAGAGTTAAAACATGACGTGGGTGCAGGAGTATCAGATGTATAGTTGCTATAACTACGCACAAATGTAGGATACTGGCTAGCTTGAGTACTATTTGTACGGATATTTTCTGCTAATCCCCTCATCACTAGAATGGCTTGAGATTTACTTAATGCTTCTGAAGATGCATCCATAGCTCTTAGCTGCAAGGCAACATAACCTAAAACTCCAATAGCAAGTAAAATTAAGGCAACCAAAACTTCGAGTAAGCCCACCCCAGCTTGGGCTTTTTGCTTATAGTGATGCATTAACAAGTCTCCTCGGCCTTAAAAACTAAAGTGCCAAGCTTGGTCAAAATAATGACTTTCTTTTTATTTATTCTAGAATTACAAATAGATAAAAGCGTATCTTGAGTTATATTTGCCACTACTCCATTTGCGTTAAAAGCTAAAGTGGTAGTCGTTAAAGAACTTTGCGTACCATCAGCGGCTATATTTTTTAGCTCAAGAGTATTATTAGAAGCTGTCTGCCAATTTAATGAAGTGGGTGTATTTGAAGCTGTTGAGTTCAAGTTAACAGAAACATTCTGACGTCCTAAAATTGCCTGACTTTTCGCTTCTGATAAAGTGTTGATTAAGTCTCTTTGATTACCATCTAAACGTTTACTTTCTAATAAATTTGACATTGATGGCGCAGCCATCAGTGCAATAATAGCCATGACTGCAATCGTCACCATTAGCTCGACCAAGGTGAACCCTTCTTGTGGAATAATTCCCCTCATCCCCAGAACCCCAAATAAAACTAAAATTTTTTATTTCTTATTTAAATTTTACTTTTACAAATTACAAAACAAATACAAAACAGACAAAGGGTATAAAAAAACAGATAACTGTCATGTTAACAATTATCTGTTTAACTATTTAAAATCAGTATGTTAAATAAGTCACATTTTATGCCTGGGTCACATGAATACGTAATTCTTTAGGAAGACTAAAAGTAATATTTTCCTCACGTCCTTCTAATTCTTTAGGCGCCTGAGCTCCCCAATCTTGTAAACGTTGAATCACTTGCTTAATTAAAATTTCTGGAGCTGAAGCTCCCGCTGTAACACCAATTTTACAAGTATCATTGAACCATGATTGTTCAAGTTGATCTGCATTATCTACTAGATAAGCAGCTTTCCCCATACGCTCAGCAAGCTCACGTAAACGATTCGAATTTGACGAGTTAGGTGAGCCAACAACCAGCACAACATCACATTTTTCAGCTAAGTCACGTACTGCATCTTGTCTATTTTGAGTTGCATAACAGATGTCATCTTTACGCGGACCTTGAATATTCGGGAATTTCGCACGCAAAGCATCAATCACTTTTGCTGTATCATCAATAGATAAGGTCGTTTGCGTAACAAATGCTAATTTTTCCGGATGTCTAACCTCGAGTGCTGCCACATCAGCCTCATCTTCAACCAGATAAATATCGCCACCTTTTAATTTGTCATATTGTCCCATTGTACCTTCAACTTCTGGGTGCCCTTCATGACCAATTAAAATAGCTTCTGTCCCTTCGCGAGCATATTTAGTTACTTCAATATGTACTTTAGTCACCAATGGACAAGTCGCATCAAAAACTTTTAAGCCTCGACGCTCTGCTTCTTGCTGAACTGCCTTTGAAACACCGTGCGCACTGAAAATTACAATAGAATCATCTGGCACTTGGTCCAGCTCATCAACGAAAACAGCCCCTCTTTGGCGTAAGTCATCTACCACAAATTTATTGTGTACAACTTCATGACGTACATAAATAGGAGGATTAAAACATTCCAAAGCCCGATTGACGATTGCTATGGCTCGATCAACACCGGCACAAAAACCACGCGGATTAGCTAACACAATTTCCATAACAGCCTCAAAATTAATAAAACAGGGGAACTTCTCGTAAATATTTGCAGTTAAAACTATTCAGTTTAAACGCACGGTACACTACAATAGCGAAGATATTTTATCATATCAGGAAAAATATCATGTCGGGTCTATTGTTTGTCGTTTCTGCTGCATCAGGAACGGGCAAAACATCTTTGGTGAAAGCCCTACTTGACCGTGTGAGCAATTTACATGTTTCAGTTTCGCATACTACCCGAGGTCAACGACCAGGTGAGTTAGATGGTGTTCACTATCACTTCACAACAAAAGATGAATTTTTAGACCAAGTGAACCAAGGTGGATTTATCGAATATGCTGAAGTATTTGGTAATTACTACGGCACTTCACAAGCAACCGTAAAACAACAGTTAGCTCAAGGACATGATGTCTTGCTTGAAATTGACTGGCAAGGTGCAGAGCAAGTACGCAAGCTGTTTCCTGAATCTAAACAGATCTTTATTTTACCACCTACTCAATTCGATTTACGTCAACGTTTATCTAACCGTGGTACAGACTCTGTTGAAGTTATTGAACACCGCTTAAGCTGTGCTGTTGAAGACATGCAGCATTACGTAAATTTCGACTATATCATCATTAATGATGACTTTAATAAAGCCCTACATGAGCTTGAAGCCGTCATTACAGCAAATCGTTTAGTCTTATCTCAACAGGCAAAAAGACATCAAAATCTAATTCAAGACTTGATTACTCCACAACCAAAACAGGAATAACTTGAGTCTGGAACGAAAGCCTTTTATACTATTTAGTCTGTTCAAATTTACCATTCCAAAACGAGAACTTTTATGGCACGCGTCACCGTTGAAGATTGTTTAGATCATGTAGACAACCGTTTTGAGCTTGTGCTCGTTGCAAGTAAACGTGCTCGTCAATTGGCACGTCAAGGCATGGAGCCAACTGTAGAATGGGATAACGACAAACCAACAGTTGTTGCTTTACGTGAAATCGCTGTAGGTCACGTAACGAAAGAAATTCTTAAACAACGTGAGCAAGATTACCAAACTTCTAGTCTTGATCTTGCCCTTTCTACAAACAGCTTAAATTTAGAAGGTTTTTCTTTCTAATTATTCCTGTTTCTATAAAAAACCATCGTTTTTTTGCGATGGTTTTTTATTTGGCTTATGCATATTTAAAACATATTGGTAAAAGCAATTATTTTCATTGAAAAAAAAATACACTTTTTCAAGCGAAAAAATTGACAAGTTCCGCAATATGCTTTTCATTAAGAAGTAGATAGATTTAGTTTTTTAAGCAACAGAAAAAGGGTGGTCTATGCCAGGCGAAGAGGTCAGCCAAGCCAAGCAACAGCTCAAATTAATTATCGACCCTTACTTATCGGTAAGTGAAGTCGAAAAAGTGCTTGCTGCCTGCGATTTTGGAGATCTGGCACACACTGGTATTACCCGTAAAAGTGGTGAACCTTATATTCTGCATCCTATCGCGGTTAGCTGTATTTTAGCGAATATGCGCCTAGATCCTGAAACATTAATGGCTGCACTTTTACATGATGTCATTGAAGACACTCAATATACAAAAGACGATATTATTGAGCGATTTGGACAAACAGTTGCAGAGCTTGTTGATGGCGTAACCAAACTAAGCCAGTCGAGCGATAAAGAATATAATAAAGCTGCTTCTTTTAGAAAAATTCTACAAGCTACTTTGCAAGATCCACGCGTCATTATTATTAAACTAGCTGATCGCTACCACAATATGACCACATTGGGCGCCTTACGTCCCGATAAACGTGCTCGTATTGCTCAAGAAACCTTTGATATTTTCGTACCTATGGCAAGATTAGTCGGCATGAATGAAATGGCCGATAACCTTGAAAATTTATGTTATCAAAATCTCGATTTAGATATGTTTGATAACGTTCAAAATGCGTTGCTTCAAACCAAGCCAGAGCGATGTAAATACCAAAGTATCTGGGAACAAAATCTTGCGGAGCTTCTCCACAATTATCATATTCAAGGTCGAATTAAAAAGAAAAATAATAATATTGAGCTCTTACGCCATTTCGTAAAAAATGAAATGGATTTACAAGAACTTACTCATAGCCATGCCTTTGAAATTGTTTTGCAATCCATTGCAGACTGCGATCGTTTAGTAGCAGCCTTAAAAGAAAATTTTCAGGTCATCCAATATCAAGATCATATCCGCCGCCCGTTACCAGGTGGCAATCAGTCATTAATGATCAAGCTTAAGGGTGAAAAAACTACCTTATCGCTCACTATTCAAACTGAGTTGATGCGTAAAGCTGCACGTTTCGGTGTAGTACTCGGCGAAAATGCTCCACAAACTTGCCGCTCTGCCATTCAAGCTTCCATGCAGAACCTAAATACACTCATTGATGGTGAATGCGCTAAAACGACTTTTAATGACTTACTTGATTATTTACATCAAGAAAAAATTTGGGTTTACACACCACACGGCCAGTTACATGAATTACCACAAGGTGCCACAGTAGTTGATTTTGCCTACTCAGCTAGTCTTTTCTTAGGCAACCATGCGGTAGGTGCAAAAGTTGATGGTGAAATTAAGCCACTTTCTACACCATTAGTTAGTGGGCAGGTTATTGAGATTATTACTGACGTTTTAGCAACGCCAAATCCAGATTGGTTGAGCTTCATTAACACTCAAAAAGCTCGCCGTGCTTTACAGCACGTACTCAAAGACCAAGATATTGAAGAACAACGTTTAGTTGGTGCCCAAGCACTTTCAAGAGCTTTGAAACTCTTTAATCGTTCTATTAACGACCTTTCAGATGCAGATTGGTTAGATCTCTTAAAATGGCGTCATATTGATAATAAAGATGCATTATTTGAGCAAATTGCTGTTGGAGATTTACTTCCTCAACTTGTAGCTAACCATTTGTTTGCAAATGACAAGCATCCTCGAGCAGAAAATTCAGATCGACTAATTCAAGGTACTGAAGGCATTGATGTTAAATATGCCCACTGTTGTAATCCTATTTTAGGCGACCCAATTCAAGGCCATTTAACACGACGTGGTTTAATTGTGCATCGTATTCGTTGTCATAATTTGCTTCATGAACAACATTTACACCCAGAAAATATTATGCCGCTTCAATGGAAAGCAGATGACGTAGATGATGTACGTTTTACTGCTTACCTTGCGATTTATATGGCAATGAATGATGAACAGGTATCAGACCTCATCTACCAATGTCGTAAAAATAATGCTGGGGTAGAAATGGTACATTCCAACGAACAGCGTACTTTCGTCAATATTGTAGTAAACAACCGTAAACATATTGCAAAAGTCATTCGTGATTTACGAATGCACTATGGCTTCCCACGTATTGAGCGTCTAGACGCCCCTGCTCCACAAATGGAAATTTCCAAAGTCAGCTAAAATTTGTTCTGCTTTACTAAAATCTAACTTCTAGAAGTACTTAATCAATTAAATCGATGATACTTTTGTCAAAACGTATCATCGATTATGATGAAAAAAGATTTAATCAAGGAGAACCAAATGTCCCGTCAAGTCATTCATACTGAAAATGCCCCTGCTGCCATCGGCACATATTCTCAAGCCATTTTAGTAGGTAACACACTATATTTATCAGGGCAAATTGGTTTAGATCCTTACAGTATGGAACTTGTAGACGGTATTGAAGCTCAAATCCGCCGTGTTTTTGATAACCTTAAAGCAGTATGTGAAGCTGCAGGCGGCACACTTGCAGATATTGCAAAGCTCAATATTTTTCTTACTGATTTATCTAATTTCCAACTCGTTAACCAAATTATGGGCGAATATTTTGCTCAACCATACCCAGCTCGTGCTGCACTTGGTGTAGCAAGCCTGCCTAAAGGGGCTTTAGTTGAAATGGATGGAATTGTTATTATTAATCAGTAAGATAAAATATTAACTAGAAATTATTTAGCTCTAAAATTAGATACCACCCCAGCTTAAAAAGCTGAGTAACTCTCAGATTTCCGCTTAGGTGGTATTTTTTTATCCAAAATCCCAATAATGATAAATGAGATTTTAAATGAATTTCATTGACAAACGATAATAATTATCAATAATATCAATTATCGCATTTATATTTGGGGATCACTCCCATGTACGTTTGCTTGTGTCGTGGCATTACCGATCAGGATATTAAAGACGCTATTGAAAATGGCGCTGAAAGCTATCGTGAAATTCGCGATTTGCTTGATCTTGGTACTTGCTGTGGACGCTGTGCACCAGAAGCACGTGCTATTATTAGTGAAGAATTAGCAGAAATTGCTGCTCGCATTTCTGTAGCTGCATAATAAAAATTAATATTTAACAAAAATTTATTGACTCCTCCACCGCTTTTTGCGGAACGTTAAATGTTCCTCATTGAAGCGGTTTTTTTTGGAAGGGAATTCACATTTACCAATATTGTGTTGTTTTTGATTGCGATTTTCATTTGCTGTTCCATAAATTACTCGCCATATCCATGATTGTTCACTAAAATGAATTTATAGATTGCCTTAATTGAATTAAGGCAGAAATTGTTTTGGAGTAGCTACAATGAAAGGCAATCGTGATGTCATTAATCAGCTCAACCAAGTGCTGTATCATCATTTAACTGCAATTAATCAATACTTTTTACACTCTCGTATGTTTAATGATTGGGGAATTGAACAACTCGGTTCTGCCGAATATAAAGAATCAATTCGCCAAATGAAGCATGCTGACAAAATTATTGAGCGTATCTTATTTTTAGAAGGTCTCCCTAATCTTCAACACTTAGGTAAATTGTATATCGGTCAACATACAGAAGAAGTTCTGCAATGTGACATCCGTAAAGTAAAAGAAAATATTGAAGCAATTCAGAAAGCGGTCGCTTTAGCCGAAACAGAACAAGACTATGTAACGCGTGATTTGGTACAAGAAATCTTAGAAAAAGAGGAAGAATATTGGGATTGGTTAGATACTCAAATTGATCTTATTGGCAGTGTTGGTATCGAAAATTATATTCAAAGCCAAATGTAATTTCTCATAAAAAAATCCCCTTGTATTCAAGGGGATTTTTTTATTTATCTTTTAACAACTCTGCCAAAGTTATTTGCTGTCGATAAAGATGCTGCAAAATAAATATTTGTTGCTCGGCCTGTTCTACTTTTCCATTATAGGCAAGTAGCTGGGCATATTTACGCAAGTTATAAGGCGTCGCTTTATTCTTCACAAAATTACCCCACACTGCTAAATCAGCATCAGATAAAGTAGTTTCAGGCTTCATCTCAATCCATTTTAGACGCTGCTCAAACTGCGTTAAAACAAAAATCTGATTACTTCCCAAAACCTCAGCATTTGGCTGTTTATTCTTAAACAACAAATTACTATTTGTGACATAGACATTATAGTCACGCCAAATTGCTAGCAGAAGTATTAAACTGACTCCCCAAATTAAACGAAGAACCTGCTTGTTGAGCACAATACCTTTGAGTACAGGTGTCTGTGCCTGAATTATGCCTAATAAAAATCCACAAGTAAGTAAGAAGTAAGCGTAGCGTTGAGGAAACTCTAACATGGCATGAATGAGTACGGTACACACCATCATAATTGCAATAATTGAGATAGTTTCTTTAGCCTGCTGGTTTAGCCAAAGGAACCAACATGCAAAGTAAGCAATAATGACTATACCTATTGGGATACCGTTCCAGATGATGAGATCTAATAAAATATTATGGGCACTGGTCGTCCACTCAGTTGTTGGAAAAAGAGCATAGGCTGACATTTGCGCTACACTGGTTTGGTTCCAACCATACCCCAACCAAGGATGTTGCTGTACAGCAAGTAGCATTTGGGTCCAGATATTAAAACGTAGATATCCAGAGCTTGCTCTTTCAACTAAACTACTTGCTTGGGCTACATCAGCGCTCGACCATGCTTCAATTAAACTAGTAGCAAATGGCAGAATTACGCCGGCTATTACAAAAAAACCAGCACACCACAAGAACCCTTGAATAAAACCAAATCTTTTTTGTTTTCCAAATAGTTTAACTATCCAATAGATAAGTAAAAATGGAAAAACCACCCAAGAAGTTCTTGATTGGCTTAAAGCGATTGTAAACAAGATAATAAGTGCTGAAGGGAAAAGTAACCAAACTGTTGCTTTATTCTTTTCATATAAAAATAGACAACCTAATAGCCCCATAATCAGAAAGGTTGCCATATTGTTAGGTTGACCAAAGTTGCCGTAAGGACGGTTACCAATTAAATGCAACATATGCACAAAATGAGACTCAATATTTAACCATTGGCATATCGCAATAAAACTGGTCGCAATTGATACAATAATCAGTAATAAACTAAAGCCTGTAAAAATTTGATCTCGCTTTTGTTGATCTAGTGACAAGTTATAACCCGCCACAACCATAAACCAGAAGCCTAATAAGTAAAGTGAACTTAACAAAGCTGTACTAAAATCAAAAACTAGACCAAAAGCCCACTGCACCACTGGAATTAAAATAAATGGCAATAGCAATAATTGTGCACGCGGAATTTTAATATTTTGATAAAAAAGTGCAGCTAAGACACTTAAACCTGCCGCAAAAGTACTCATTTCACTAGAAAACATTACCCAAGGGTTATAGTGAAATGGTGATAACCACGCAAAACCCAACAAAATTGCTGCGAGGAACAGAAAGAATACTTGCATAGTGACAGGTTTGAGACTATTAGAAATGGGTGAAATTATACATGGAACCCTAAAGAAAAATGTATGAGTCTATATGAAAAGGCTTTGATAAATTTTACTTCAAAAGTTAAGGAATTTTTGAAGCTGGTACTAAGTGCTCCGCACCACCATAAAACCAAAAGTTTGGAGCCATTCGTCCTCCATAGCTTCCGCAACTCCAACAAGTTAAATCTTGCCCTAAATACATTATTGTGATGTATAAGAATAAAACTCCCCATAAAGCAATCAGTATTTTTGTCGATTTAGAAGAATATTGGGAACTAGAAGTTAACTCTCTATGAGAAAAAGTAAAAGCTATAAATAATACACAGGCAATTTGTGACGCTGGGTACACCATACTACCTGAGAACATTGCATCAACTAAAACGGCGATCACACCAACTTTCAAAATTAGTGAAACAGTTTTATCTTTAAATAAACCAATTAATTGGGTCAACATCCATATACAGAATATGAGACCTATAATGCCCCATTCAAAAATAAGTCTTAAATATAGATTATGTATATGATGTCCATACGCATACTGTATTTTAGACAAGTATCCACCACCAACCCCAGTAAATGGGTGCTGTTTCCATTGTTTAAATACAAACTTCCACATTTCTGCGCGCAGCGATGTTCCCATTCGTATTACAGTCATTGTATTTTTTTCAGCTAAAAAAATAGTGATTTTATAAATAAAAAAAGCTAAAAAAATATAAATACAGCTTTGCAAAATAAGCTTTCGATTTTCTTTAGAATATATAAAGAGAACTAACAATCCTGTCATTACCGCAAGTAAAGCAGACCTAGCTCCATCAAAAAACCATGCTAAAGCAAAAAAGAAAATTACTATAGGGTAAAAATAAGAGATATAAGGATATTTCTTATTTTTTAGATAAATCAGGAAGAAAAACAAGGGAACAATAACACTATCATAAATCCGAATGGTGCCAGAGTTAAACTGCCAATCAAACCATTGTTGATGGATAATAAAATTAAAAATAGAAATCAAAATAAATAAACATGGAATAATTGCTGTAACTACAATTAGTGCAATACCATGCTCTATATTTTTTATATTCCTTAACTCATATGTTAAGGCAGAAAATATAAAAAGTAATGCTATCGCAGACCAAAGCTCTTGAAACTCAAAAATTCCCCAATTTATGTGTTGAATTAATATAAATACCCCAATAATAAAAAAATTAATTTGACTATAAATTGAGTATTTTAGTTTTTTTGCGGAGATTAATATTAATAAAGCACATAACGCTAAAGGAAACTGCAATAAACGAAGTTCGTCATATTGCGAAATAGACCAGCCAATTTGGTATCCCAATAGTGCTGTAATAAGATAGATTACTATCACAAACAGTAAAATATTTTTCTTTAACATATTTATTTTCTTCAATAAAAAAGAGAGGCCGCAACCTCTCTTTTTATTAATTAACTATTAAGAAGCACCACATGATTTAGGACGTAAGTTTTCAGCTACATCAGTTTTACAGCGCCAAGCACCTGTCGTACCATTTGTAGCATTATCTGCATCACGGATCCATTCAATTTTTTTACTATTAATTTGTGATGTACCTTTCAATGTACAAGTAATATTACTTGCACCATTAGTTCCGATACTGGTTGTAATAGTACTACAAGCATTCGTAGATTTTTGTAAGCCTAAAGCTTCTACATCAGTTAATGCCGCAGTTAAACCTTCTGCTAATTTAGTTTCTGCGTTTGTCTTACCAGCAGTAATATCAGCTAAACCAGTACTTACTTGTGACTTAGCAATGTAGTTTTGATAAGCAGGAATCGCAATCGCAGCCAAAATACCAATAATGGCAACTACGATCATGAGTTCGATTAATGTAAAACCTTTTTGTGCATTCATAGCCTTTTCCCCAAAGATTGTATATATGTTTTTATATAAGCTTTTTCAGCTATGAAATATATTGCAGCAACCATGCCAACTTTTATTATTGTTAAAAAACATAAACTTATAATTTATTGAGTCTTATTTTTAATAGCTTAAGCTGTAATAAACTGACAAAAATTGTCACTAGGAATTTAGTAGAATTAAATCACCGATAAAAATTAATTTATTGTCTATTTCATTTTTTTAATATCGAATGTGATAAAAATCTCTATAAAAATAAACAAATAGGTGACATTTTTTGTCAGTCACCTTATTGAGCAATAAATTCTATAAACAGTTAAGTTTTTGAGTTAATCATTTAATTAATAATAATAGGTGCATTACCTAATTCATTTAATTGATCTGGCATATTTTCATCGTAAAAGCGTGACATCACTTCTCCAATTTGCTGAACTCCTGTAACTACAGCTTTCTGATATTGCTTTTGTTGAAGCTTCTCTACAATCGACTTACAAATCTGCTGCCATATTTGTTCAGTAGTTGCATTCCTAATCCCACGATCAAAGATGATTTCCACTGTGCGTTCACACAAATTTAAATAGAGTAATACACCACTATTGAGCTCTGTATCCCAAACACCCAGTTCTGCAAATAATTGCTGGGCTCGTAAACGTGTATTTTGTCTATACGCTTGTGAACATGGGATATGGCCTTCTATGACAACCTGTATTTCGCCAACATGTCCATGCTCTGCTTGCTGTACAGCCTCAGCAATAGCTTGTTTATCTTGTTTGGAGAAATATCTGCTACTTGCTGGTAAATAACAAAAATGCTTAAACCAACGTTTTAAACTTGGCTCTACAGATTCCTCAATTTTTGGGTGAGTAATAATTTGGGTTGTTTCTGATGTTGTTACCATGAGCCTGAAGCACCTCCACCGCCAAAACGTCCACCGCCGCCATAGCCTCCGCCACCACCGCCAAAACCTCCTCCGCGTCCGCCGCCACTAGCTCCACTCAGAATAGCCTGTAAAATCAGTTGGGCAATTGAAGTTATGAGTAAAAAGAAAATACCAAAACCCAGTAGTAAACTCATTACTATGCCAGCACCATTTACAAAACCAGCTACCGCTGCCGCAACGCCAGCTGTTGACGCGCTAAGTGGTCGACCGACAATAAATGATCCTACAACTCCAGCAACAAGAATAAATAAAGCCATTGTAAGCGTTGTTTGTTTGGCTTGTTGTTCTTCGGCAGCTTGATGTTGGCGTTCTTTTAAATCTTGAGCAGCTTGCTGAGCAACTTCCGGATCTAAATTTAAAATTCTTCCAATTTCATCAAGTCCTGCATTTAGTCCTTGAGCATATTGGGCTTGTTTAAAATAAGGGGTAATTTGATTTCGAATAATTCGACTTGCAACAATATCAGGTAATACTCCCTCTAAACCGTATCCAGTTAGAATCTGTATTCTATGGTCATTAATTGCAACTGCGATAAGTAAGCCATTATCTCGTTTACTCGAACCGAGTTGCCATTTTTCACCTACTCGCAAAGCATAATCAAAAATATCTTCTTGACCTGTAGTTGGTACAATCACAATACCTATTTGTGCTTTACCTTGCTGGTACAGATTTAAGATTTTCTGGCTAAGCTGTTGTTTTTCGGTTTCACTCAAAATGTTAGCTTGATCAATGACAGGTTGATTTAATGTTGGTAAACCGCGAATTGATTCACCATCAGCCATATCATTTGCAACTTGCGTTTGAGGTGTGACACTCGAAGCTGCCTGAGAATTTATTTGAGGCTTAGATGCTTGAGCTTGCTGCTGTTGAATAATTTTGCCTGCCACTACCGTATCCGTTTCATCGGTAGCAGTGGCAATATTATTCTCACTCCAAGCCGCACTCTGAAACAGAACACCACAGCAGAGAACAATTAAGGTAATAACGAATACCCTAATTTGCTTAGACTGAAGCAATATAGTATTTCTCATGCGGCACTCCTTTGATTTAAATTAATCAAAAGAAACTTTTGGAGCCTGCTGAGCAGATGCTTCTGCAGAGAAATTGGCTTTAGGATGCATGCCAATCACTTTTGCTGTTACTGCTTGTGGGAACTGACGAACATAAGCGTTATAGTCCTGAACAGTTGTAATATAACGATTACGGGCAACAGCAATTCGGTTTTCTGTTCCCTCAAGCTGAACTTGCAATTCTTGGAATTGGGTATTGGCTTTTAAATCCGGGTAATTTTCTGAAACGGCAATAAGTCGAGATAATGCCCCAGTTAACTGGCTTTGTGCCTGTTGATATTTTTCAAGTAATGCTGGGTCTTCTAATACTTCTTTATCAACCTTCAAGCCTGCAACATTGGCACGTGCTTGAGTGACTTCTGTTAAAACCTGTTCTTCATGTTTAGCATAACCTTTTACAACATTTACCAGATTTGGAACTAGATCGGCACGACGTTGATATTGGTTTTGTACTTCAGACCAAGCCGCTGTTACAGCTTCATCTTTAACCTGTAAGGTATTATAGCCACAGCCTGAAAATAGTAAGGTACTGGCAAGTGTTGTCGCGATAGCAAGTTGTTTAAACGTTTTCATCGTCACATTATCCTCAAGTTTTTCTTTATATTTTTAACCACTTTTCCCGATTGTATGACGATTTTGGCATTATTGTGTTGCTTTTATTTTATAGATTTAAAAAAACCGGATTTTTAAATCCGGTTTTTTATTAGCTTGGTCTTGGATTTTTTTCCTCTTGGAAACTTGTCATTTGATATTCATCAGCCAAATAACTTTTCCAATAATCGACCATATGACCATAATCTTTTTGACTCGGGTGGAAGTCCTTTTTGTAATAAGCAAAATATTCAGGAGTTAGCTGTATAAGCATTTTAGCAAGCAAATATAGCCCAAATAAGTTACCTCCGATTTTAGGTAAGCTCTTCCATTTATCTTGCCAAAATAAACGAGTTGTCCCATAAAAAGCAAGACTTGCAAACCCTGTAGTGACACTCCGCATGAGTAAACGACGAATACGGTCATCACCATATACCTGTTGATAGACATCGAATGCAACTGAACGATGCTCAATTTCTTCTATAGCATGCCAAACCCAAAGCTTTAGCGCATCTTGATCCAAAGTTTTTAGAAGTTCTGGATGCTGTAAAATATATCCCCCCAGCAAAGCCGTAAAATGCTCAAATGCACATGTCAGTGCTAGCTGCAGCTTAGGAGAAATTGTTCTTAAATATTTGTCACGCTCATTCAACCAGTTTTGAAAGCGGTCCAGATTATAGTCATCACGACGCCAAGCCTCATTGAACTCTCCATGTGCTTTCGAATGCATTGCTTCTTGCCCAATAAATGCCGCAATCTGAGCCTGTAATTGAGGATCGGAAACTTTGTCACGTACATTACGCACGCTATTTACAAAAAACTGTTCTCCTACGGGAAATGTTGAAGAGAGTGCAGTTAAAAAATGGGACATTAAAGGCGAATTTGCAAAATAATAGCGTTTGATAGCTTGAGGATTAAACTCAAGGCGACGCACTGTAATACCCAACGCTTTTCGACGATTTAAATATGATTTTTCTGCCGTCATGCCTGCGATATTCATATTCAACACCTATTGTATTGAAGAAAGAAGCTTTGAGTATCTCTTGCGACTAAGGGGCTAAACAGGGCAAAAAAGCTTATTGTATTTGCCAAAAACATCAAACTGACTAATGGTAAAAAGATAAAGCCTACATATCGCAGGCTTTATCAGAAATTTTAGTAATGATTTTTTAGATTAAACACCAAGGTAATCTAAAATACCTTCTGCAGCTTGGCGACCTTCCCAAATTGCAGTCACAACCAAGTCAGAACCGCGTACCATATCACCGCCCGCAAAAATTTTCGGGTTAGATGTTTGGAATTTAAATTCTTGTTGCTCAGGTGCAACAACACGACCAGAACCATCAAGATTAATATTCACACTACCAAACCAGTCAGCAGGGCTTGGACGGAAACCGAACGCTAGCAAAACTGCATCAGCAGGTAAAACTTCTTCAGAACCCGGAATTGGCTCAGGACTACGGCGGCCACGACTATCTGGTTCACCCATTTGTGTCGTTACCACTTTTACGCCTGTTACCTTACCATTTTCGCCAACAATCTCGATTGGTTGACGGTTAAATAAGAACTTTACACCTTCTTCATACGCATTTTTTACTTCACGTGCAGAACCCGGCATATTACTTTCATCACGGCGGTATGCACAAGTTACATCGTGGGCACCTTGACGTAATGAAGTACGGTTACAGTCCATTGCGGTATCACCACCACCAAGAACAATAACTTTCTTACCATCCATGCTAATGTATTCACTTGGGTCCTTTTCCCATCCCTGACAACGGTTCACGTTAGAGATTAAGAAATCAAGCGCATCATAAACACCGTCAAGATCTTCACCAGGGAAACCACCTTTCATGTAGGTATAAGTTCCCATCCCCATGAATACTGCATCATATTCAGCAAGTAATTCATCAATCGTGACGTCTTTACCAATTTCAGTATTTAAGCGGAATTCAATGCCCATGCCAGTGAAAATTTCACGGCGGCGCTTCATCACATCTTTTTCCATTTTGAATTCTGGAATACCAAATGTTAGTAAGCCACCAATTTCAGGACGCTTGTCAAATACCACCGGTTTAACGCCGCCACGAGCTAAAATGTCGGCACAGCCTAGGCCTGCTGGACCTGCACCAATGATTGCAACTTTTTTACCTGTCCACTTCACATGTGACATATCTGGGCGCCAACCCAAAGCAAAAGCCGTGTCATTGATATATTTTTCAGCATTACCAATAGTTACTGCACCAAAGCCATCATTTAAGGTACAAGCACCTTCACACAAACGGTCCTGCGGACATACACGACCACATACCTCAGGTAAAGTATTTGTTTGATGGCAAAGCTCAGCAGCCTGAAAAATTTGGCCTTCAGCAATGAGTTTTAGCCAGTTTGGAATGTAGTTATGTACAGGACATTTCCATTCGCAATATGGGTTACCACAACCTAAACAACGGTGCGTCTGATTGGTTACAGTTTCCGAAGTAAAAGGTTTATAAATTTCCACAAACTCTGCTTTGCGGACAGTAATATCTTTTTTCTCTGGATCTTGACGTGGTACATCCAGAAATTGAAAGTCATTATTTAGGCGTTCTGCCATGTCTCTCTCCGTGGGTAGGCGCGGATTTCCTTGTTTGCCCGCACCTGCCTATGTCTTTGCAGTCGTGGAATTATTGTGGGTCAGCTTGTGTAGTTTTCAAAAGCGATTGCAAGTTAGCAGCTTTTGGTTTCACAAGCCAGAATTTACGGCTGTAGAAGTCAAACTCATTGCGGATTTTGTAAGCCCAAGCACTACCTGTTTCCTTGATGTGCTCGTCAATAATACGCAATAAGAATTCTTTATGATCTTCCATAGATTCTGTTGAAATACGGGTTAAGTCAATTAACTCGTGGTTGTAGTAATCTACAAAGTCATTATCGAGGTCAAGCACGTAAGCAAAACCGCCTGTCATACCTGCACCGAAGTTATGACCCACTTTTCCAAGCACAGTCACAACACCACCAGTCATATATTCACAGCAGTGATCACCTGCACCTTCAATAACAGCAAACGCACCAGAGTTACGAACCGCGAAACGCTCACCTGCTGTACCTGCAGCAAATAACTTACCGCCAGTTGCGCCATACAAACAAGTATTACCAATAATTGCTGTATTTTGTGTCTGGAAAGGTGAACCTTTTGGTGGGAAGATCGAAATACGACCACCAGCCATACCTTTACCTACATAGTCATTTGCATCACCTTCAAGACGGATGTGCAAACCACCAGCATTCCAAACACCAAGTGACTGACCAGCAGTACCTGTTAGGTTCATTACAACCGGATGTGCTTCCATACCCAAGTTGCCATAGCGACGAGCAATCTCACCCGATACACGTGCACCAATTGAACGGTCACAGTTCACGACATTAAAGTTGAATTGACCACCAGCGCTTGACTCAATTGCAGGAAGCATTTCTTCGACCATTCTTTCAGCCAATACGCCCTTGTCAAACGGTGCATTACCTTCTACTTCACAATACTGTGCTTTACCTTCAGCAGCAGGATGAGAAGTTAACAATGCACTTAAATCAAGATGAGCATGTTTCTCTGTTTCACCCGGTAAGACTTCAAGTAAATCTACACGGCCAATCAAGTCTTTAAGTGAAGCTACACCAAGAGCCGCCAACCATTCACGAGTTTCTTCTGCAATAAAGTGGAAGAAATTAATGAGCATTTGTGGTTCGCCAATATAGTGCTCTTGACGTAAATGATCTTGTTGAGTTGCAACACCAGTCGCACAGTTGTTTAAGTGGCAAATACGTAGGTATTTACAACCTAATGCGATCATTGGTGTAGAACCAAAACCGAAACTTTCAGCACCTAAAATAGCTGCCTTAATAACATCAAGACCAGTCTTTAAACCACCGTCAGTTTGTACACGCACTTTGCCACGCAAGTCATTTACACGAAGTGCCTGATGCGCTTCACTCAAGCCAAGCTCCCATGGCGAACCTGCATGGTGAATTGATGAAAGCGGAGACGCAGCAGTACCACCGTCATAACCTGAAATGGTAATAAAGTCTGCATATGCTTTAGCAACACCTGCAGCAATTGTACCTACACCCGGCTCAGATACTAACTTCACAGATACCATTGCTTTCGGGTTAACTTGTTTCAAGTCAAAAATCAGTTGCGACAAATCTTCAATTGAGTAAATGTCATGATGCGGCGGAGGTGAAATAAGTGTCACACCCGGAACAGAGTAACGTAAACGTGCAATCAAGCCATTCACTTTACCACCTGGCAACTGACCACCTTCACCCGGTTTTGCACCTTGAGCAACTTTAATTTGCAAGACTTCGGCAGAAGTTAAATATGCAGGTGTTACACCAAAACGTCCAGATGCAATTTGCTTGATTTTCGAGTTACGAATTGTGCCGTAACGCGCAGGATCTTCACCACCCTCACCAGAGTTTGAACGACCACCAATGGTATTCATGGCAATTGCAATTGCTTCATGGGCTTCTGGAGAAAGTGCACCTAAAGACATCCCTGCCGAGTCGAAACGAGGCAAGATAGCTTCAACCGATTCAACTTGCTCAACCGGAATTGGATTGGTTGTTTTTAACTTAAACAGGTCACGAATAGTCGCGATCGGACGGTTATTCACTAACTCGGCATATTCTTTAAAGTCTTCGTATTTGCCAGAACGAACTGCCTTATGTAGCGAGTTAATCACGTCTGGGTTAAACGCGTGGTATTCTTTACCAAATACGAATTTCAGCAAACCACCTTGATCAATTGGTTTACGGTTAGACCAAGCTGTAGCCGCTAACTTTTTCTGGTCATTTTCAAGATCAACAAATGTTGCACCTTGGATACGACTAGGAACACCTAAGAAACATTGATCTACAACTTCAGAAGATAAACCAACTGCTTCAAATAACTGACCACCACGGTAAGAAGCTACTGTCGAGATACCCATCTTTGAAAGAACTTTTAATAAGCCTTTCTCGATACCTTTACGGAAGTTTGCCTGTGCATGGATTGGATCACCTAAAAGCTCACCTTTAGCAATCAAGTCATTGATTACATCATATGCAAGGTATGGGTAAATGGCAGTAGCACCAAAACCGAGTAACACCGCAAATTGATGTGGATCACGTGCAAAACCGGTTTCAACCATAATATTTGCATCAGTACGCAAACCAGTTTTTATGAGGTGATGGTGTACCGCACCTGTTGCAAGCGCAGCATTTGCAGGTAAATAACCTTGACGAATGTTTTTATCAGTTAAAACAATTAAGGTCTTACCATCACGAACAGCTTGTGCAGATTCTTCACAAATACGAGTAATCGCAGCTTGTAAACCTTCGGTTTCAGCATAGTTCAGATCAATATCAACCGCCTCATAACCTGCACGTTCAATGCTACGAATTTGCTGCATTTTTGAATTTGATAAAACCGGGCTAGAGATGATGATACGATCAGCATGCTCAGGACCTTGTTCGAATACGTTCTGCTCACGACCCAAACAGGTTTCAAGTGACATAACAATTGACTCACGTAATGGGTCAATTGGCGGGTTTGTCACCTGTGCAAACTGTTGACGGAAGTAATCGGTCACATGACGTACTTGACGAGACAATACAGCCATTGGTGTATCGTCACCCATAGAACCAACAGCTTCCTGACCGCTCTCAGCGATTGGACGTAACAACTGATCGCGCTCTTCAAATGTCACCATAAACATTTTTTGAGCCGCTTTTAATGCATCGCCAGTTAAACCTTTATCAACAAGTTGTTCTTCAAGTTCCGGGTTTGCATTTAAGCGAATCGCATGGTCACGCAACCACTCACGGTACGGACGCATGTTTTTCAAGTGATTGCTAACATCTTTAGTATCAAGCACTTTACCTGTAAGGGTGTCTACAACCAAGATTTGACCAGGACCTACACGACCTTTTGATACCACATCTTCTGGCTCATAGCCCCAAACACCAATTTCAGATGCCAAGGTAATGTAATCATTTTTGGTAATAACCCAACGCGCTGGACGTAAACCATTACGGTCAAGCATACAAATCGCATGACGACCATCTTGAATAACGAGGCCTGCCGGACCATCCCAAGCTTCCATATGTTTTGAGTTGAACTCATAGAATGCACGCAAGTCTGCATCTAAAGTTTCAACGTTCTGCCAAGCTGGTGGCACGAGCATACGTAAAGCACGGAATAAATCCATACCACCGCCCACCAGAATCTCAAGCATATTATCTAAACTTGAAGAGTCCGAACCTGTACGGTTTACAATCGGGTTAAGCTCAGTCAAACCTGGTAATAATGGGTTTTCAAATTTAGGAGTACGCGCTAATGCCCAGTTACGGTTTGCTGTAATTGTGTTGATTTCACCATTATGCGCAAGATAACGGAATGGCTGAGCTAATGGCCAACGAGGTAATGTATTTGTAGAGAAACGTTGGTGGAATACCACGATATGTGATTTTAAACGCTCATCTGCCAAGTCTGTATAAAACTCGGCAATCGCCGCAGGCATCATTAAGCCTTTATAGCTAATAACTGTCGAGCAAAGCGTAGTCACGTAAAATAACGGATCATTTTGGAGTTGTTGTTCCGCACGGCGACGCGCCAAGAATAACTTACGGTTAAATTCAACCTCAGTTACGCCCATTGGGCAGTTGACGATGACTTGCTCAAAAGCAGGTAAAGATTGAAGCGCGATTTCACCCAATGCATCGTTGTTTGTTGGAACGATACGCCAAGCAAGTACACGTAAACCTTCTGACTCAATTTCTTTCGTTAAAATATTTTTAGAGTGCTGTGCTAATGCTTGATCAATATTTAAAAATACCGTACCCACAGCAAAAATTTCACTCAGTGTAATATCACTCAGTTTTTTTGCTTCATCACGGAAAAATTGCTTTGGCATCGCCAATAATAAGCCGCAACCATCTCCCGTCTTGCCATCTGCGGCAATACCACCACGGTGCGTCATGCAACTTAAACTGTGAATCGCGGTTTCTACTAGATGATGACTTGATTCACCCTTCATATGGGCAATCAGTCCAAAACCACAGTTATCCTTAAACTCATCAGGCTGATATAAACCTTGAGCGGGAGCTACAGTATTAGGCGATGGCATGTGCATAGCGTACCCTTCTTTCAATAAGGCTCTTTCGAGCGTCAAACAAACAACTTCTTTTTGCGATAGTGCCTATGGACGATAGTTAGCTCAATGTTTCGCAAAAAAAAATTTTGGGCGGATAAGCCAATATACGCTGTTCCATTTTTACGTACACTGGTTTTTGCTAGAAAAATGTTTTGACTTATTTCGCACTCTTTTAAAGCAGTTCGACCCCACGACTCTGCATAGAATTCACTTCTTAGAGGCTAAAATAGTTTGCAGCACATTAATAAGCACAACAATAAAGCAAAAAGTGTGCCAAAATAGAAAAATAGACCTAAATCTTTATATTTATTATAAATATAATTATTTTATTCACGTTATCATGTTAAAAAATGTCTAAATATGCACCACATCTGGTCAAAAAATATTAATACACCATATATTCGCCCTATTTTGGAGCACAACTTAAGGTGATTTAGTTCCCTCTTGTGCCCTCATTTGTAGCATTTTTGGGTTGATTCTCATTACCCCTTGTCTGTGCAGGTTTATTTGGCTGATCAATATTAGAATTAGATTGTTGTACATCAACCACATTTCCTGCCGCATCACGACGCACAATAGTAGTTTTTGTAGCCGAGTTAGTATTAGCAGGTTTTAGCTGAGTGTTTAGGGTACCACTCGCTGGAGCTGACATTAATAAAGATTCATCAATTCTAGGCAAAGCCGCTGGACGCAATCTAACTTCATATAACTGATTATTGCCACCTTTCATCTCATCTGCCCCCAAATCATTTACCAGTGGGGCATAACTTGAGAACTGCTGTGGCTGAGGTTTAACCGAATCAGGTAACTGCAAATTAATCTGTGTTAATTGCTGAACCGCATCTTCTGAACGTTTGAATGTTCCGTAAGCCAACACATACTGTTCTGCTTGTTGTTCTCCGCTTAAGCGGAAATAAATAAACTTATTACGATCAGTACGACTTTTTAAAAAGTTTTTAATGATGTCTTCATCAGAAGCTCTGAATAACTCAAGCGTCCATTGTTTTTTATTTTCATTAATAAATTTTGTACCACGAAACTCAGGCTCATGTTCACCTGACGCCACAGTTCGTGTTGTTAAATCCAGTGGACGAACCTCGTCAGCTAAAGCACCTAAGTTAGGAGTAGTTGCAACTTTCTCTGGCTGAATTTGTACGGGTGCATCGGAATCAGCCGACTTTTCAACCTCAACCAGTTTTTTATTATCAGTTATGACCCAAAAAATAAAAGCAAGGAATAAGCAGACAATACCACCAACCAACCAGATATATTGTTGAACATTCTGCCAAAGTGTACGTGATACAGTCATGCTTTACCTTATTTGTTATCCGTGTTGATTCGCCAAAATAGCTTGTTTCATAAGTTCAACATCAAAGTCTTTGGTAATTACAGCTTGCCCAAGTTGTTTTAACAACACCAAACGTAATTGCCCATTAAGAACTTTTTTGTCATGAGCCATATATCCAAGGAAATCATCCAATGGAATTTGTGGACATGATATCGGCAAATTCGCACGTTGAATGATTTTTTTTGTACGTGCCACATCTTCATTTGAGATCCAGCCCAAACGTTGTGATAAATCCGCCGCCATAACCATTCCAGTTGCGACAGCTTCACCATGCAACCAAGTTCCATAACCTAGATACGACTCAATCGCATGGCCAAAAGTATGACCTAAGTTAAGTAAAGCACGTTCACCTTGCTCTTTCTCATCATTGGCAACAATACGGGCTTTGTGTGCACATGAACGATAAACAGCCTCTGCTAAAAGGTCAGCATCTCTTGCAACTAGGCCATCCATATTTTCTTCAAGCCAAACCAGGAAATCTTCATCACCTAAAAGTGCATATTTAATTACTTCGGCTAAACCGGCCGAAAGCTCACGTTCTGGCAGCGTATTCAATTGTGCCATGTCAGCTAAAACGACTTGTGGTTGCTGAAAAGCACCTAACATATTCTTGCCAAGCGGATGATTAATTCCTGTTTTTCCACCAACACTTGAGTCTACTTGTGAAAGTAAGGTCGTAGGAACCTGTACAAAATAAACGCCACGTTGGAAACAAGCAGAAGCAAAACCAGCCATATCACCAATGACACCACCACCTAAAGCTAAAACCGTACAATCACGGTTAAAACCAGCTTCAAGCAATGCATCAAAAATTAAGTTTAAATGCTGAATATCTTTATACTTTTCGCCATCAGGTAAAATACAGGTCGCAACCGTTTTACCTAGACTTTCCAAAGCTTCCTGATAGTGGCTTAAATATAAAGGTGCAACCGTAACATTACTCACAATCATGACCTGTTGGCCATGAATATAAGGCTCTAGTAATTGTTTCGGGTCAAGTTGGCTACCAATGAAAATAGGATAACGGCGTTCGCCTAATTCAACATGTAAAGTTTGCATGAATTTATAAAACCACTAGTCAGTTCGTCTATTTTAACTTGTTCGATAGAATAAGTTGCAAAATCTTTTGGGCAAGATCACGTGCAGCACCTTGATTCGTTTCAATCGTATAGTGTGCAACTTCACGATACAGAGGATCTCTGATCTTTAATAAATCCCGCAATTTTTGTTCAGGATTTTCAACTTGTAATAAAGGTCTATTTTTATCGCGATAGGTTCTTTGTAGTTGTAATTCGACAGGAGTATATAGATAAACAACAATTCCACGTTGCTTTAAAAACTCCCGATTAGGCGCCTGAGTAATAGCACCGCC
Organism: Acinetobacter sp. EKM10A; assembly: GCF_011075215.1. Classification (NCBI taxonomy): domain Bacteria; kingdom Pseudomonadati; phylum Pseudomonadota; class Gammaproteobacteria; order Moraxellales; family Moraxellaceae; genus Acinetobacter; species Acinetobacter sp. EKM10A. The sequence continues at coordinate 287,583 of NZ_JAALLK010000004.1, read as the reverse complement.
ACCTGTGGCAAGCACTAATGCCTTACGTGAAGTAAGCTCATTTAAAACGACAGTTTCACGCGTACGAAAGCCGACTTCTCCTTCTTTTTCAAAAATCCAGGGAATAGTAGCCCCTGTCTTGCGCTCAATTTCATGATCACTATCTAAAAATTCACGCCCTAATAGTTCTGCTAAATGACGTCCAACAGTTGTTTTTCCTGCCCCCATGGGCCCTACCAAATAAATATTTGGTAGGGTTTCAAACGCTTTGCTTGGCAAGGCGCCACCTATTTCAATTGCTTTCATTAAAAAATATATTAATGATTTCTCGCTAAAGTGTCATTAACAATTCGTGGTGTAACGAAAATCAGCAACTCTTGTTTATCATCAGACTTTACATCTTTTCTAAATAAACGCCCAACGACAGGAATATCACCAAAGAAAGGAACTTTGGTTTGTGAATTCATAGTCGTTTGCTCAAAAACACCACCCAAAATGACAGTTTCGCCATTATCTACCAATACATTGGTATTGATATTATTTTTATTTAAAATCAACTCTCCATTTGGAGCCGCACCCGCTACAGAATCCTTAGAAATATCCAACTTCATTTGAATCTTGCCATCAGGTGTAATACTTGGTGTCACATTTAAACTCAGCAAAGCATCTTTAAAAGATGTTGTAGCAGTTGAACCTGCTGCAGAGTTAGTTGTAGATTGATATGGAACTTGTTGACCAGTTGCAACTTTCGCTGTTTGTTTATCGGCAGTCATGACTTTAGGGGTAGAAATAACCTCACCATAACCATCCGCTTGTAAAGCAGACAATTCAAGATCTAACATAAAGTCAGACATACTAATCAAGCCAAAAGCAATACTTCCTGCAGGATTAGAAACTCCTAAATCCACGTTTAAGTTATCTGGGCGCTCAATCGTATATTTATACCCACCTGTAGTTTCATCTTTTTTAGGTTCGCGTAAATTCCATAAAGTTGTTTCACTACCGCCAACCAGCAAATTGTTGTTATTGGTAATACCTTGCGACAGAATGCCCCACTTCACACCAAGTTCTTTGGTAAATGACGTAGAGGCTCTGACAATACGTGCCTCAACCATAACCTGTTTAACTTGCACATCAAGCAAGTCAATCATTTTACGAATTTGATCAATTGACTGAGCAGTATCATTAATAATAAGAGTATTGGTTCGATCATCTTGAGTAATAGTGCCACGTGGGCTAAGCAAACTCCCCACATTATTGCCTAGACTATCAACTCCAGTATTTAAATTGGTTGAAGTTGAGGTCCCTCCACCAGAAGTATGCTGTAAGCCATTACTATTATTTGAGCCTTGTGTAATGAGACCCATAATATCGCCAGCTTTAGCATACTTCAGTTGAATATACTCAGTCTGTAAGGGTGCAAGTTTGACACTTTGTGCAACAGCTTTCGCTTCTTCTTCTTCCGCTTTAATCAATTCTGCAACTGGAGCAATCCAAATCACATTGCCATTACGGCGTTTATCAAGATTTTTAGTTTTTAAAATAATATCAAGAGCCTGATCCCAAGGTACATCTTTTAAACGTAGTGTGATATTACCTTGTACACTATCGGCAGCTACCATATTGATGCCTGTAAAATCAGCAAGTAATTGCAACACACGGCGTACTTCAATATCTTGGAAGTCTAATGAAAGTTTATTTCCTGAATAATTTGGCGTTTTATATAAAGAGGTAACATTTTTATCTTGGGGACGTTTCAAACTGATCGTGAGCTTATTCTCCGCCTGATAGGCCATATATTCATAGCTACCAGAGGACTGGATAGTTATTACACCAACCCCTTTATCATTATAAGCATCGATACTTGAAACCGGGGTTGCAAAATCATTTACATTTAAGCGACGCGCTAAATGTGTCGGGATTTTTGTACCTATTGTTCTTATAACGACTTTACTACCCTGCTGCTGAACATCTACAGGCGTATTACTTCCTAAAAGATCTACAACAACCAGGCCTTCTCCCTGACTACCACGCTGAAAGCCAATATTTGAAACTCCCTGTGGTTGTGCTGAGACCACAGGTAGCGGCTTATTACTTGTTTGAGCAGAATTAATTTTTAAAATGAAAGTATTGCCTTCGACTCGTGTTGTAAATGCTCCAGCATCTTTTAGGTTTACAGTTAAACGTGAGCGCCGGTCATCTGAAGTAACATCTACAGAACTTGCCTCATTAGTTGCAACACTAATTTTAGACTGTTTTAAACCTTGCTGTGCCTTATCAAAATCAAGGATTAAACGTGAAGGATTTTCAAGTTGGTAAGCTTGTGGTTGTGGTGGCAAGCCATTAAACATGACTCTAATTTCTGTGCCCTGACCTGCAATTTGCATTGGTACAATGTTGGTCATGCTGACCTGTGCAGATGCAGCCTGCATAATCGCAATAGCTACAGCCCCCATAGAAAACTGACGGAATACGTGATTCATTGTCTGACCATCCCCAATTAAATTAAATAATCTTTAAAAATATTTTTTCGTTGTTATTCCCTAAATTTTAGGGTGCAGGCCCAATCAAGACCAATGTTCTTGGTCTTTCGACATAGCCTTCTCGACCATCTGGTACGATTTCAACCAGATCAATCTGGGTTGGACTAATATGGGTAATACGGCCCTGATTCATGCCCATATAGTTACCCACTTGTACCCGTTCAATCTGCTGATCCGGTGTCTGGATCAGGGCCAATATCTGCCCTCGATTATTACGCATGCTCCCTTTCATATTTAAAGCTTCAAGTGCATAACTTTCGAGTGGTTGCGGCGCACGTGAGAAATTCGGATAAACCCGTTTCCCCGCCATAATCTTGAGCTCGGCAGCTAGAGAACTTGGCATAAATGGGCTTTTTAATTGATGAGCAGCGTAATTAAATTGTGGTACAGGAGTAAAAATCGGTGCTGGTTCAATAGGGAGTGGCGGCTGATTACGAATATTGGCCATTTCCTGATTTACTGCATCAATTCTTGAATCACAACCGACAAGCACAGCACACGCCAAAACATAAAGAGTAATTTGCTTAATTTTCATCATAACTCTCCTATTTCGGCTGAACAGTAGTGTTCGTTGAAGCAGATGCTGCTGGAGCTTTGCCTGTTTGCTCCGATGTATCTGTTGCCCCTACGTATCGGTATGTTTTTGCTTTAATGGAATAGTTCAGCACAGGAATATCAGACTTGTTATCTTTAGCTGGCGATACATCAACAGTAAAATCGTGCATGGTTACAATACGAGGCAAAGCAGCGATACTACTTACAAAAGCTCCAAATGCGTGATAGTCCCCGGTCGCTTCTATGGCAATTGGTTGCTCAATAAAAATTTCCTGCTTTACTTCATCTTCCAAGCGAATATTTTTAAATTTCAATCCAGAGTTCACTCCTGTTAAGTTGATATCTTCAACTAAACTCGGAATCTCAGTTTCTTTTGGTAACTGCTCTAGTTGCTGGTTGAAATTTGCCTGCATCTCTTGAAGCTGTACCTGATACTGTTGCAGGTTACGTAATTTCGAGTCTTTTTCACGAAATTCGTTTAATAAATTGCTTTCCTGAGCTTGAGCATTATCAATAGCTTGTAATTTCGGTTGAATAACAATGAAATACCCCAAAGCTAACACAGCAAAGAAAATAAAAATCCAACACGTAATTTTTACAGATATTGGCCAACTACCGTAGTTGTTCATATCCAGCGTATTAAATTGCTGAAGGAATTTATCGAGATTAAATTTCTTTTTCTTTGCAGATAATTGTTCTAATGACAATTCTTGAAGTTCGTCTTGACTCATTTAGCAGCCCCCACACTTTCACCTGTAGATGGCTTAGCAGAATCATCCGTTGTGGTCACGCCCATTTCCCCCAAATCGACAGTCACAACAAAACTACCATAGTGGTCTTCCACCCTAGGAAGAAGAGAACTTGCAGCCTTATCTTTTTTCTCTTCATTAGCCAAGAAAGAGTTCATAAAAGCATTACGATACCAAGGAGATGCTTCAAGATTACGGAGTAGTTCGGCTACTGTATTTGGACTTTCAGCTTTACCTTCAATCGTAAACTTATCTCCGGTTCGGCTAAATTTCGTTAAATACATAGCTGATGGTGTGACTCGAACTAACTCATCAACAAGTCTTACCACTACTGGACGTTGACTCTGCAAACCTTGAATCAACTTCATGCGTTCAATAATGGCATCACGCTGTTCCTGTAAGCCGTTTAATGTTTTTAATTGCTGATCAAGGTTCTGATTTGTGCTCATAATGAGCTGATTCGCTTGCTCTTGATCATCTAATTTATGGTCAAAATAAAACCATCCCCCAAATACGGTTGTAATCCCCAAAACAACCACCCCAAAACATAACGTTATAAATTGTTTTTTTCGTTGCTCCCTCAGCTCTTCGCGCCAAGGCAGTAAATTAATTGTTGCCATTAATCAAAACTCCTTAAAGCCAAGCCACATGCCACCATTAAAGATGAAGCATCATTTTCAATTTTTTGAACGTCGACTTGAGGAGAAAAGCCCATTTGTAAAAACGGGTTGGCAATCGTGACACGGTAACCTAATTTTTGCTGCAAAAGCTTGGCAAGGCCTGGAATATTCGCATTTCCACCAGCGAGCAAAATATGATCTATTTCGTTAAATTGGGATGAAGAAAAGAAAAATTGTAATGAGCGGGCCGCCTGCTGAACTACCGCATCTAGAAATGGGTCTAGCACTTCAATTTCATAATCATCGGGTAAAGAGCGATCTTTTTTCGCTCGGCTTGCTTCTTCTAAAGACAAACCATAACGACTTTGAATTTCAAGCGTAAGTTGTTTTCCGCCAAAAACCTGCTCTCGTGTATAAATAATCTTGCCATTTTGCATGACAGATAATGTCGTCATGGTATGACCGATATCTAAAATCCCTATGGTATTTGCACCCATCGGTAAGCTATCAGCAAACACGCTAAAAGCGCGTTCAACCGCGTAACTTTCGACATCAGCCAATTTAGGATTTAAATCTGCCAATTCAAGCACTTCAACGCGTGTTTCAACGTTTTCTGTTCTTGTGGCGACCAAGAGTACATTTACACGATTTGGATTCGCAAGACGATCGGGCAAAACCTCAAAATCAAGGCTCACCTCATCTAAAGGGAACGGTATATACTGCTCCGCATCTACACGAATCTGAACTTCGCGTTCGTCATCGCTCATATCTGCATCCATTTCGATAGTTTTATGAATAACCGTCGATGTCGGAACAGCAATTGCAGCATGAGTGGTTTGGGGATTTGCTAAATTCATCGCCCGTTCCAAAGCCTCTGCAACTGCTTCTGGATTTAAGATATTTTTTTCAACTACACTGTTTTCGGGTAAAGGCATCAAAGCATAGCTTTCTACCCAATATTTACCGTTCTTGACAGAGAGCTCTAACAACTTAACAGAAGTCGAACTAATATCGACACCCATTAACCCCTTATTAGGTTTACGATATAACCTGAGCACACTATTGTCCTATTATTTTTTTATCCCCAAAAAAAATTACAAACCAATAATCTCGGTCTTTATTTTTACACGGATACAATATCTCATCTAACAATCCGCATGTCTAAAGGCTATACTGACCACAATTAGTTTGTATTCGATCTTATTAAAGCTTACTTATCATGAAAAAGCTATCCAGTTTGGGCTTCGTGCGTCCAATTTTTTTGATCATTATTATTATCTTAGTCTCACTTCCGATGGGATTCTATGGCATGTATCTCTATATTGCCCCAACGCTTCCGGAAATGAGTTCGCTAAAAAAAGCACCGCTTTTAAAACCATTGCAAGTCTATACAGCCGATAATCAACTCATTGCTGAATACGGTGGTAAACTTTCTATTCCGGTTGAATACAAACAAATTCCTCCTAATTTTATTCATGCATTCCTAGCAGCAGAAGATTCTTCTTTCTTTGAACATAGCGGCATTAGTTTTAAAGGTTTAGGCCGTGCTTTGAGTGAAAGTGTGACTGGTTCTGATGTACAAACTGGTGGCTCAACCATCACGATGCAGGTCGCAAAGAACTATTATTTGAGTCCAGAAAGAACATTAAAACGCAAACTAACAGAAATCTTTTTGGCTCGAAAAATTGAGCAAAACTTATCTAAAGAAGACATCTTAAGCCTCTATGTAAATAAGATTTTCTTAGGTAAAAATGCTTACGGTATCGCAGCGGCTGCAAAGATTTACTACAACAAAAGCATTAATGAGCTCAGCATTGCCCAAATGGCCATGATTGCCGGCTTGCCTAAAGCACCATCTAAATATAATCCAGTTGTTAACCCTGAGCGTGCACTTGAACGTCGCAACTGGATTTTAGGCCGAATGCTTCAACTTGGTTATATCTCTCAAGCGGAATATCAAAAGGCCGTTGCAGAACCAATCAATTTGAATATGCCCAACCGTGACCTAAATAATATTCACCCCTACGCAGGTGAAATGGTCCGCTCAGAGCTTGTAAAACATTTTGGTGAACAAGCAATTGATTCTGGTTATAAAGTCTACACAACAATTAATGCGAAACGCCAAGCGATTGCGGAAAAAGCTGTGCAGGACGGTCTTGAAGCTTATGACCGTCGTCATGGCTGGCGTGGTGCAGAAGCACATGATAAGCCATTAAGCGAATTTAGAGCATATGCCAACACTTATCCGGCGCAAGTTACCAAGGTAAATAGCAGCTCTTTTGAAGCATTAATGCAAGATGGCTCAACAGTAACCGTGCAATGGTCCGGCATGTCATGGGCCCGTCCCTATCGCAATGCAAATAGCGTAGGTGCAGCGCCTTCTCGTGCATCTCAAATTGTTAAAGTTAAAGATATTGTTCGTTTACGTCCAAATGAAGCTAAAACTGCGTGGTCACTAGTTCAAGTACCAAAAGTTCAAGGTCAGCTCATTGCAATTAACCCAAACGATGGCTCAATTGAAGCAATTGTAGGTGGTTATAATTTCTATCAATCAAAATTTAACCGTGCTTTACAAGGCTGGCGTCAGCCAGGTTCTACCATCAAACCATTCCTCTATGCTTTAGCATTAGAACGTGGCATGACACCTTATAGTATGGTGAATGATAGCCCTATTACGATTGGCAAGTGGACACCGAAGAACTCTGATGGTCGCTACCTAGGTATGATCCCGTTACGCCGTGCTTTGTATTTGTCTCGTAATACGGTTTCAGTAAGGCTCTTACAAACTGTAGGAATTGAACGTACTCGCCAATTATTCATGGATTTTGGTTTACAAGAGGATCAAATTCCACGTAACTACACCATTGCTTTAGGTACGCCTCAAGTATTACCAATTCAAATGGCAACTGGATATGCAACATTCGCAAACGGTGGTTACCGCGTTCAACCGCATTTTATTCAGCGTATTGAAGATGCATACGGTAAAGTCATTTACGAAGCCAAACCAGAATATGCATGTATTCCATGTATTAACGCTCCTGAGACAACTGACGATGCACAGGTAACTACTCCAGATGATCAAGTTGTTGAAGTTACAAATAAAGAGCTAGAGCAGAAAGAAAAGACAACCAAACAACTTAATCTTAAACAGACGGACAAAAATAACAGTCAATATCGTCAAGCTCAGCGCATTTTAAAATCAAGCTCTGCTTATGACATGGCAAATATCTTACGTGACGTAATTGAGCATGGTACAGGTCGTGCTGCACTCAAGATTGGCCGTAGTGATTTAGGAGGTAAAACAGGTACGACTAACGATGCAAAAGATGCATGGTTTGCAGGTTTTAATGGCAAGTTAGTAACTGTAACATGGGTTGGTTTTGACCAGCCGACTACACTTGGCCGCCGTGAGTATGGTGGTATTGCTGCATTACCGATCTGGATTAACTTTATGGGTCAAGCATTGCAAGGTACACCAGCTGCTTGGGTTCGTTTAGAAAAAGATGCTCAGGCACCTATTTCTCGCGATAAGCAAGAAGTCACAACTGAAGTAGGCGATAAGAAAACATATCGTGCTGCCCCTCCATTAGCACGTCCACTCTATCGTCCTGCACCACCGCAACCTAAAACCACCAATAATGACTTCGATGACTTACCTGGTGAGGAAATTGTGATTCCTTCCAAGACAACACCTCCAGCGATGAAACCTTCGCAAGGGGCAGCGCCGAAGCGTGAAAAAGATGAATTAGAAAACTTGATTAATCAAATTGAGTAAAAATAAAAAAGCCATCGTTAGATGGCTTTTTTATTACGCTTTTGAAAAAGATAAATTTGAAAAGATGCGGTCACTTGTAAGTGTGCTTTCTGTTCTAATTGCATACGACGTTCTGGAGATGCCTTATAAGCATAGGGAGTCATAGCAATAAGATTTTTTAAAGCCTGCTGGTCAAGTACTAAAGGAGCATCAATAACTTGCTGTTCTTTCAACTCAAATAAATCTTGCAATTGTTCAACAAATTTCTGTGGTGTGTGAGGATTAACCTGTTCAAACAACGCCTCACGCATCGCATACAAATGATCGGTTGCCGGGGTCACAACAATTAAATAACCATCATCTTTTAAAACACGCAGAATTTCCGTTTGGGGAATCGGGCTAAAAAGACTCGTACACACATCCATGCTTTGATCGATGACCGGTAAAGTTGCTCCTGTACCAACCACCCATGTCACTTTGTCATTTAACTTTGCTGCGCGTTGTACTGCATTTTTTGCAATATCTACACCTATACACTGTTCAACGACCTGTTGCATTGCGCTGGTGTAATAGCCCTCACCACAGCCAATATCAAGTACCATTTTAGCTTGAAGATCTTTCAGCAAATGAACTACTGCTTGCTGTAAAGGTTGATAATAGCCACCTTGTAAGAAAGCACGGCGCGCATCTACAGACTCAGGAGTATCTCCCGGATTTTTACTATGTTTGTGCTGTACAACATGTAAGTTCACATAACCTTGCTTTGCAATGTCATAGCTATGGCCCTGTTCACACCGCCATGTTTTGCTTACCAGCTCAAGTCGTTGACGACACACAGGGCACATTAAATTTTGCGTAGTCACGTTTAATTATTCTCTTGTTCTTTTTGTTGTAAATAAGCCTTAGCGTGCATTCCAACAAATGTACGGCCTGCATTTGTTCCCTTAATCCATTCATCTACTTCAAACAAATCAAATAAGCCCACTTTAACTAAAGTTGGAATTGCGATCTTCAACTCTTCTTCAATTTGCCCTCTTTGCCCCGCATTATAGAGCTCAATATTATGCAGCATCGTCGCGACAGTTCCCGTTTGCACCTGACTTCCATCTTTAAGCACAACTTGAGGTAAGACTTCGCCCTCTCCAACTACTTTTTGATTAATTACAGATAATTGGTCTAGACCAGCAACTTTTGTCATTTACCTCTCCAATAAAAAAAGCCAGTAGAAACTGGCTTTATATTGACACCAAAATAAGTTCTAGCGCAATTTTAAGGTCATTAGGCCTAAAACAACCAGCATAATCGTAATAATCCAGAAACGGATGACTACTTGGGTTTCTTTCCAGCCTTGTTTTTCATAGTGATGGTGCAAAGGTGCCATCAAAAATACGCGTTTATTCCGCATTCGTAATGAGCCGATTTGCAGGAATACCGATACCGCTTCCATAACGAAAACACCGCCCATAATTGCGAATACGATTTCTTGGCGAACCATAACGGCAATGGTTCCAAGCATTGCACCTAGAGCTAAAGCGCCCACATCCCCCATAAAGACTTGCGCCGGATGTGCGTTATACCAAAGAAATGCCAAACCTGCACCAATCATGGCAGAACAGATCACCACAAGTTCAGAGGTATATTTCACATAAGGAATATGCAAATAGTTGGCAAAACGAATATCACCAGATAAATAAGCAAATACGCCTAAGCCCGTCGCTACCATAACCACTGGCATAATGGCTAAACCATCTAAACCATCAGTTAGGTTAACCGCATTAGAGGCACCATTAATTACTAAATAGGTAAATACAATAAATGCTAAACCTAAAGGAACAATAGAAAGCGGAATTGAAAGATTCTTAAAGAAAGGAATCAATAAATCCAGCATATTTGCTGTGTATTCTGCATTAGATTGTTGGGTAGCAATTAAATATAACGCAATACCAGCACCCAGCGATGCGACAGAAGTCCAGAAAAACTTCTTACGGGCAGGTAGACCTGCATTATCTTTATAGCGAATTTTAATCCAGTCATCTGCCCAGCCAACCGCACCGAACACAACCATTACACCAAGTACAATCCAAACATAAGGGTTAGATAAATCAGCCCACAATAAAGTACTAATACCAATTGAGAGCAGAATTAAAATCCCCCCCATGGTCGGTGTACCCATCTTCTTAGCATGATTTTCAGGAGCAAACGAACTTACTGCCTGACCGTATTTTAACGCTTGTAATTTACGAATCATGATTGGTCCGAGAACCAAACCAATGGTCAGTGACGTTAATACACTGAGTAAAGAACGTAATGTTAAATAACGAACAACCTGAAACGAACTGTGATAGCCCGCAAGTTGTTCAAACAACCATAACAGCATTTAAAGTTTCTCCATCAAATCAGCCATCAACGTTTCCATATGAGTAAAGCGAGAACCTTTAAACAGGAAACTCATGGACTGGGGTTGATGTGTTTGGATTAGATTGATTAAAAATGGAAGCGCCTCAGCTTGAGTCTGAAATGCTTTCAATTTAGTAGAATGAAGACCTGCGCCTTCGAGAGCTGCTGAGGCAAACTGCCCAACTGCAATAATATGGTCTAAAGGAAGCTCAGCAAGATCGCGACCTAGATCGTGATGTTCTTGCCAACTACTATCACCTAACTCCCCAATATCCCCCATCACCATGACTTTAATGCCATTTTGCTGAAGTAATACTTGTGCCGCAGCACGCATAGATGTTGGATTGGCGTTATAAGTATCATCAATAAATAAATGAGGCGCTTTTTGAATAAAATTCAAACGACCTTTTGCACCTTGTGCTTGCTCTAGACCTTTTACGATATCTTCCAAGCTAACACCTAACGCCAAAGCAAATGCTACTGCTGCAGTTGCGTTTTGCACATTGTGCTCACCCGCAAATGGCAGTCTTACAAAACTTGAACCTTGAGGCGTATGTAACTGGAAATTGGCAGATTGTGGCAACAATTCAATCTCTGTAGCAAAGACATCACCACCAGCACCAAAGCTCATGATTTGATGGCTTTTGGCTGCTTCACGAATCTCAGCGGTAAAGTCATCTTGTTGCGGAACAATAGCAACGCCCTGAGGTAAAATATGACGATAGATTTCTGATTTAGCGCGGCAAATGCCATCACGCCCGCCGAACTCACCCAAATGAGCAGTTCCAATATTTAAAATGCCAGCAACATGCGGTTGAACAATTTTTGATGTGTAATCAATTTCACCTTGATGATTTGCACCAAGTTCCATCACCGCATACTGATGCTCCTTTCGAAGCTCAAGCAACATCATCGGCACACCAAGGTCATTATTTAAATTGCCTCGGGTAATCAATGTAGGTGCTAAACGAGACAAAATACTTCCTAGCATTTCTTTGGTGGTGGTTTTACCACTACTGCCCGTTAAAGCAATTACTTTCAATTGAGCATTTTGTTCACGGCGATACGCACCAAGTTGCCCTAAAGCCAAACGGGTATCGGCAACTACAAGCTGAGCAATTTCTGCATCTATAGGCCGCTCGACAATAGCGACTTGGCAACCATTTGCAGCCACTTGCGCGACAAAATTATGCGCGTCGAAACGTTCACCTTTTAGTGCTAAAAAGGCATCCCCACTTTCTGCATGACGCGAGTCAGTCAAAATACGTTTAATTTCACTTTGAGGGATCTGGTCTTTATGCCAGTAACCCTGTGTTGCCTGTTGTAATTGTTGAGCTGTCCACGGTTCCAAAGGCACGGTACTGGTGGTTGAAGTATGCATAATTTTTCCTATTGTGCAGGGTAAGCAGCATCTACCGTATGATGTTGGGCATCAATCGCGGAACGCACTTCAACCACATCATCAAACCAGTGACGCACACCATTAATTTCTTGATAATTTTCATGTCCTTTGCCGGCAATCACTACAATGTCACCAGCTTGAGCTTGCTCTGCAACAAATTTAATTGCTTCACGGCGGTCATGAATTTCATGCATACGATGCCCTGAAAAATCGATTCCTTGCTTCATGTCAGCAAAAATTTGTTCAGGGTCTTCTGTTCTTGGATTATCTGAAGTCAGAATAACAGGATTTGCGCCATCCAAAGCTGCTTGAGTCATGAGTGGACGCTTACCACGGTCACGGTCACCACCACATCCAAACACCGCCCAAAGCTGATTCGAAACATGACGCTTTAATGTTTTAAGCACTTGAATCAATGCATCTGGTGTATGCGCATAATCCACTACAAATAATCGCTCATCATCACGAATAACTTGCATTCGGCCTGGCGCACCAATTAGTTTAGGAACAAAATTAACCAATGCCTGTAAATCGAAACCAGCTTGCTCAGCAGCGATGAGTGCGGCAATTAAATTTTCAACATTGAAATGACCTAATAATGGGCTTTCTACCGCAAATGAACCTTGCTGACTTACTAAATTAAAAGTTGCACCCGCCAAGCTATAGCTTAAATCGGTAATGTAATAATCAGCTGTATTTTGAGTTAGTGAGTAAGTCAAAATTTTAGGTTGTGCTGGATTATTTTGGGCAGACTTAATCATCAAGTCAGCATGCGCATCATCTAAATTAATAACAGCGACTTTTAACGAATTAAACTGAAATAAACGCGCCTTCGCTTCTGCATAAGCTTCTAAAGTGCCATGATAATCCAGATGGTCACGACTTAAGTTGCTATAAACAGCAATTTCAATATCGCAACCATTTAATCGACCCTGTTCAAGACCATGTGAACTTGCTTCTAAAGAAGCAAAAGTTGCTCCCTGTTTAGCATAATCATGTAGCGCATTTTGTAACTGTAGAGCGTCGAGGGTAGTATGCGTAGAAGGCGTTAAATTCGGTAAAATACCATTCCCTGTTGTCCCCATCACTGCACAGCGCTGCTGCTGTGAACTAATTAACTCAGCAATTAAACGAGAAATTGTTGTTTTACCATTTGTGCCTGTTACAGCTATAATCCGTAAAGGTTTTACTACATCAGCCTGTTGCAAATAACGTTTTTGCCACTCTCCCATGCGCTGACGCACATCAGGGCATACCCATTCATTTGCTACACCTAATTCGGTTTCGCTAATGACAGCCAACGCTCCATTTGCTAAAGCCGCTTCAGCAAATGTACGCGTTTTTTCAGGCTGGCTATAACTTGTCAAAGCAATAAAAATTTGGCCCGTTTCAACTTTACGACTATCTAAACTAAAGCCGTGAAATCGCTGTTGAGGCCATTGAGCATCAATTTCGATTGGATGAATTTCTTGAAAAGAAACAGTCATAGCTTACCTGCGAATAGGATTTTCTGGAGTATTAAGTGGCTTATCAAGCGGCACATTCATTAAGCGCAACGACTCTTGCATAATACGAGCAAAAACTGGAGCGGCAACCAAACCACCGTAATAGCGACCTTGTGGGTTTTCCACCACTACAATAACGGCTAAACGTGGATCACTAATTGGTGCGACACCCGCAAATAAGGCACGATACTCATTATTTGAATATCCTTTACCATCTGCACGCAATTTATGTGCAGTACCTGTTTTACCACCTACCCTATAACCAGGAATATTGGCTTGTTTTGCAGTACCACCCGGCATAGTCACTTGCTCAAGCATTAACAAAACTTGATCGGCAATTTTCGGATTTAAAACTTGCTCACCTTTAGGTGGCTGATCTAGTTTATGCAAGCTTAATGGCATTTTGACACCATGATTTGCAAGCATGGCATAACCTTGAGCCAATTGAAGGATTGTCGCGTTTAAGCCATAACCATATGCCATGGTCCCGATTTGAGAAGAATTTAATTTATTAACAGGTAAAACCAGACCTGAACTTTCCCCAGGGAACCTTACTGCAGAACGCTTACCAAAACCAACGCGATTAAAGAAGCTCGGCAAGGTTTCTTTCGGAAGCGATAATGCAATTTTTGCAGAACCCACGTTTGAAGACTTAATAATGACACCACTTACGGTCAAAGCCCCGTAGTTATGGGTATCACGAATAGTATGCCAGCCTAAACGCATTGAGCCAGGAGAGGTATTTACAATCGTATTTGGCGTATATTGACCAGTTTCTAAAGCTGCAGAAATAGTAAAAGGTTTCATGGTTGAACCTGGCTCGAACATATCGATCGCACCACGGTTACGCATAGCATCTTTATTTGATAAGCCATTCTTATCATTCGGGTTATAAGATGGCCAACTGGTCATTGCCAGAATTTCACCCGTTTTAACATCAACCGCAATCGCCGTTGCTGAACGCGCATTGTTAGCCACACCTGCAGCCGTTAATTCACGGTACATAATGTACTGCAAACGTGAGTCGATACTTAAAGTGATATTTTCACCTGGTTCACCCTCACGAATCACCTCAGAGACTTTTAAACGGTTACCACGTTTATCGCGAATAATTTTTTGCTCACCATCCACGCCTGACAGTTGCTTATTCAACTGCATTTCCAAGCCTTCGATACCTTGACCTTCACTATTGGTCAAACCAATAATTTGGGCATTTGGCTGAGGTTGCGGATAATAACGTTTATAAGTTTTTTCTGCATACACCCCTTGAAAATTACCTTTCATAATGAGGTCAGCTTGCTGAGGAGGTACTTCTTTTTTCAAAACCAAATAGCGAGAACGCGGACGTGCATTCATCTGTTTTTTAAGATCAGCACGATCAACACCCACCACGTCGGCAAGTTCATCAAGATTTAAATTTTTATCTGGTAACTGGCGTTTTAATTTACGGTTGTTTGGATCTTGTTTTAGTTCAGCCGTAATTTGATCATATAAATGCTTGGTCTCAAAATAATCACGCGGATCAATCACAATTTTCATGATTGGACTACTAATCGCTAAAGGTACACCGTGGCGATCACTAATCACTCCACGCATAGCCTCTATACGTTCAGTACGCAAAATATTGGCATTCGCCTTATTTTGCAAAAAGTCTTTATTAATGACTTGAACATAAAATGCACGTGCAATTAATACCACAAAACACAGTAGCACGACTGCCCAGAGCAGATAAAACCGCCACATATCAAAGGCAAGACTTGGTTTTTCCGAAATAGACTGCTGTTTTTTTCGTGTTTGCTTTGTTCGCTTATCTACCATACAGCAAGGCCTTACTTATTTTGCTCTGAGGTCATCGGTAAAGAAATTACCACCGTTTCTGCAGCAGGTGGCGAAAACATTCGAAGTTGGGTCACGGCACGTGTACCAATTTGTGCTGTAGCACCAAAGGTTTGCTGCTCAATCAACAAGCGCCCCCACTCCGCATTGAGGTCATCACGTTCACGCATATAAGAGCTTAACTCTCTATAATCATGACGGTATTCAAATACTTGAAATACCACCATCATGGCACTGATAAAAACCAATGCCACCATGACTGCATATACCACAACTTTTTTGACCACTTTATTTTCTGTGGTTTCGATTTCATCACTGCTTTTCATTACGCGCCTTTTTGTTCCAAGCGTTCAGCAACCCGAAGCCATGCACTACGTGAACGTGGATTCGCTTTTACTTCTTCTTCACTCGCACGAACCCGTGAAATTTTCTTTAATCTTCTCGTATCAACCTGCTGTTGAGGCATCCCCCAACCAGAATCTTCTGCTAGAGTTGATTCTTTTTGAATAAACTGTTTGATCAACCGATCTTCAAGCGAATGGAAGCTGATCACAGACAAACGCCCTTTTGGTTTAAGCAAGTCTACAGCTTGCGGTAAAAATACTTCAATATCATCTAGTTCTTTGTTAATAGCAATACGGATTGCCTGAAACGTACGTGTCGCCGGATGTTTATGCTTTTCCCATTTTGGATGGGCTGTTTTTACTATTTCAGCCAATTGCGCCGTAGTATCCAATTTTCCGGCCTGTTTAATTGCTCTAGCAATACGGCGACTATATCGTTCTTCACCATATTGATAAATGATATTTGCCAAATCTTCCTCTTCTACCTCAAGTAACCATTCGGCAGCAGTCAATCCTTTAGAGTTATCCATGCGCATATCTAACGGGCCATCTTGCATAAAGCTAAAGCCGCGTTCAGCCTGGTCGAGTTGAGGAGAGGACACACCTAAGTCTGCCATAATTCCATCGACACTTTGCACCCCAATTTCCTGCATTTTTTCCTTAATATCAGCAAAACTTGCATGAATAATCGTAAATCTTGGATCTTCTTGTGCTAAAGCAGCCGCAACTTCCAGAGCTTGAGGGTCTTTATCAAAAGCATATACTCGGGCGTTTTCATCGAGTTTCGACAATAACAAGCGCGTATGCCCACCTCGTCCAAAGGTTGCATCGATATACACCCCAGTTGTGCGATCTGCCAATAAGCTTTCAACGGTCTCAAAAAGTAAGACAGAAATATGCGACATAGGAGTAAAATCATAGCGTAAAAATGTAACTGCACATTATCACCTTGTTTATGGCTAACACCAAACGGCTTTTTGTAGGAAAATATTAATTTTTCATAGAGAAAACCGTTTTCTTTTCATTTTTTAAGCAAAACAAAAAAGCAAGCTCACCTTTTCAGGCTCACTTGCTTCACTATAAAAAAGTAAACTAATTTTTAAACTTCTACTCTACCAAAATTTTATCTACTGCTTTCCATCATAAATCTGATCAAAGATAGCTCCATTGGCAAAATGGGTTTTCTGAGCTTTTGCCCAACCGCCAAAAACATCATTGATCGTAAATAATTTAATTTTTGGGAATTGTGCTGCATATTTAGCAGCAACTTGAGGATTACGAGGACGGAAATAGTGTTTAGCAGCCAACTCTTGACCTAAAGGTGAGTATAAAAAGTTGAGATAACCTTTTGCCAAAGTACGGTTACCGTCTTTGTCGACTGTTTTGTCAACAATAGCAACAGATGGTTCTGCCAAAATTGAAATTGATGGGTAAACAATTTCATATTTATCTTTATCGAGACCTTTCGTTGCCAATAGTGCTTCATTTTCCCAAGAAAGTAGAACATCTCCAATTCCACGCTCAGCAAATGTAGTAAGCGAGCCTCGCGCTCCCGAATCTAACACCTTAACGTTGTGATAAAGTTTTTTAACCAGCTCTTTGGCTTTAGCGTCATTTCCACCCGGCTGCTTTAAAGCATATCCCCATGCAGAAAGATAAATCCAACGCGGTGCCCCACCCGTTTTTGGATTAGGCGTAATAATTTCAACACCAGGTTTAGTTAAATCATTCCAATCACGAATATTTTTTGGATTGCCTTTTCTTACTAAAAACACAACTGTAGAGGTATACGGTGCAGAATTATTAGGGAATTCTTTTTGCCAGTTTGGCTGGATAAAGCCTGCTTTTACAATTTCATCAATATCATTGGCTAAGGCTAAGGTCACCACATCTGCCTCAAGACCAGTTGCTACAGCGCGAGCCTGTTTTCCTGAGCCCCCATGGGATTGTTTAAAATCCACGTCCTGCCTGGTACGTTGTTTCCAGAAATTACCAAATGCCTGATTATATTCCTGATAAAACTCTCGAGTTGGGTCATAAGAAACATTTAAAAATGTAGTCGCCGCCTGCACAGCACTTCCTGCCAACCCCATATACGTAGCGACTGCAATTCTTGCTATTCTTTTCATTTATAAAAACCACTTTTACTTTTAACGTTTACTATATTTTTATTTTTTTAGTTTTCAATCAAATAGTTATATAAATAAATGTTTTACTAATCACTTTAAAAGATATAATTAACTCTAATTTTTCCTTCTCCTTTTTGAAAAGTTTTGTAATTATTCTTATAGTTTATTTATAGTCTTCACTTTATCTACACATTAATTTGTTAAATAATGAGACGTAATGGATACACATAGGCTACATTTAAAGGTACCAGCGTAAAATAAAGGTATTTTTTGTAAAAAGTGTGACACAGTTCTACTTTTTTATTAAAATTTATGTTTGAATCGTAGCGTTACCGTAATTTTACATTTGGTTAAACTCAAAAAATAGACGAAATGTACTGAGGGGATGAACAGAAAATGAAAATTCATTATGGAAAAGCTTTAAGCTTGGGTTTGGTGCTTAGTTTTGCATCGCAACTGTCTACAGCAGCCGTACTGAAAGATACACCAAGTAAAAGTCTTTCAGATAAACAGTCTTCACTTATTGAAAAAGCTTTAGATCAGCAAAAACGTAACACTATTGTACTTCCATCAACAGATGATGAGTTAAAAGTACTTAATACTATCCGTGTTACACCAACTCAAAACTTTCTTGCAGCACAGCATGAACGTTTTTCACGTTTTGTTCAGGCAATCTTCCAGCCGCACACTTCTTAATATTTGAAACGACCCCTCATCGTTTCAATTTCAGCCCAGACTGTCGTTAAATAAAACGTCAGAATACTGGGCTTTTTCGTTATAATAGTTCCAATTTTTATTTTGACCCATTAACTATGAAAGTTCGTACTCGTATTGCACCTTCTCCTACCGGTTTCCCACATGTTGGTACTGCCTACATCGCCCTATTCAATATGTGTTTTGCGAAACAGCATGGCGGGGAATTCATTTTAAGAATTGAAGATACAGACCAGCTTCGCTCTACGCCAGAATCTGAAAAAATGATTTTAGACTCTCTACGCTGGTTAGGCTTAAATTGGTCTGAAGGTCCGGATGTAGGTGGTCCTCATGCTCCTTACCGCCAATCAGAGCGTATGGGAATTTATAAGCAATACGCGTTAGAACTTGTTGAAAAAGGTCATGCTTTTTATTGTTTTGCTACAGCAGAAGAACTTGACCAAATGCGTGCCGAGCAGCAAGCTCGTGGCGAAACACCAAAATACGATGGTCGTGGTTTAAAGCTGTCTCAAGAAGAAGTAGCTCGACGTCTTGAAGCGGGTGAACCTCATGTTATCCGTATGAAAGTGCCTGAAGAAGGCGTGTGTAAATTTAACGACTTACTCCGTGGTGAAGTTGAAATTCCTTGGGCACAAGTCGATATGCAAGTGCTTCTTAAAACAGATGGTTTACCAACTTACCATTTAGCTAACGTTGTTGATGACCATTTAATGGAAATCACCCATGTATTACGTGGTGAAGAATGGCTTCCGTCTGCACCGAAGCATCAATTGCTTTACCAATACTTCGGTTGGGAAATGCCAACGCTTTGCCATATGCCATTGCTTCGTAATCCAGATAAATCGAAGTTATCTAAACGCAAAAACCCGACCTCAATTAACTACTACCGTGATATCGGCGTTTTACCAGAAGCCTTACTCAACTATTTAGGCCGTATGGGTTGGTCAATGCCGGATGAAAGAGAAGTTTTCACATTACAAGACATGATGGATAACTTTGATATTCAACGCGTATCACTAGGTGGACCAATTTTTGACGTTGAAAAACTCAATTGGTTAAATGGTCAATGGATTAAAGGGTTAACCCCAGGACAACTATTAGACCGTTTATTGACATGGAAAAGTGATCGCAGCACTTTAGAAGACATTGCTGCCGCTATTCAACCACGTATTAATTTACTTTCTGAAGCTGTAAATTGGGCTGGTTTCTACTTTAACCATATGCCACAAATTACGGCTGAAATGTTTGAAAGTAAAAAATTGACTCAAGAGCAAGTTCGTCAAAGTTTACAATTCGCAATTTGGCGTCTTGAAAGTCAGTTTACTTGGAATAACGACACAGTTAGTCAAACTTTAATGGATTTGGCAAATCAGATGGGCATTAAATTACGTGACTTCATGCCAACGTTCTTTATTGCAATTGCTGGCTCAACAAGTTCAACACCAGTTATGCAGTCAATGGTTACGCTTGGCCCTGACTTAACCTTTGCTCGCTTACGACATGCGCTAGAAATTGTAGGTGCACCGAGTAAAAAAGAGGTAAAAAACTGGGAAAAGCTTAATGAAAGTTTAAAATTGCCGAAAAATGAAGCAACTAGCGAAGCTTAATTCATTTTTTTATTGACGTGTGAGCGCATTCACCCTAATATTGCGCTCACACAAACTGGGGTCATAGCTCAGTTGGTAGAGCGCTACAATGGCATTGTAGAGGTCAGCGGTTCGATCCCGCTTGGCTCCACCAAGCTCCTTTGTGTTTGCCTCATCAAGTCCCTATCGTCTAGAGGCCTAGGACATCGCCCTTTCACGGCGGTAACCGGGGTTCGAATCCCCGTAGGGACGCCATTTTCTATTTTAAAAATTCCTTTTAAAGACTCTATCGTCACCTTCCTGTCTATTCTTTGACTGCTTCTTGATTGCACATTTGTCTATTTTATCTAAAATAGCGTCTTTCTCAAATTCTCTCAATGTGTAATATGCAGCCATCTGACAAACAACTAGATGCTCAGCATCAGAACAGTACTGCACCTTTAAAAAGAGCCATGAGTACCCGCCACCTTGTCATGTTATCGCTAGGTGGAGCAATCGGTACTGGTTTATTTTTGGGTTCAGGGGAAGTCATTTCACAAACTGGACCTATTGGCGCAATTATTGCCTATATTCTTGGGGGTGCAATTGCTTACATGGTCATGCTCTGTTTAGGCGAGCTGGCTGTACATATGCCCGTTTCGGGTTCTTTCGGTGCATACGCTCGAAAGTACATTAGTCCAAGTACAGGCTACATGATTTCATGGATGTACTGGCTAACATGGACAGCAACGCTAGGAACCGAGTTTACCGCCGCTGCTCTACTTATGCAGGAATGGTTTCCACAAATTTCAATGTGGATCTGGACACTTATTTTTGCAGTAACTATTTTCGGGTTAAATATCAGCTCAACCCGAGTATTTGCCGAGTCAGAGTTCTGGCTAGCGCTGGTTAAGGTCATTACCGTCATTGCTTTTATTGTACTTGGATTATTAGCAATTTTTGGTTTAATTCCTTTCCACGGTGCTCAAACTGCTCCATTGTTTAGTAATTTAACTGCCCAAGGTTGGTTCCCACACGGTTTTCTTCCTATTTTCACCACTATGCTTATTGTTAACTTTGCTTTCTCTGGAACAGAGTTAATTGGTGTAGCTGCTGGCGAAACTAAAGATCCTGCTCAGAATGTCCCTAAAGCGATTAATGCTGCAATCTGGCGTCTTCTTATCTTCTTTGTGGGCACCATTATTGTAATCAGTGCATTACTTCCTTTCCAACTTGCTGGTTTAGGTGGTGACAACGTAAGTAATAGTCCTTTCGTTACCGTATTTAATTACATCGGTATTCCATATGCAGATGACATCATCCGTTTTGTTATTATTACTGCACTACTCTCAGCCGCAAACTCGGGACTATATGCAGCTTCACGTATGATGTGGTCTTTATCAGAGCAAAAACTCCTTCCGGGTGTATTTGCAACACTTTCAAAAAGCGGGACACCTATTGTTGCTTTAGTTGTAACGATGTTCGGTGCAATTCCAGGCTTATTATCAGAGCAATTTGCTCCTGAAACCATCTTTAAAAACTTGCTAGGTGTTGCAGCTTTTACCATGGTTATTGTCTGGATGAGCATTTGTTTAAGCCAGTTCAATTTCCGTCGACAATGGTACCGTTCTGGACATACGGTTAGCGATTTAAAATATGCAGCACCGTTATTTCCTATCGTTCCAATTTTAGGTTTTCTTTTCTGCTTTATTACATGTTTAAGTATGGCGGCAGATCCTGAAATGCGTGCTGGCTTTATAGGTTGCTTAATTTTTACTGCCATGTGCTATCTCAGCTACTTTATTTTCTATCGAAATAAAGCTTAAGTGTTTGTAATTTAAAAAGTGTAGCAAAAAGCTACACTTTTTTTTTGCTTAGAGACTGGCTTTATATAATCTACCGTTGTAGATTTAAATTTATATTAAAAAACAATTCCTTGTATACAATGAAAATTATATTTATCCATGGGATGAATCAGCAGAATTACACAGCACATCGTTTAAAAGAGCACTGGCTAAAAGTATTTAAACTGGGCTTAAAACAATTGCACTGTAGAGTTAATTTAAGAGATCTACATATACATATGCCATTTTATGGCGATTTAATGACGAAGTATCAATTATCCAATCAACTTGATCTTAATACTTTACTTCCAAAAACTTTTAATTTTCATTTACCCATCCATTTACATCATCAGCCATCAACCCCCAAGGAACATACTCCTTTTATACCTCACCTTCCTCTTTCACCAGATCAACCAGCACAAAGCTTATCAGAGCGTTTATATTTAACTTCACAGATGGTGAAAGATCGCGTTCTTAAGGAAATGGTGGTTCTTTTAAATAATTTTCCAAAATTACATGAAAGTTTAATTCAGCAATTCTTGATTGAAACTTATATGTACTTATCTAATCCTGATTTTATGTATGAGGTTCATCAAAGAATTTTAAAACAAATGCATGATGATGAAGATTGTATTGTAGTCGCCCACTCTTTGGGTTCTGTGATTGCCTATCATTTATTATCAGATCCTTCTTATCAGTTTTCAGTACAGCGCTTTATTACCTTAGCATCCCCTCTTTCTTTTCGCGTCATACAAAGCAAACTCCCCACTCCCATTGAACGTCCTAAATGTTTAAAGGGCGACTGGTATAACTTTTATTCTAAAGATGACTTTTTAACCGCTTTTCCCTTAAGTGAGGCACCTTTTAATTTTACTCCCCCCATTATTAATCAAGAGATTTTTACTTTTGCCAACCAACCTCATGAAATTGTCGGCTACTTACAACATCATGCTGTGGTAAAAACAATTATTGAGCCTTTCCAATAAAAAATATCTATAAACGTATATATTTTCTACAATTTGAGTTATTTTTAAGCGCTTAACTGATTTTTTTAATATTTCTTCAGAAAACTATTTGACACTTTTATTAAATCGACCTAATATACGCCCACCTCTGAAACGTCCCTATCGTCTAGAGGCCTAGGACATCGCCCTTTCACGGCGGTAACCGGGGTTCGAATCCCCGTAGGGACGCCAATATTTTTCAGATGTATGCCTCATATAAGTCCCTATCGTCTAGAGGCCTAGGACATCGCCCTTTCACGGCGGTAACCGGGGTTCGAATCCCCGTAGGGACGCCAAATTCTAAAAAGCCACTGCATAACGACAGTGGCTTTTTTCTTATCTAGACAATAAGAAAGCTGATCATAAACCAGCTTCCCGTCACGCTTATTTAATTTGCGATTCCAACTTGAACTTCCAGACGGCCTGATTGAACACGTAGCCCTTTTATTTCGAACTGATCTACCAGTTGCTGCACAAGCTCACGACTTTCTCTTAAAATATTAAGTCCCGGTAGAATACTAAAGTCGGTTAAATTTAAAAGTTTTTCTACCATCCATGAGCGGTTATTAATGAAATCAATAAAACCTGCTTGCTCAAGGTCAATGAACCACATGCGATGACCATCACGCTGAATACCCGGAATATCACGAATCAAATGATTAATCAGCGATGGAATAGGCAACATATTAATCACTTCAAAACCTACTCGACCAATACGGCGAACAGCCCAATTCGATAATGTTCCACCATGACGTATTTGCACATCCAGACTTTCATCCATTTGGCGTAAGCGCAAGAACTTTTCTTGTCCAATGCGGCATTCCAATACTCGAAAATCTAAACTTAGGCGATATAGGAAACGGTGATAGTGCCCATCGATTTCAACCTGAAACCGATCATTGCCACATTGAACTTTAATATCATCAATTTCCGAACGATCTATGCGTTTACGAATTTGACTGTTTAATAGCATTTCTGGCAAATACAAATTCAAGGTACTTTTACCTAGAAAAGTACGTGCCATGATTAAAGCAACCTGTCTTGCAGTTTCACTTGTTTCAGACACCATATCTCTGACAGTCCCTGCTGCCAGGTTGGTCATGCCCACCACTCCACGCTTTGTATGAGATGTCACCTGATCCAAAGCATCTAGGGCTGCATCAGCAACTTCAGCAAGATTACGTGTAGTATCACTAGCAAACCCGACGGCGTCTTGCGCATGCTGTAATGTTTTATGCAGCAAACGGCGTGAGAATGACAGTTTTATAGGGTCAGGATTCCCTGAAACTGTTGATGTCGTTGTAGGCTTCGACTTATTGTCATCTTCTTGACCCAAGTCCCTCTCCTTTTTATATTTCTTTCACATCCTATTAATGAGCATTTCAGCTCATTTCCAGTGTTGGACACACTTGGTTTTTATCTAGATTAGCATGCTCTACAGCATTATTTTAATTTTTATGTGTACGCATAAATCATCGTTTTTTTATATATCCTTGTTTCAAAAAAGTATTTTATATCGGATATTCACCTCAACTTTTTAATCAACTACAAATTTTTTTCTTTCTTTGCATTTCCGTTAGAATAGATTCAAATTTAATGTGGAGCTGTCATGCAATATCGTTGCCCTCAATGTCAAAGTGTTAAAATTATGCCGGTGAGCCAAGGTGTTAATAGTGCTAAACCTGTTGTGCCTAAAAGCTTAGTGATTTTAGTTCCTGCCATTTTTGTACTTTTACTCTTGGTTGTGATTAGTATTTTTATGTGGATTTTTGGCAATGGTGCAGGCAGCTCTCTTCAAATTGCAACAGTAGTTGCATTTGTGGTTACTATAGGTGCAGGTTTTATGTTCTGGCGCGATTTGCCTGATTTTAAATTGTCTATGCAAGCATTTATGCAGTCACAAAAACATTGGAAATGTCGTGACTGCAATCATGAGTGGGAAATTTAAAACAGTATTCACATCAGCTTAATGCTGATGTGAATGTGTCTTGTCATTATCGTTATGCTCGTGTGAAGCATGTTGAGCAATATGCTGACAGTTGATCTCAGCATCATCTTCAATTTGCAATGTCACTTCACCAATACCATGCTCAAGAGAAAGCATTTCAACTGCATCTTGATAGAGCTTATTACGGTCAGCTTCAGGCGCAAATAAGTGCACGGTTAAATGGATATTTTTAGACGTAATTGCCCATACTTTGAGTTGGTGAATACTCTCCACACCATTTAATGAAAGTAAATCTGCACGTAGCTTTTCAATATCGACTTCTTCGGGTACACCTTCGAGCAAAATATTAATACTTTGTTTAAGTAAAACCCATGTTCTTGGCAACACCCAAAATCCAATCAATACCGCAATAAGCGTGTCAATCCAGTACCAGTTAGTGAAGTAAATAATAATTGCACCAATAATAACGCCAACTGAGCCTAGTGCATCACTCAATACTTCTAGATAAGCACCTTTCACATTTAAGCTGTTATTGGCACTCGACATAAGAATTTTCATTGAGATGAGGTTTATTACCAAACCAATGGTCGCCACAATGAGCATACCTACACTTTGAATTTCAGGTGGCTGCGAAAAGCGGATATAGGCTTCATATAAAATATAAATTGCTACCACAAAAAGCATGAGCGCATTAAATAAAGCAGCCAGAATTTCAAAGCGCTGATAACCGAAAGTACGTTTATTATCGGCAGGACGTTTAGAAATCTGTATGGCAACCAAGGCAATGGCTAAAGCAGCTGCATCTGTAAACATATGTGCAGCGTCAGAGAGCAATGCCAAACTTTGTGTGATTAAACCTGCAATCACCTCAACAATTAAAAATGTCGTGGTAAGCGCCAAGGCAATCGTTAATTTTTTAGCATTACCTTCAGTCACTACAGCATGACTATGATCATGACCATGATGTCCACCCATTTTGCGGACTCCTTTTTATTTATCTTTATGGTGAGTTAAAAGTAAAGATGAAGACATCATTACCTTTAACTCTTACAAACACTTTTTCGACTTAAATTTTGTAATCAAAAAAGATATCTCAAATCGATGACATTATGAATTCTCAACACTTTTCGTCTTGCCTTCATTCATCCATCGATAAATGACCGGTAATAAAACCAAAGTTAATATCGTAGATGAAATAATGCCACCAATTACTACCGTTGCCAAAGGTCGTTGTACCTCTGCACCAGTTCCAGTTGCCAAAGCCATTGGAATAAAACCAAGTGAAGCAACAAATGCCGTCATTAATACAGGGCGTAGTCGCAGTACAGCACCTTTCCAAGTTGCAGCATGAACATCTAGGGTTGCTCTTAGCTCTTTAATGAATGTGAGCATGACCAAACCATTCAATACCGCAACACCTGATAAAGCGATAAACCCGACTCCAGCAGACATAGAAAGCGGAATATCTCTCAGCCACAAAGCCACTAATCCGCCAGACAAAGCGAAAGGAACCCCGCTAAATACAAGTAAACTGTCTTTAAAGTTACTAAATACCGCCATCAGCAATACAAAGATCATGATGAGCGCCATCGGCACAACGATTTGCATTCTTGCAGTGGCAGAAGCAAGATTCTCAAATTGCCCTCCATAGCCTAACCAATAACCGCTAGGTAGCTTTTGCTGCGCCAGTTTGCTTTGCATCTCTTGTACAAAAGACCCAAGGTCACGATCACGCACATTTGCCGTCACAATCACTCGGCGTTTGCCATTTTCACGGCTCACTTGAGCAAGGCCCAGAATATTCTCAACCTTGGCAACGTCTTGTAACTGGATCAGACCGCCGTTTGGTAAGCGAATCGGTAATTGTGCTAGCTGCTGAGGCGTACGCATGTTTTCCTGTAAGCGAATCACGAAATCGAAACGTCTATCGCCCTGTAAAATTTGCCCTACACTCTGTCCTCCAATACTCGCAGCGACAATATCCTGAATAGACTTGACTGATAATCCATATTGAGCAGCTAGTGCATGATTAACATCTACATTAAGTAATGGCAAACCATCAGTCTGTTCGACTTTGACTTCACTGGCACCTGGAATACTACGTAGCTGTTGGGCTATTTTTTCCGCTTCCTGATTGAGGACTTGCATATCATCCCCAAAAACTTTCACCCCGATATCACTACGGACGCCTGAAATGAGTTCATTAAAACGTAGTTCAATCGGTTGCGAGAATTCACTGTTATTACCAGGAATCTGATTCACGAATTGCAGCATTCTGGTACGCAATTCATCTATCGTTTCTTTAGGGTTTGGCCATTGATCATGTGGTTTTAATAGAACAATACCATCGGAAATATTTGGAGGCATGACATCGGTAGCAACCTCGGCGGTTCCTGTTCTTGCAAAAATGGCTTTAATTTCAGGGAAAGCTTTCAGTAACTGCTTTTCTACATTCTCTTGAATCTTAAGCGACTCTTCTATGCCTGTGCTCGGTGCACGCATGAGTTGTAATGCAAAATCACCCTCACTGAGTTGAGGGGCGAACTCACTCCCCACTCTTGTTGCAATAGCACTTGTCAAAATTAAGATGCTGACCGCTGCTGTGACAACAACATATCGAAAGGCATATGCTTTATCGAGTAAGCCTGCATAACCTTTTTTCAGCGTCATCATCCAGCGGCTTTCTTTTTCCTTCACTTCACCCGTAATAAACAGAGCTACTGCTGCCGGAACAAAGGTCACAGATAAAATAATTGCTCCCAATAATGCTAGGACAACGGTCATTGCCATAGGATGAAACATCTTTGCTTCAACGCCTGCTAAAGCAAAAATTGGTAGGTACACGACCATAATGATGATCTGACCAAAGATTAATGGGCGTCGTGCCTGTTTAGCTGCGAGAAAAACCTCTGTGAAACGCTCTGAACGTGTTAATAAACGACCTTTTAAATGCTGCGCTTCAGCTAAACGCCGAATACAGTTTTCAACAATAACAACGGCCCCATCAACAATGATCCCGAAGTCCAAAGCGCCCAGACTCATCAGGTTGGCACTGATTTTTTGTTCCGCCATACCTGTTAAGGTAAAAAGCATTGCCAATGGGATAATACAAGCAGTGATTAAAGCGGCGCGAAAGTTTCCTAAAAAAATAAAAAGGATAACGATGACTAAAATCGCCCCTTCAATCAAATTTTTAGCTACTGTTTTAATCGCTTTATCTACGAGGCTACTACGATCATAGACTGTTTCAATCACCACGCCCTGAGGGAGTGATCTTTGAATTTCCTGAACTTTATCGTCAATCGCCTTAGCAATAGTTTTACTGTTTTCACCCATCATCATCATGGCGATACCTAAAACAGTTTCCTGTCCATTATAGGTAGCACCACCTGTACGCAAATCATGACCAATCGATACTGACGCTACATCGGCAACCCGTATAGGTAAACCGTTTTTAGTGGCGACCGTAACATTCTGGATATCTTGTATTGACATCAGCATGCCGGGAACACGAACGGTGAGTTGCTGGCCGTTCTCTTCAATAAATCCGGCACCACGGTTTTCATTATTATTTTGAAGCGCATCCTGTAAGTCGGTAAGTGGAATCTGCAACTGCTGTAACCGTGTCAGATCTGGAGAGACCACATAGGTTTTATTATATCCACCAATGCTATTAACCTCGGCTACCCCTTGTACACGTTGTAACTGGGGCCGAATAATCCAGTCTTGAATTTCACGCAGGTCCATCGCGCTATAAGCTGAACCATCTGCTTTTTTAGCATTTGGCTCTGCTTTTACCACCCATTGATAAATCTCACCGAGTCCAGTCGAAATTGGAGACATTTGCGGATCAATGCTATCTGGTAAAGCACTCTTAGCTTCTTGTAAACGTTGGTTAATCAGCTGTCTTGCCCAGTAAATGTCAGTACCATCTTTAAAGATAATCGTGACCTGAGAAAGACCATATCTGGAAATTGAACGAGTCTGTTCCAGATTTGGAATACCAGACATGGCATTTTCAATCGGATAAGTAATCCTTTGCTCAACTTCTGGTGCTGTAAAACCATTGGCCTGACTATTGATTTGTACCTGTACATTGGTGATATCAGGCACAGCATCAATTGAAAGTTTTTGATAGCTATAAATTCCGACACCAATCCAAGCAATAACAAACATCATGACCCAAATGGCGTTGTTAATTGAAAACTGAATAATTCGATCAAACAAACCTTCAGCCTTTGGCAAATCAGGTTTATTAATGTCCATGCTCTGCCTCCCCTTTTTCAAGTTCGGACTTGAGCAAGAAACTACCTTGAGTCACATATTGCTGCTTTTCAGTAATTCCAGATTTAACCTCTACCCATTGTGCATCTGAAGAATAATTGCCTAACTCTACCGCAACAGGAGCAAAATGAATTTTGTCCTTCTCCTGTTTTGCAATAAAGACGACATTCTTTCCATCAATCTGTTGTATCGCTGTCTTATTAACTCGTAATACAGTCGCTGCATTATTTTGCTTCAGTAACACATTGACCATTAAGTTAGGGCGTAATTCTTTTGAAGGTGTGAGTACCTTGGCACGAACCTGTAGACGACCAGTTTGAGTATCTGCTTCTGAAGTTAAACTTTGTACCTGTGCTTTAAAAATATTATTCGTTTGCAGTGATTTAAATTCAATTTCCTGATTAGGCTGAATATTAGTATTTGTACTTGGTAGCACAAATTCAATCCATAACTGATCTAGGCGATCAATAACAAATAACTGTTTTTCAGGACCAATTTGCTCACCAATGACAATATCTTTACTACTGATTACACCACTTAAAGGTGCAGTTAAAACATATCGACCTTTACTTGAGCGATTTGCTCCCAATGCAGATAAACGGCTATTTGCAGCCTGCACTTGAATCTGCGCCTGAC
Source organism: Acinetobacter sp. EKM10A (assembly GCF_011075215.1). Lineage (NCBI taxonomy): Bacteria > Pseudomonadati > Pseudomonadota > Gammaproteobacteria > Moraxellales > Moraxellaceae > Acinetobacter > Acinetobacter sp. EKM10A. The sequence goes on along the minus strand of NZ_JAALLK010000004.1, from coordinate 257,775 downwards.
GATAAGCATTGTAAGCGCGCTGGTAATCTTGACGTGCTGAAACCCCTTGTTCCCACAATTGTTTTTCACGTTGATAATCTTGCTGGGCTAATGTCAGTGCTTCTTGTGCCATGCTTAAGTTAGCTTGTTGATCGACTAAATCAGGTACAAATAAAGTCGCAAGCGCCTGACCCTTTTCAACTTGTTGTCCCAACGCAACATTTACACTATCTACACGCGCAGAAAAAGTTGAAGAGACATGTGCTTGCTGGTCTGTATTTACAACAAGTTTGGCAGGATACGAGAGATTCTGCTCAACTTCTCCACGTCCTACTTGCTCTAACTTCACTCCATATTCAACCAGTTGCTTAGAAGTTAAGTTTAAACTGCCTTCCTCTTTTTCAGATTCTTCATGACCAGCTTCACCCTCTGCATGCGCTTCTTCACTTTTCTCAGTATTAGGCTGTTTTTTTCCAGAGAAAAATAACCAAGCACTTAAAGCAAGGCAGACAATCAGCAGCAAAATAGCAATAAGCCATTGGTTTTTCATTTTTTTAACTGACATTACTCTGCCCCTCCAACTGTCGGCAACTGATAGGTGTCTTGCCATAAATTTTGATTAATTTGATTTAATGCATCTCCAGACATCACCATATTTGGATCGATCCCGAGAGCTAAACTTTCTGCCTCAATTGCTTTTTGCCAAGCAGATTTAAGAAGTTGAACTTTTTTCAAGCGTTGTTCTTGTAATTGAAGGGTAGATTGCTGAACATCGGTAATTGCAAATTTACCGACTTTAAAGCCAAGCAGCATTTTCTCTTGTACCGTCTCTGATAAAGGGATTTGCTGCTCATTCATTAAATTATATTGCTGCTTTAAACCCGCTAACTCGTACTGTAGAGTACGAATAGAATTCTCGCTTTGCTTTTTATAAAAGCTTTGCTGCTGGTCAATTAAATCGAGTTTGCTTTGAGCAACTTTTAGGGCATATTGCTGGCGATTAAAAATGTTTAAAGGAACCGCTATACCTACTCGGATCTGATTTTCGGTACTGCTCGTTTCTGCGGTTTTACTACGAACCACGCCCATATTTACAGTAGGCGTAGGCCGATTTTTTGCCTTTAAATAATTAATTTCAGAATTTTGTTGTATTGCTTGAAGCCGTAGGGACTGTTCTAACAAATTCTGTTTCAAATATTGGTCGATATCACTTTCATTTTTTAAAGGCCACGTACTTTTTATATCTGGACGTAACGTGAAGTTATCTTCTGTCTCACCCCATAAGTTAGCCAATTTTCTTTTAGCACTACTCAGTGATAATTCAACTTCCTGATATAAACGCTGATTTTCAACATGCGTCATGAGAGTTCGATCTAAATCAACCTGAGCAATACTGCCTGCCTGAAAGCGTAAGCGGGTAGCATCTAAAAGGTTCTTACTCGTTCTTAACTGGGCTTTAGCAACTTCATGTTCAAGCTCTAAAATAGATACTTGTGACCATAAATATTTTACCGCCAGCTTCAGTTGAGCCTCATATAAAACCTGATTTAACTCAACTTGATTTTGCTGAACACTTGCTAGTTTTTTTGCTGCGGAACGTACACCAAAAATATCTAGTTTTTGCGAGATCCCAAGTTCTAATTCCTGATCTTTTCCAGATTTAAAACCCGTTTGCTGTACAGAAACCGTCGGATTTTCCCATAGCTGGCTCTGTTTGATATTGCTCTCGGCGATATCTTGTTGAGTTTGCCAAATTCCTGTTTGAGTCTGAAACTGCTTAACCTGATCGAGCACCTGTTCAAAAGTTAAAACATTCTGTATACGCTGTAGTTGTGTATTCTCAGCAAGGTTCTGATTTGAACTGGCTGCGTTTGTTACGACACCAGTTGAAAGTGCAACAGCAACAACTAATGATTTAAGTACCCAAGACGTACTCAGACTAACGAAACTTTTTTTGTATAAAAAAATAGACATAAAATAACCCTATGAAATAAATAATATTTCTGGTGGGTTATTTTTCGGCTACCCCACCTATAGCAGGGTTAAAACAGGAGGCGGGTCTTGTTTAGAGATATGAGGGGACTTATAAGAATTAGACCAATAATATTGTTGTTTTGGCTCAGATGACTGTATTAACGGTGAAACAATTTTTTCTTGTGCTTCTACAATCACAACATGAAAACATGAAGGTAAATGGTCATGATGATCGGACAAGTTTAACGGAGCTTTATGAGTCCCCGCGATATCTGTCTTTTTCGTATGGCTATGCTGTGAAGCTTCATAACTCAACGCTGCATGATGACCAAAATGATGTAATGCCTTTTCCTGATTTTCATGGGCGCAAAATGCCGCTGCCACATTCCATAAACTTTGGAATATAAGCAAACAGAATAAGACGGACATGAAAAGTGCAGAACGTGGCAACAGCACACCATTAAACTAAGAAGTTGAGCAAAGCCACTATAGCAGGCCGTGGGCATGTAATAAAATTACATCTAATAAGTAGCAGTATAGAAGCGATTCTAATCTCGCCTGAGTAAAGATAAGAATAAATCATTAAGAATCTTTATCTTTACTCATAGGAAACTAATTATTAAGTAATTAGTTTCCTACAAAAAAAATTATTTATGCTTACAAGTTAAATGAGGCTTCTTACCTTCTTCAGCTTTAGCTTTTGTTTCTTGCTGAGACTTAAGATTCTTTTCGAGGAATATTAACCCTCCATCAGCATGAGCCAAACTTGTTGAAAGAAGTAAAACCATCAAAGCCGATTTTGTATTTAGTTTAATAGACATAATAATCACCAGATCTAAATATTCCTAATTTATTTAAGGACTTATCCCAGAAATAAAATTAATTTTTCGCATACCTTAGTTAATCAATTCAGGACAAATCTTCTGAGTCTCTAAGAAGCATGCGGATATACTTTCATTTCATTTTTAGAACCAACTAAACAATGAAGGGAGAACACCGTGCAGTCGCAACTCATCAAAAAGTTGGACTAAGGCCGCAACCCAGATAAACCACACCACCTGCGTCAAAAAAATACGGAAATGCTTCGGTGAAACCTGATAGAACTCAGGCTCTTTAAAATTTTTGAAACTTGGTAAAAAGCGTGGAATTGTCTTTATATAATCTGAATATGCAGTTCCATATTTTTCACTCAGGAATGCTTCTTCTTGGCGTATAACAAAATGGTAGTAACAGAGAAAATAAAGCGTGAATACTATTGGAAAGATAAACGTCTCTGTAATCAACATGATCCCGACTCCACCCAGATAACTAAACAGATAGAGTGGATTTCTACATAAAGAATAGGGACCGTCTATCACCAACTTAGCATTCTTAAATCCGGAAATGTAAAGACTGCACCATATTCTTCCCATTACTCCTATGCCCACAAAAAACCATCCAAAGAACCATAAAATATGTTCTATAAATGCCGCCTGGAAATGCCATTTACTAAAACTTAAAGCAAGAATAATAGCTAAAATCAGCCCAATCACTCGGGAGCTCACAGTTCTAACACGGGGGGTAAATAAAATATTCATTTCCATAAACCTCCATCACTGTGAATCATCAGAGATAAGATAACCGATTCATTAAAATGATATTTTTGTGTTCCGGAAAAATTTGACAGAACCTTATATCCCGCCTTGTCATTAACATAAAGACGTGAATGTTTAAGCGAGTAATCTACATAGAAGATTGCTGCGCTTTGTTTGCACATATAATTAAGCATAAAATAACCCTTTGAAATAAATAAATTTCTGGTGGGTTATTTTTCGGCTACCCCACCTATAGCAGGGTTAAGACAGGAGGGGGATTTAAAGAGCCAAGATACGGGGACTGATAAGAATTAGACCAGTAATAGATTTGTGAAAGCTCATGTACACGCACAAAAGGTTCTTGAGCTTGTTGTGCATTTTCAGTCATCACTACATGAAAACATGAAGGTAAATGATCGTGATGATCTTGCCAGCTTAATGGAGCATTCTCAGAATTTTCTACAATACCAACATGTTCAGTCTGCATATGGTCTGAAGATTGATATACATTTAAATCTGCATGATGACCGAAATGTTGTAATGCCTTTTCCTGATTTTTATGCACGCAAAATGCCGCTGCCACATTCCATAAGCTTTGGAATATAAGCAAACTAAACAAGACGGACATAAAAACTGTAGAACGTGGCAAAAGTACACCATGACAGTAAATTGCACAAAGTCACTATAGCAAGCGATACCAATGTAATAAAATTACAAAATGATTTTTGGTTAATTTATCGCTGTTTTAAAAAAGTTTTTTCTTTAGAAAAATTAATTTCCTGTTTGAGTTCCTTCAATGTATAAACTATTTTCTACCCTACTCGTTGTCGTCTGTTTAAATTTGAGTGCTTGTGCCACGACATTACTTTCAGAAGCTTTACCTAACGAAACCACAAAAACCGAGAAAATCATTTTAGCAAAAGATCAAATCATTGCTTTAGGACAAGCTGTTCAAAACCAGCAAGAACAAGGCGTCGTATTTATAGGACAAGACTTTAATTATTTAATGACGGAAGGAAGTTCGGAATTTTTAAATATCATTAAAAATATTCCTGTAAATCAAAGAACTTTAATTATTCCATCTCCTCTGCTACTTGAAATGGATGACCCTACGCTTTTTCATGGTGAACTCAAGTTTCAATACAATATTCCCGCTTCAAAACTTTCTGATCAACAGAAAGAAAATTTAAAAAATTTAGGGTTTAAAAATCATTTTATGGTTATGGAGAACCAAACACAGCTTTTATATCCCTACGCTATTATTCGTTTTAAAGGCCAAATTTATCAAACCAGTCCTACTTTAAAAGTTCAACAAACGATTCCAACTCCATATCCAATCGCCTTACAACAAAAAGATGAAATAACCAAGAAACATCCGTTTAAACGTGTAACGCGTATGGCGCTTTATCCTTTAGCGATGGCATTTGATATAGTGACGGTAGCCCCTTCTCTCATCTTGTCAGATTTACGAGGTGACTTTACTAAATAAGCACCCTTACCATTCTAAAAACAAAACCAGTCCTTAGGCTGGTTTTGTTTAAGAAAATTTCTTTTGTTTGATATTTATAAATTTTCTCAATTTTTTTATTTTGAATAATGATTTGTTCTTAAACTTTTTAAATTCTATTTTCACGTTTGTATACCAATACTTTTATAGAAGTTTCGCTAAGCGTAAAAACACGTGTAACTTTTATGTAAGCTAAAACTTCATCATTTTTCATCCAAATGCGCTATATCAGATTTACAAAAAATAACATAAGATTTTCATATAAGGGACTAGCTTAAAAGTGTGAGTCAATTCAATCAAATTGAGGAACAAGGGGAGACTGTCATGAATATGAAAACACTCAAGCATGGGCTTAATCACTTGTTTGCCTTTGAAAACTTACCAGCCGATATGCATTCACAAGCTGAGGATGAAATTGAACAAGGCTTACGCTTTGAAGAGTTAGCCATACAAGATCATGAACGTATGCAGAATTGGTTAGATATTACCCCAAATGACCGCAATGCGATGTGGTGCTACCTCCGTGCAGCTTTAAGAGGTAATGCTGACGCTTCCTTTAAACTTGGTATTGGCTATTTAAATGGTCAATTTGGTTTAGATAAAAACTACACTGAAGCTGAAAAGTGGTTAAACAAAGCAGCAAGTCAGGGACATCCTGATGCTGAACGTTGCTTACAAGAAGCTTTTAGTAAACTTGCCTTCTAACAAAAAACCAGCCCTTAGGCTGGTTTTTAAATTTAGCAGTAATTAACCGCTAATTTTTTTGTATTTCTTGCGATGAGGCTGAGCGTCATCACCTAGCTTAGCACGGCGATAAGCTTCAAACTCGGTATAGTTACCTGTATAGAACTCTGGTTGTTCATCTTCAAATGACAAGATATGAGTCGCAATACGGTCAAGGAACCAACGGTCATGCGATACAACCATTACTGTACCCGGGAATACCAAAATTGCATCTTCAAGTGCACGTAAAGTTTCTACGTCCAAGTCGTTTGATGGCTCATCCAGTAAGATAACGTTTGCACCTTGCTGTAAAATTTTCGCAAGTTGTAAACGGTTACGCTCACCACCTGACAATTCACCTACGCGTTTTTGCTGATCTTGGCCTTTAAAGTTAAAACGACCAATATAAGCACGTGATGCAATTTCATAATCGCCCACTTTCAAGATGTCTAAACCGCCAGAAACTTCTTCCCAAACCGTTTTGTTATCATCTAAAGTGTCACGAATCTGACCAACATAAGCAACTTTAACTGAATCACCAAGTGTTACAGTACCGGTGTCAGGTTTTTGCTCACCTGTCATCATACGGAATAAAGTCGTTTTACCGGCACCGTTAGGACCAACAATACCTACAATTGCTGCTGGTGGTACGGTAAATGACAAGTTTTCGTAAAGTAAACGATCACCAAATGACTTGCTGATATTTTCTACTTCAACAACCTTGTTACCTAAACGTGGACCAGGTGGAATATAGATTTCAGAGGTCTCATTACGCTGTTGGAATTCGCGTGAGTTAAGCTCTTCAAAACGCTCCATACGCGCTTTGTTTTTCTTTTGCTGACCTTTCGCATTTTGACGAACCCATTCAAGTTCTTTTTTCAATGCTTTAGCAAAAGATTCTTCTTGTTTCTGCTCTTGTTCTAAACGAGCATTTTTTTGCTCCAACCAAGAAGTATAGTTACCTTGATAAGGAATACCGTGTCCACGGTCAAGCTCCAAGATCCACTCGGCAACATTATCTAAGAAATAACGGTCGTGCGTAATCGCCACGATTGTGCCAGGGAAATCTTTTAAGAAACGCTCTAACCAAGATACAGACTCTGCATCCAAATGGTTCGTTGGTTCGTCAAGAAGCAACATATCTGGTTTAGAGAGCAATAAACGGCAAAGTGCTACACGACGGCGTTCACCACCAGAAAGCTTAGTTACATCTGCATCCCAAGCTGGAAGGTTCAAGGCATCTGCCGCGATTTCAAGCTGGTTATTTAGGTTATGTGCATCCCAAGCATGGATAATTGATTCTAATTTTTCCTGCTCTTTCGCAAGCGCATCAAAATCAGCATCTGGGTCTGCATATTCTGCAAATACCTGATCAAGACGCTCTAAAGCATCTAAAGCTTCACGCACACCATCTTCAACGTTACCACGAACGTCTTTAGTCGGATCAAGTGGCGGTTCTTGCTCTAAATAGCCGATTTTAATTCCAGGTTGTGCACGAGCTTCACCAGAGAAATCTTTATCTACGCCAGCCATAATACGAAGCAAGGTAGACTTACCCGCACCGTTCAAACCGAGAACACCAATTTTGGCACCCGGGAAAAATGATAAAGAGATGTCTTTTAAGATTTCGCGCTTTGGCGGAACCATCTTAGACACTCGGTTCATCGTATAAATATATTGGGCCACGCAGGACTCCTCAATTGAAAAACCAATACATCGCAAGACGCGACAAAATAATCGCGCGTATTATACGATGAAAACACTAATGACTTGAAGTTATGATTTCCATCGTACGGATTTATCAAACAATTTTCTTTTTCAATAAGTTGCAAAATGTTTACGTATAAGATTTATACAACGTTTCAGCGTATATTTTTCTATCTATATTCCTAAAATTGGATAACAAACCAGAATTTCTGCAATTTTCTATATAAATTTTAAGCTAGACTCGCTTAATATTTAACTCACGAAGATGAAGTAATCATGACTTATAAAGATGAAACCTTAGCCATTCACGCAGGCTACACTCCTGAAGCAACTACTAAAGCTGTTGCAGTCCCTATCTATCAGACAACTTCGTATGCATTTGATAACACACAACACGGTGCCGACCTTTTCGATTTAAAAGTTCAAGGCAATATCTATACCCGTATTATGAATCCAACCACAGCCGTACTTGAGCAGCGCCTTGCTGCGTTAGAAGGCGGTATTGGTGCATTAGCTTTGGCATCGGGAATGGCAGCTATTACTTACGCAATTCAGACCATTACTGAAGCTGGAGATAATATTGCCTCAGTCTCAACTTTATATGGTGGAACGTACAACTTATTTGCTCATACCCTGCCAAAACAAGGCATTGAAGTTCGCTTTTTTGATTATCAAAAGCCTGAAAGCTTACGTAACTTAATTGATGATAAAACTAAACTTGTTTTTGTTGAGTCAATCGGCAATCCGCTTGGAAATATCATCGATCTAGAAGAAATTTCGAAAATCGCCCATGAATATGGCGTACCTGTCGTTGTTGATAATACAGTCGCTACCCCTGCTTTATTAAAACCATTCCAATATGGCGCCGATATCGTCATACATTCTTTGACTAAATATATTGGTGGTCATGGCAATAGTATTGGTGGTGCGATTATCGATAGCGGTAAGTTTCCTTGGGGTAAATATCCGGAGCGTTTTAAAGTATTGAACACGCCAGACCCAAGCTATCATGGTGTGAACTATGTAGAGGCATTAGGTGAAGCTGCCTATATAGCAAGGGCTCGCGTTGTACCATTACGTAATACAGGCGCAGCTATTAGTCCGCTCAGTGTTTTCTTAATTTTACAGGGTCTAGAAACGCTTAATTTACGGATGGAACGCCATACTGAAAATGCACAAAGAATTGCGGAATATTTGCAAAATCATCCGAAAGTAAAATGGGTCAATTACGCAGGCTTAAAAGATCATCCACAACACCAACTTGCGCAAAAATATGTAAAAGGTAAACCTTCTGCAATTTTATCTTTTGGGGTTCAAGATGGCCGTGAAGGCGGTACTCGCTTCATTGATGCCCTCCAGCTATTTACCCGTCTTGTGAATATTGGTGATGCGAAAAGTCTGGCTTGTCACCCTGCAACCACAACTCACCGCCAACTCAACGAACAAGAACTAAAAGCTGCTGGTGTAAGTGAAGATATGGTACGTCTTTCAATTGGTATCGAGCATGTTGATAACCTCATTGCCGATTTAGAACAAGCACTTTCATCCGTATAAATTTTAAACTCATCTAACAAGCCTCTGGAATATAGAGGCTTTTTTATTTTCAAGTGATTTAACTATTAAGAATAATTAATGGATTAGGGTAATAATTTAGAGTTTTTACTCTAAATAAATTGTTAAATTTCATATATTTACATACTAGACAATTTTTAAACATCTATTAAGATAAGGCAATATTTAGGAGTTCATCAGGATGAACCAACGGTTGTAAAAATAAAAATTACATACCGGAATAAATAGCCCCTGCCCCTACTTAGGTAAAATGCTGTGAATAAAAAATTAGAAGCTCTGTTCCAGGAAAAGGTACAAGGTAAAGTCATCTTAGTGACAGGCGCCTCAAGTGGAATCGGTTTAACGATTTCCAATAAACTTGCTGACGCTGGTGCGCATGTTTTACTGGTTGCCCGTACTCAAGAAACATTAGAAGAAGTCAAAGCAGATATTGAAAGCCGTGGCGGTCAGGCATCAATTTTCCCATGTGATCTGAATGACATGGAAATGATTGATCAGGTTTCTAAAGAGATTTTAGCTTCTGTTGACCATATTGATATTTTAATTAATAACGCAGGTCGCTCTATTCGTCGTGCCGTTCATGAGTCTTATGACCGTTTCCACGACTTTGAGCGTACTATGCAATTGAACTACTTTGGCGCTGTACGTTTAGTGCTCAATATTTTGCCTCACATGATTCAACGCAAAGATGGGCAAATTATTAATATTAGTTCGATTGGTGTATTAGCAAATGCAACCCGCTTCTCGGCTTATGTTGCTTCTAAAGCTGCGCTTGATGCATTTAGCCGTTGTCTATCGGCAGAAGTTCATGCACATAAAATTGCAATTACTTCAATTTACATGCCTTTAGTGCGTACACCAATGATTGCGCCGACCAAGATTTATAAATATGTACCGACTCTCTCACCTGAGCAAGCAGCCGATTTAATTGCTTATGCGATTGTGAAACGTCCAAAACGTATTGCAACTAACTTAGGCCGTTTGGCTTCTATGACCTATTCAGTGGCGCCTGGCATTAACAATATGTTTATGTCGATTGGTTTCCGTCTGTTTCCAAGTTCAGACGCCGCAAAAGGCAAAAAAGCTGAAAAACTTAACTGGGTGCAAAAAGCATATGCACGCATTTTCCCTGGTGAGCATTGGTAATTTAAAATATTCAGCAAGCTTAAATAAAAAAGCGCCTCATGAAAGGCGCTTTTTTATTTGGTTCTATTTACGCATCTAAAAACTCGACATGCCCTGTTTTAACATCGTAAATCGCGCCAACAATCGCTATTTCACCACGATCCAGTAAGTCTTTAAGTACCGTACTGTTATTAATAATATATTGGATATTGTAGTGAACATTCATAGCAGTTACCTGATTTACGAAGGTCTTGTTTAATTCACGGGGTTGCATAATGTCATATACACTTTCTACCGAATGCATGAGCGGACCAAGCACATATTGAATATGCGGCATCTCTTTGACATCGGAGATTTGTTTTTGCTGTAAGCGTAACTGACATGCACTAGTCACTGCACCACAGTCAGTATGACCTAAAACTAAAATGACTTTTGAGCCTTTGGCCTGACAAGCAAACTCAAGCGAGCCTAATACCTTTTGACCTGCAATATTACCTGCAATCCTTAAACTAAATAGATCACCAATACCCACGTCAAAAATCATTTCAGTTGGAGCACGTGAGTCCATACAGCCCAAAACGGCAGCAATTGGGTGCTGGCCTTCATCTGCAGTAACACGAATTTGGCGATAAATATCACGTTGCAAGCGCTCATTTTTAACGAAACGTTCATTTCCTTCTTTAAGTAAAGTAATGACTTGCTGTGGACTTAATTTACGTTGTAGATCTCTCGTACTAATGTAGATATCCAGTACCGCATCATCTACCTCTTCATAGTGCTGCTTAAATCCAATAAGCTTAAGGTCGACTTGGCGTTTAACTGCCGTCTCATTTTGATAGTCTTGAATGACTTGATAAATATCCGGATCAATCGAATCACATTGAGTGGCATCAATAATCAACTGTTGATCTTTATGAACATGTTCCAAGGCAGAAATGAGCGCGGAACGATTCAGAAAAGTCACTTGTGAAGGAAGCTCAATACGCGTCACGATTCCATGTAAATGCTTTTCTTTATAAACACGAACACCTTTATTGAAGTTGCCATATAAAATAAATGCACTACTGGTAAATAGCCCCACCAAGATTCCGGTTAATAAATCTGTCAACAAGATTGCAACCAAGGTAATAATGAATGGTAAAAACTGTCTCCAACCTTTTTGGTAAAGCTGTTTGAATAACTTTGGATGAGTCAGTTTAAAACCAGTCACGATCAAAATTGCTGCAAGTGCAGACAAAGGAATCATGTTCATGAGTGGGACAAAAAATAGAATGGCAAGCAGTAACAACACACCGTGAATAATGGTTGAGCATTTACTACGTGCACCTGTATTGGCATTTACAGAACTACGGACAATCACTGAGGTCACTGGCATTCCGCCAATTAAACCCGACACAATATTACCTGCTCCTTGCGCCCATAACTCACGATTAGGTGGAGATGAACGCTTTTGAGGATCAAGCTTATCGGCCGCTTCTAAATTTAGTAATGTTTCTAAAGATGCCACGATCGCAAGTGTAATGGCTCCGGTATAAATTAATGGTTCAGCTAAATAGCTAAAGTCAGGAAAAACCAATACCTCTTCTGGTGCTTGTAATATATTTGGTAGTTGAATCAAATTATTACTTTGCACAGCCCATGAAGAACCAATACTTATTAAAACAAAGTTAAAAACTGCTGCGAGTACCACGGCAATTAAGGCAGAAGGCAACGCTAACTTTTTAAGTGGGCTACTGTCCCAAGCTAAAATTAAAAATAAGCTCAACAGTCCAATCAATGCTGCTCCAGCATCAAATTTTTGGATAAACGTATCCGGTGTAGCAGTCCAAACTTCTTTCCATGAAAAATCAGTCAACCCAAATAAATAAGGTAACTGTGTCACAATCAGAATGGCACCAATGGCTGCCAATAATCCTAAAATGACATTGTTTGGAATAAAGTTGGCAAAGAAACCCAACTTAAATACACCAAACAGAATTTGTAAAATTCCTGCAAATACAATACACAATAAAAAGGCGGCATAATTGCCGCCTAATTGATCGAGTTGTACAAGGATGACCGCAGTCAACCCTGCTGCTGGGCCAGAAACGCTGATGTGAGAGCCACTCAGCAGGCCAACAATAATTCCACCCACTATTCCAGCAATAATGCCAGAAATAATTGGAGCACCTGAGGCTAAGGCAATACCCAAACATAAGGGTAAAGCCACGAGAAATACGACCACTCCCGAAAGGAGGTCGTTTACGTGAAATCTATTTTTCAGTTCTAAAGCCGGCATAAAAACAACCATTTATAATATAAAAAAACAATCAATTTTTAATGTAACTGCCTGAAAGTGAGGAACTTACTTCAAGGCTTTATCGATATTGTCTGACAACTGAATCGGGTTAAAGTTGAGTTATGCTATAACGTTGTATAGTTGATTGTAGATTTCACGACGTTTTTGTTGATCTTAAGATTCACCTCATCTTTATGAGCGTGATGTTTTAATAAAACATAGCGCTAGCCATTTAGAAGACGATTTAGAAACAATAAAAAAAGCCTCCCGTTTAGGAGGCTTTTTTAAGTTCTCTAAAGGCTCTTATTTAGAACCCTTAATTCCTGCTTGCAATAATAATGCACCAAAACCACCAATTTTTTGCTCTTGTGGTTTTTCTTGCTTACTACGCTGCGGACGTTCAACTTGATCTTTACGCGGTTGTGGACGTTTACCTTGTGGTTTACGCTCAGAACGCTGTTCGTTATTTTGCTCACGACGTGGTGGACGCTGTGCTTTCACAGGTGCCGCACCTTCTGCACGCATACTCAAGTTCACACGGTTACGTTCAACATCAACCTGCATAACACGCACTTGTACGATCTGACCTGGTTTTACCACTTTATGCGGGTCAGAAACGAACTCATTGGCTAATTCAGAGATATGAACCAAACCATCTTGATGCACACCAATATCAACAAAGGCACCAAAATTCGTCACATTCGTCACAACACCTTCAAGCTGCATACCTTCAGTCAACTGAGCAACTTCAGTAATGTCTTCACGGAATTTAGCTGTGCGGAATTCTGGACGAGGGTCACGGCCCGGTTTTTCAAGTTCTGCTAAAACGTCTTGAATAGTTGGCAAACCGAATTTGTCATCAACAAACTCTTCTGCTTTAACCTGACGAATAATTTCGGTATTACCAATAATATCTTTTACCGTTGTAGCTTTTGCTGCAACAATTTTCTCAACAAGACCATAACTTTCAGGGTGAACAGCAGATGCATCTAATGGCTCTGAACCATTTTGGATACGCAAGAAACCAGCAGCCTGTTCAAAAGTACGTTCGCCAAGACGCGGTACATTTTTAAGTGCCTGACGTGTGTCAAAACGGCCATGCTCTTTACGGTATTCAACAATTTGCTGTGCAATTGCTTTATTCAAACCTGCAATATAAGCCAAGATTGCTGGTGAAGCAGTATTTACGTCTACCCCAACAGCGTTTACACAGTCTTCTACAACTGCATCAAGTGTTTTTGCTAAACCAGTTTGGTTCACATCATGTTGATATTGACCTACGCCAATCGACTTCGGATCAATTTTAACAAGCTCAGCAAGCGGGTCTTGTAAACGGCGCGCAATAGAAACTGCACCACGGATTGAAACATCAAGCTCTGGCAGTTCCGCCGCAGCAAGTTCACTTGCAGAGTAAACAGAGGCGCCTGCTTCACTTACGGTTACGCGAGTTAATTTAAGATCTGTATTTGCAGCCATCATTTCAGCTACAACAGCTTCTGTTTCACGGCTCGCAGTACCATTGCCAATAGCAATAAGCTCGACATTGTATTCACGACATAGACGTGCAAGCTCAGCAATTGAGCCTTCTTTATCTTCTTTAGGCGCAAATGGATAAATCGTACTATGTGCAAGTACATCACCAGCTTCGCTTACCACAGCTAGTTTCACACCAGTACGAATACCAGGGTCAACACCCAAAGTCGTACGGCTACCAGCTGGCGCTGATAACAATAAGTGACGAAGATTTTCAGCAAACACCTGCATTGCTTCTGCTTCAGCAGCAAGACGTTTTTCTGTAAGTAATGAATGCTCGATTTGAGGACGAACTTTACCTAACCAGAATAATTTTGCAGTTTGTTTTAAAAAATCTTGACGTGTTTGTGGCTGAACCTGATCAAGGTTGTATTCAGTTTCAATACGAGCCAATGGTGCATCATCTTCGCCATCAACTTTTAAACCGAGTACGTTTTCTTGGCGGCCACGTAACATCGCCAATAAACGATGTGATGGTAATTTGTTTAGGCCTTCCGAGAATTCAAAGTAATCGCGGAACTTTTTGCCCACTTCTTTCTTCTCTTCAGATGCAACAGTACTTTTTAACACTGCTGTTTTTGCAAAAGTCGCTTTTAATTCTGTAGTAAGAGGAATGTTTTGTGCCCAGTCATCAATCAGAATATGCTGGATTGCGTCTAATTGACTTTCAACGTCCGGATAGTCTTCATGACTAAAACCAGCCAATGCTTCTGTCGGATCAATTTGTTCTGAAATAATTTTTTCGGCAATTGGTCCAAGGCCCGCTTCTTTTGCCTTGAAAGATTTGCTCGTACGTTTAGGACGGTACGGCGCATAAATTTCTTCTAAAGCATTTTTTGTTTCGGCTGCATTCACCCGCGCCAACAAGTCATCATTCAATTTATTCTGTTCTTGCAATGACTGAATGACCTTTTCACGGCGCTCATATAAATCACGTAAATACGCTAAACGAGTATCTAATTGGCGTAACTGCGTATCATCTAAACCTTGTGTTACTTCTTTACGGTAACGGGCAATGAATGGAACACTGGCACCTTCATCAATTAAGCGGATGGCAGCTTCTACTTGGTTTGGACGTACGGCAAGCTCACTTGCCAACTGCTGAACTAAGTCAGTCATCGTGTTTGATCCCACAAGGATAAAGTTTAAAAGCACTGATTATAAAGACCAAGACCATAAAATCCACACTTGTTTGCGTATTCAAAACGTTTTTTTGTATTGACTATGAATTTTTCACATTCTTATGGCTGTAAAAAAGTTTTTTCTGTGACTCATTTGGGCCTTTAAGCTAGCCTTTTACCTTTTAAAAAATATGAAATTTATAGATTCTTCTTTAATTAAAGAAAATTTTTAATATAAATTATGAGAAAAAGAACATATTGATACATTGCCAGAACGATCAAAATATAGTTTTTCTTATCTTTCTAAATAAATTATTAAGTTCTCATACTTAAACCACAAATGAATAAATTAAAAATTAGAACTTAAAAACCGAAACTCATTTTTAAAATAATTTATTTGAAACAAATATTTATTAGAATTTAATTGATGAGAAAGAGGTAAATAGCCAAATATTTGAGTTTTTCTTTAAGGCTTTGCTAAATTATGGGCATAAGATGTTGTTTTTTGGTTTCAAGCCCCTACGAAAATTGTAATTTTGAGCAAATTGATACATAGTCTTAACAAGAACATCGGCATTATACTGAGGGCTTGTTGGCAATAAGCCTAACCGATCCAATAATATATAAATTATGACTTTAAAAGGGAGTACATCATGAGTTTAGTTGTACCTGCTGAACATCCTGAAACCGTACATAACGAAACGGATCGTGTCGAGCGCATTTTAGTGGTCGATGACGATGTGCGTTTACGTACCCTCTTGCAACGTTTTTTGGAAGATAAAGGCTTTGTTGTAAAAACTGCCCATGATGCCTCACAAATGGATCGTTTATTACAACGTGAGTTATTTTCACTTATCGTGCTCGACTTTATGTTGCCCGTTGAAGATGGTTTAAGTATTTGTCGTCGTTTACGTCAGTCAAATATTGATACTCCAATTATCATGTTAACTGCACGTGGTAGTGACTCTGACCGTATTGCTGGTCTTGAAGCCGGCGCAGATGACTATTTACCAAAACCATTTAACCCAAATGAACTTTTAGCACGTATTCGCGCAGTATTGCGTCGTCAGGTACGTGAAGTTCCGGGTGCGCCAAGCCAACAAGTTGAAGTGGTTAGCTTCGGCCCATGGTCTCTAGATTTATCTACACGTACACTGACTCGTGAGGGTCAAATCGTTACATTGACTACAGGTGAATTTGCCGTATTAAAAGCTTTGGTACAGCATCCACGTGAACCTTTAACACGCGACAAGCTCATGAACTTGGCTCGTGGCCGTGAATGGGGTGCAATGGAACGTTCTATTGATGTTCAAGTGTCTCGTCTACGCCGCTTAATTGAAGATAACCCGGCACGTGCACGTTACATTCAAACTGTATGGGGCGTAGGCTATGTGTTTGTTCCGGATGGTGCTGAATAAGCTTGAGATAAAATAGAGTGAGTTTAGAGCCAATACCACCGCAAACCTTTACCGACTACGTTGCGTACTCAGAGCGTAAACGGACCCGATGGGAACGTTTTCTCGACAAGATTAAGCCACGTTCTGCGGCCATGCGTACCACAATTTTGGTACTGCTGGTAGTACTCTTTAGCTTATTTATGTCATTGTGGTTTTTTTGGCGAACCCTCTATTTACCTGAAATTCAGCAACATGCGCGCTATCTAGCAGTTGAACTAGAACTGGTAAATAACCCTAATATTCGTATTTTTCATCGCGATAGCGAAGTTGACGTCGACACATGGTTACGCAATCGGGTTGGCATTGAATATGTCACGAACCCCAAAGAATATCCAAGTGTCCGCGATAAAATTATTGCCGAGTTTTTTACCAACCAAGTTGAGCAAAAACTGGCAAATGAAATTGGCGCAAAAGACGTTACTGTCTATTTCCAATTTAAACCTAGCCCACGTATCTGGATTCAAACGCCAGAAATGCATGGTAACTGGGTTCGTGAACCTTTAAAAACCTATGCCAACTATAGCCCCGAGCTACTGGTAGGCTGGGTTGTGGGTGTCCCATTAGTTTCGGCCATCATTATTTTAATTTTGGTTCGACAAATGAACCGACCATTACGTCGTTTGCAAAATGCTGCCAACGAATACAGTAAGTCTGGAACTGCACCTTATTTAGATACTAACCATGGCCCTTTAGAAATTCGCCAAGTAAACCAAGCGTTTAACCGTATGGTATATACGCTTGAACAAACGGAGCGTGAAAGACGAATCATGCTAGCGGGAATTTCACATGATTTAAGGACTCCTCTCACACGTATTCGTTTAACTGCAGAGATGCTACCTGATGAGTTTCTACGTGAAGGTCTGGTTTATGACGTAGATGATATGGATGCGATTCTAAATCAGTTCATCTCATATATGCGCGATGGTTCAGATGAGGAATTAAAAGACACTAATATCAATATTCTTTTACAAGAATTGGTGGTTCAGTTTAAACCCCTTGATATTCGCTTTAACATGCAGGATGTTCCCATTATTCCTGCACGCAGCCTCTCTTTAAAACGACTTATTGCCAACCTCATTAATAACGCAAAGCGTTATGGTGCTGAACCGATCGAACTCAGTGCAAAGGTTGAAAATGAACATATTTTAATTACGGTTGCTGACCATGGTGAAGGCATTCCAGAAGATCAAATTGAAGAATTAATGCAGCCTTTTGTAAGAGGCAACTCGGCTAGAACGATTCAGGGAAGCGGTTTGGGTCTTGCCATTGTTAAACGTATTGTCGATATTCACCAAGGTGAAATCCAGATTCACAATCGTGAACAAGGCGGTTTAGAGGTAATTATTTCTTTACCAATTCCAAAACCCGCCCCTGAAGAAAATACAACGCACAATCCTTTAGAAAAAATCAAACAAACTTTAAGTGAGCGCTTTTAATTTGAGCAATTGAACATTTAAAGCGCTATTTTAAACCTCAAAAAAGCCAATAATAATCAATATATTAAAAATCATAAAAATAAGTTATACCCGCATTTATTTAAAAAATTAGACCTTAGCCTAACACCTATGCACTTTTCATTTTTTCATAGCTAAAATCCGGTATGTTTTGACAATATTGAGGATGTCCAATGTCTTTAAGTCGTATTCGCCTAGCTTCTCTTCATGACAAGGTCATCAGTGCTGAACAAGCTGCGCAATTCATCGAAAATGGAATGACCGTTGGTATGAGTGGTTTTACTCGTGCCGGTGAAGCTAAAGCTGTTCCACAAGCACTTGTAGAGCTTGCAAAAAAGAATCCGTTAAAAATCACGTTAATTACGGGTGCTAGCTTAGGTAATGACTTAGACAAACAACTCACGGAAGCAGGTGTTTTATCTCGTCGCATGCCATTCCAAGTGGATAACACTTTACGCCGCGCAATTAACAACGGCGAAGTCATGTTTATTGACCAACACTTGTCAGAAACTGTTGAGCAAATGCGTAACCAGCAACTTAAACGTCCAGATGTTGCGGTCATTGAAGCAATTGCGATTACTGAAGATGGTGGCATTATTCCAACAACTTCTGTTGGTAACTCTGCAAGTTTTGCAATTTTTGCCGAAAAAGTAATTGTTGAAATCAACACTTCTTTAAGCGAAAGCTTTGAAGGTTTGCACGATATCTATATTCCAACTTATCGTCCAACACGTACGCCAATTCCATTAACAAAAGTGGATGAACGTATTGGTACAACAGCTATCCAAATCGATCCTTCGAAAATTGTTGGTATTGTCTTTAACGATACACATGACTCTCCATCGACAGTCACTCCACCGGATGATGAGACTCAAGGCATTGCCAATCACCTTATCGCATTCTTTGAAAAAGAAGTGGCTGAAGGTCGTTTACCGAAGAACCTTGGTCCACTCCAAGCAGGGATCGGTTCGATTGCAAATGCTGTACTGACAGGTTTAAAAGATTCTAATTTTGAAGACCTCATCATGTACTCAGAAGTACTACAAGACTGTACTTTTGAACTAATTGATGCAGGCAAAATGAAATTTGCTTCTGGTAGTTCAATTACGCTTTCAGCAAAATGTGGTGAAAAAGTTTTTGGCAATATCGAAGCTTACAAAGACAAATTAGTGCTTCGTCCACAAGAAATTTCTAATCACCCTGAGCTTGTACGTCGTTTAGGTATTATCGGTATTAATACTGCACTTGAGTTTGATATTTACGGTAACGTGAACTCAACTCACGTGTGCGGTACTAAAATGATGAACGGTATTGGTGGTTCAGGTGACTTCGCTCGTAATGCGCACTTGGCAATCTTTGTAACCAAATCAATCGCTAAAGGCGGCGATATTTCTTCTATCGTGCCAATGGTGAGCCACGTTGACCACAGTGAACACGACGTTGATATTTTAGTGACAGAGCAAGGTTTAGCAGACTTACGTGGTTTAGCACCTCGTGAACGCGCTCGCGCTATTATCGACAACTGCGTACACCCGCTTTACCGTGATGCATTAAATGACTATTTTGATCGTGCATGTGCTAAAGGCGGACATACACCTCACTTACTTCGTGAAGCATTGTCTTGGCATGCAAACTTTGAAGAAACAGGCCAAATGCTTCAACCAACACCAGTTGCAAAATCAGCTTAAGACATACTTTTAATTTAAGCACTCCTACGGGGGTGCTTTTTTATTTGTGTAAATTATTCACAAACTACTGCTCAAGTTCGAATTTTTATTTTATCTTTTCAATACATCAAAACAAAAAGTAGAAATCCATATGTTCATTATTCGCCAATTTACAAATGCAGATCTGGATGATGTGGTCAATTTATGGGAAAGCTGTGGCCTAACTCGCCCTTGGAATAACCCTGAAACGGATATTTTTAGGAAAGTTTCGCAGCAGGATGATTTATTCCTCGTTGCTATTAAGGATGAGCAACTGATTGGCACGCTTATGGGCGGCTACGACGGCCATAGAGGCTGGATTAATTATCTGGCTGTTCACCCCCATCAACAACGCCTAGGAATAGCCACAGCGCTTGTTCAACAGCTTGAGAAGCGGCTTATGGCGCGTGGCTGCCCCAAATTACAATTATTAGTGCGTAAAGATAATCTGAATGTATTGAATTTTTACGAGCAGCTCGGCTATGACGAAGTAGAAGCGGTATGTTTAGGAAAACGTCTTATTAGTGACAACCCTCATGACTAAAGGCGCCTTTTCAAATGAAGAGCCTTTAGGAAATAAAGCCAGACCTTGGGATAACTCACTTTACTTGTGGATAAAATGAGGGTTATACACAGGTGAAGTCATTCTACTCACGTATCAAATAAATAGGCATGAAAAAAGCCCCATACTTAAAGTATGGGGCTTTTTCGAATATGGTGGCGAGACCCAGGATCGAACTGGGGACACACGGATTTTCAATCCGTTGCTCTACCAACTGAGCTATCACGCCGATGGCCTGTATTAAGCCGTATCTCAGAACAATAGTCAACAATTATCCTGAGTTTTTGATTTAAATGAGTATTTTTTATACTCAAAAAAAATCCCTGATGGGATCAGGGATTGAAAACACAAATAATGGTGGCGAGACCCAGGATCGAACTGGGGACACACGGATTTTCAATCCGTTGCTCTACCAACTGAGCTATCACGCCGAAGTGGGCGTATTAAACAATGTTTATAGGAGGACGTCAAGCAACTTCCGCATTTTTTGTAACAAGTGTTTAATTTTAAATCACAAGTGCCTTAAAAATAAGTTTTTAACTGTGCAATTTACCAATATGAGCTAAGCAGCGATGAATTGCACCACAACCTGGCTCAAAAATTTTAACGCCTTTTGCTTCTTCTATACGACAAGCTTCTTCAACTAGACGCTCTGCTACTCCACGTCCACGATTTGCAGGGTGTACAACTATATACTCAAGCACTTTGCTTTCACCTTGTCCTGAACACCAGATTGCACCTATAATTTTGGTGTTAAATTCGGCAGTGTATAGCGTGGTATACTGTTGTAAATCTTGTTCAAGTTGTTCAATCGCATCGTGCCCGTCACCAAACTCCGGACTTGTGTCATACAGTCGCTCAAGCTGATCGCGGATCTCTGAATTATCTAGAGAACTATAAGCATGTACGGTAATAGGCATTGATTAACCCTCCTGAGCAAACTATGATGCTGTCACGAATTCGTCACAGCGAAATTGTCGTTAACATCCAATCATTTTTGACGTTTTTTGAGGAACGTGTCCATGACGCAACGTATCAGTGAAGTGGTTAGAAATACCAATGAAACCAAAATTCGAGTTCGTTTAAATCTCGATGGTACTGGTCAAGGCACACTAAACACCGGAGTTCCATTTTTAGACCATATGATTGATCAAATCAAGCGACATGGCTTATTTGATATCGATATTCATTGTGATGGAGACTTAGAGATTGATGATCACCATACCGTAGAAGACTGCGGTATCACGCTTGGACAAGCTTTTGCACAAGCTTTAGGTGATAAAAAAGGTTTACGTCGTTATGGGCATTTTTACGCACCATTAGACGAAGCTTTATCTCGTGTGGTTGTAGATTTGTCTGGTCGTCCGGGTTTATTTATGGATATTCCATTTACTCGCGCGCGCATTGGTACCTTTGACGTAGATTTATTTTCCGAGTTTTTCCAAGGTTTCGTAAACCATGCGCTTATGACCTTACACATCGATAACTTGAAAGGTAAAAATAGCCACCATCAAATCGAGAGTGTATTTAAAGCACTAGCTCGTGCTTTACGTATGGCATGTGAAATTGATCCACGTGCTGAAAACACGATTGCATCGACAAAAGGTAGCCTCTAATGACACGTATCGCATTGCTTGATTATGGCATGGGTAATCTGCACTCAGCCGCTAAAGCACTTGAATATGTAGGTGCAACCGTCGATGTGACAAATGATCCAAAATTAATTGCACAAGCCGACAAAATTGTTTTCCCGGGTGTTGGGGCAATGCGTGACTGTATGCAAGGCATGCGTGAAGCAGGGATTGATGAAGTTGTACGCAAAGCAGCTTTTAATAAACCTGTTCTTGCAATTTGCGTAGGCATGCAGGCACTACTACAAAGCTCAGAAGAAAACGGCGGTGTAGATGCCTTGGGTATTTTTGACGGGATAGTAAAACACTTCCCTCAAATGGAAGGTTTAAAAGTCCCACACATGGGCTGGAACCAAGTTCACCAAATGGACCCAAGCCACCCGATGTGGAACAACATTGAACAAGATGCTCGCTTTTACTTTGTACACAGCTACTATGTTGAACCTAAAGATGAAAATCTTGTGGCTGCAACATGTGAGTATGGCGTGAACTTCTGCACAGCAATTCACAAAGATAATTTATTCGCGACTCAATTCCACCCAGAGAAAAGTCACACTGCTGGTTTGCAGTTACTGAAAAACTTTGTGGAATGGAATATTTAATTCAATTCAAAAACTAAAACAGATCAGGTCAAGATAGCCTGATCTGTTTTTTTATTTATAATAATAACCAATCATTTATAGAATGATATTTTATTCAACAAAATATTGAATATTCATACTTTTAAATAAAATCAAATGATTAGGATAAACACAATGAATTCACCTTTTGAAAATCAACCACTTCAACAAGATTCACCGTTTAAGGCAAATGGTCGTTTTGGACGACTCTCTTATGCAGCTTGGACATTCTTATTTACGCTAGTCCTTGTTACCGCCATTCTACTTATTATGTTTACTTTTGGTTTTACAAACCCTGAAGGTACCCCAGACTTTTCTACACCTGGCTTAATCTGTATAGCAATTCTTTATATAGTCGGTATTTATATTAACTTCGTATTTACCATCCGCCGTTTGCATGACCGCAATAATACAGGGTGGCTCTCTTTACTGATGCTAGTACCGGTCGTGAATATTGGCCTTGCCATTTATTTATTCTGTGCAAAAGGAACTGAAGGTCCTAATGATTATGGACCTAAGCGTCCAACGCCAAGCTGGGAGCGTGTTTTAGGCTGGATTTATATTGTGCTTATTCCCCTTGCATTAATTTTTGGTGTTATTGCCGTAATTATGGCTCCGACCTATGAAGGTTATGTCGAGAAAAGCGAAAGTATTGTAATTGGTAGCCCATCTCAGTCTGAATAATTTTTAAAGATGTACATAAAGCCTAGTTCTCTAGGCTTTATTCATATATAAAGTGAATAGCCTTATTCATTTGTACGCTGTTAAATATGTCTGAAGCCTCTGCCCTTCTTGATAAAACTTCTATTCAGCAGCTCCCTCCTTTTGAAAATCTTAACTATCAAAATATTGTGGTGATTGAAAATAGCGAGCAATGCAAAACTATTGAAGAAGAATTAAAAGCAGCGACCTTTTTAGGATTTGATTCTGAATCTAAACCTACTTTTCAGGTAGGTGAAGTATCAACTGGCCCACATTTGATTCAGCTGGCTACAGAACACAAAGCCTATTTATTTCATGTCAATTCATCGACTTTAAAATTTTTACAGCCCATTTTGTCTAATCCAAAACAAATTAAAGTCGGCTTTGGGCTTAAAAATGATAAGCATATTTTTCACAAAAAAGGCATAGAACTTGAAAGCTGCGTTGACCTTGCTAAAGGTTTTAGCCACTTTGGTTTTAAACAACAAATGGGCGTACAAAAAGCCGTAGCACTATTACTTGGTCAGTATCTTGCCAAGTCGAAGAAAGTCGGAACTTCAAATTGGGCGCGAAAACCGCTTACTTCGCAACAAATCAGTTATGCAGCTGCTGACGCCTATGCTGCCCTATTGGTATTTCTCGAGCTTAAAAAAAGAAAAGTATTACCGATACATATTTCTGAAAAAATTCAAACCGCACTTCAAGGGTAAAGTTATAAAAGTCTTTTCTAAGGCTTAGCGATTGATCAATACTTTGCTAAGATGTGCACAATTTCATAAACATGATGAAGCAAGGAGCGAAAGCATGCTAATCATTCCAGCAATTGACCTGAAAGATGGTAAATGTGTGCGTTTAAAACAAGGGCGTATGGAAGACGATACCGTTTTCTCTGACGATCCGGTTGCAACTGCCCAGCATTGGGTAAATGAAGGCGCACGACGTTTGCATTTGGTCGATTTGAATGGTGCTTTCGCAGGTACGCCTATTCATAAACCTGTTGTTGAAGCAATTGCAAAAGCTCAGCCAGAATTACCAATTCAAATTGGTGGCGGTATCCGCTCATTAGAAACCATTGAACACTATTTAGAAGCTGGTGTGACGTTTGTCATTATCGGTACTAAAGCCGTTCAAGAGCCTGAATTTGTAGAAGAAGCATGTAAACGCTTTGCAGGCCACATCATTGTTGGTATTGATGCCATGAATGGTATGGTTGCAACTGACGGTTGGGCAAACGTTACCGACGTGAAAGCAACTGATTTAGCAAAACGCTTTGCAGATGCAGGCGTGTCTAGCATTGTTTATACAGACATTGCGCGTGACGGCATGATGCAAGGTGTAAATGTTGAGCAAACTGTAAACTTGGCTCAATACTCAGGCTTACCAGTCATTGCTTCAGGTGGTGTAACCAACCTTGATGACGTTCGTAACTTAAAAGGCCAACCGGGTATTTTAGGTGCAATCACAGGCCGTGCAATTTATGAAGGTACTTTAAACCTTCGTGAAGCTCAGCTTTTGTTAGATGAAAACCGTCTTTAATTTTTAAGATGTAAAAAAGAGCCGTTTTAGGCTCTTTTTTTATTGCTGATATGAAAATATATTCCGAATCAATACACCACATTACGAATAAATTTAAGTACTTGGCTACCGCTATTGATATAGGTATAAGTCACTGAACTGGCAAAAATAAAAGATGAACCAGCCGCAATAGTTTCTGAGCTGTCTGTAAATTGTATGGTCAATTCGCCTTCTAACACATAAATCAGTTCTTGCCATCCTTCGGCATCGGCTTCAGCAACATAAGACTCCCCAACAGCCAAAGACCATGTCCAAAGTTCAACTTGAGAACGGGAAGGAACTGAAGCAAGAAAAGTTGCCTTGCTTTCTTCCTTTTCACCTTGCCAAGCGAGTGCATTTACTAGGGCATGTTCTTTTAGCTCAGGCGCACTCACAATTGTTCTAAAATCTACTCCCAATACTGCCGCAATCGCATCGAGTTTAGCTAAGCTAATGTTGACTTGGCCTGTTTCCAAAGCAGCAATGGTACGTCTACTTACACTTGCCCGATCAGCCAAGTCCTGTTGGCTTAAACTGCGCTCATCTCTTAATGAACGGATATTTGTGCCTACATGTTGTAAAACGCTACTCGACTGGCTCATAAAATAGATGAATAAAGAAAATTTGAGCAATATATTGCACAAAACAGAAGAATAGCGCAATATGTGCAGTATATTGCACAATTCCCTTTAGTTTGAGTATGTCACCAACTTATCTGAGTTCAAGCAAAGTTCCTCAATTAGCTCTCATTTTGATTACGGTCATTTGGGGTGGAACATTTCTTACTGTGCAGTACGCACTGAATTTTTCATCACCTATGTTTTTTGTCGGCTGCCGTTTTGCCGTAGCTGCCTTAACGCTATTACTTATTTCATTAAAGAGCATGAAAGGCATTACATTAAAAGACTTGGGCGCTGGCAGTGTAATTGGCCTTGTCATTGCAGCGGGCTATGGCACGCAGACAATCGGCCTGCAAACTATTCCGAGTAGTGAATCAGCTTTTTTAACGGCGCTGTATGTTCCGCTTGTTCCTATTTTAATGTGGCTCATTTTTAGAAAAATTCCACATATCATGACTTGGGTGGGAGCAGCTCTTGCTTTTACTGGCCTTGTTTTATTGACGGGTAATGGTTTTAAGCAAATTTCCTTGAGTTTTGGACAGCTTTTAACAGTGCTCGGCGCCTTTGCGATTGCCTTAGAAATTATTTTTATTAGCTACTTTGCTGGAAAGGTAAATTTGCGTCGCGTCACCATTATTCAACTTGGTGTCGCCTCTCTACTTTCTTTTACCATTATGCCTATAGTAGGTGAACATACAGTTCCAGCATTTTCATGGCCCCTAGTACTCATTGCCGTCGCATTAGGCTTAGCAAGTGCACTCATTCAATTTGTAATGAACTGGGCTCAACGTGTAGTTGACCCTTCGCGTGCTGCAATTATCTATGCAGGAGAACCTGTTTGGGCAGGTATTATTGGTCGAATTGCAGGTGAGCGTTTACCAGTTATTGCCCTTTTTGGGGGTGCTTTAGTGGTCTTAGGTGTTTTAGTCAGTGAGTTAAAAATTAAGCTGCCTATTAAGAAAAACAAAAGAGTTCGAGAATAAAAAAGAGAGCTTAACGCTCTCTTTTTTATATATCATTTTTCTTTAATAAAATAGAGGGTTCGTAGTACTCAACTGTCGGCATTGGATCATAAAATGGATGAAGCAATTTTTTCCATTCTTGATAAGCCTCCGACTTTCTAAACCCTTCTGTATGATTTTCAATTTCATCC
This sequence comes from Acinetobacter sp. EKM10A, assembly GCF_011075215.1. Classification (NCBI taxonomy): domain Bacteria; kingdom Pseudomonadati; phylum Pseudomonadota; class Gammaproteobacteria; order Moraxellales; family Moraxellaceae; genus Acinetobacter; species Acinetobacter sp. EKM10A. The sequence continues at coordinate 231,223 of NZ_JAALLK010000004.1, read as the reverse complement.
CAGAAAATCATTAAAATATAATGATGGGGATCGGTTGCATGCTTAATCAGTTGGACAGCATTAAAGCCTTCCATTGGATAAACAATATGTTTAGCCTGCTCGAATGCCTTAAGGAATGCTTCACTTTGCCCAGACTTTATACTCAAATGCACATGTTCAATAATCATGATTTATTGATACATCGGTCGGTTATCATTTAACGCAATCAAACCGCGAATGGCACGATATACAATCCAGATCCATGCTGCTGCGATAACACCCACACAGAACACAGTCGATGAGATAGCAACACCCGCAAATAGATCGGTATTTTCACCCGTAAAGAACAAGAAAATAAACGGCAAAAAGGCAATAATATTCCAAGCCAAGTACCACCAGAATGTTCTGATTTGCCATGTAAAGTGGCTCGCAAAAATTGAACCCTGTACATCTGAGCGTTTTACATAGTTAATAATTAAAGCAATTATCGCAAGTAAGCCGCCTGTAAAAATGGCAACAATATAAAGTACATATAAAATAAGTGTTAAAGTACGATTTGGATCTTGGTCGATAGAACTATTCATTTTTATACCTCTCAAGTTTAATAAAACAATTTACTTTTATGATCCCCGCAAAACGTTTAAAGGAGAAATTAGCCACAAAATCAAAAGTAAATGAAAGAATATGGTACAAAAATAAATCTTACGAAATGGTTGTTTTTGTGTTTTATGTCTCAGTTTTTGTTGTGCCCACCACGCAGCTGGCCATCCCCCTAAGAAACTGACAATGTGCAAAGTCTGCTCAGGAACACGGCGATTGCCCAATTGCGCTGCTTCTTTATCTTGTGAATATAGCCAGTAACTCAACACATTCATCATTAAGACAAACAATAAGGTATAAGCCGGCAAAATATGAATAAAACTCATAATGCCCATTAAAACGAAATAAAACACAATCCCCATTTGCATAGCAGACCATGGGCTGGCCTGAAAAGAAGATTGTGTTTTTGCAGGTTTTAAAGCCTTACGGGTTTGAGATGCCTTTAAATAAGTGACCTGCTGAGCACGAAAACGGCCTCTTTCATCGAGGATTACCAGATATTCCAGTGCACAGCCAATAATTGGCCGAGGTCCAGGGCGTGCAAAATCTTTGATATGCAAAAAGACTCGCTCTTTTTCAGCATCATCCGGCTGAATAAAGCCATAACCCTTTTCGTCGAACCATTCGACTAAACGCCCCTGATCTCGCATCTTTATTCCCTTTTATGCTTTTACATGGCTTAAACGGTCTTGCATCATTGCTCGCATTTCTTGCGGGTCTTTTTGCAAGATGTCATCGCCGGTACGTCCTTCTTCTTTATTTTTTTGAGCAACTTGTAAACGCATTGACCAAAAACGGCAAGCCGCCATTGCCAAGAATACATCTAAACATTCAAGTTCATCTGAAGTCAGCGCACGAATTTTTTGGTATACCTCTAAATAAGCGTCTACTTTGTCTGAGTTTAAATGCGCTGCTGGATATTCGGTACAAAAATCATTAATGGTAATCGCAATATCAAACAGCAACTCATCTTGATTTAACTCGTAAAAGTCTAGAATACCTTGTAGTTGCTCGCCTTCAAACAAAGTATTGTCACGGAACAAATCTGAGTGAATAAAACCTGTCGGTCGATTTGAATACTGCGCTGTTTTCGCATTAAAGGCTTGATAAACCTGCTCAAGTAACGTTTGGTCATCTTGAGTCATATTTGGTTTAAGCTGCTCAGCAACACCTGTCCAATATTGATGATCACGGCGATATTCGCGTTCAAGCGGAAAATCTTGTAAAGCTACATGTAGCTTCGCCTGTGCATCTGCAATTGCAGCAACTTGGGCTACTGTCGTTTGCATGGGATGGTGTCCCATTAAACGTGGTGCAATTTGTGCAGGCTTACCCGCAATGAAGTGAACCGCTTGGCCGCTGTGCTTTAATGGCACAGCAACGGGTACATCATGAGTACCTAATTGCTCAAGCACAGGAATAAGCTCGCCTGCACCTTGTGCATCTAACTCTTCAAACACGGTGAGTACATATTGTTTGCGGTTTACATCAACCAGAAAATAATTGGTGTTTTGAATACCTCCCTGAATTGGGTTCAGCTCCAACACCTCTAATCCATAAGGTGCAGCAAAGGTGCGAACTTCATCTAAACTCAACGGGGTATAAACCGACATGGAAAACCTGCAAAAAACATCTGTGAAGTTTGATAGAATACCTCTTCCCTCCATGAAGGTGTAGCGCCTGTGTAGGAACTTTCACCAACGGCGATTATTTTTGGAAAAAGCTATGCTTGCTAAACGTATTATTCCTTGCCTAGACGTTGATAACGGACGCGTAGTTAAAGGCGTTCAATTCCTCGATATTCGTGATGCGGGCGACCCTGTTGAAGTGGCACGACGCTATAACGAACAAGGTGCAGACGAAATTACTTTCTTAGACATTACCGCTACACATCATGGACGCGATACCACTTACCGTACTGTTGAACGTATGGCCGAGACTGTATTTGTGCCATTAACTGTCGGTGGTGGTGTACGTAAGGTTGAAGATATTCGCGCATTATTAAATGCAGGTGCAGATAAAGTGAGTATTAACTCGGCTGCCGTATTTAACCCTGAATTTGTTCAAGAAGCCTCTCAGCACTTTGGCGCGCAATGTATTGTGGTTGCGATCGATGCCAAAAAAACTGGCGACAATAAATGGGAAATCTTTACTCACGGTGGCCGTAAACCAACGGGTATTGATGCCATTGAGTGGGCGGTGAAAATGGCTGACTACGGTGCCGGTGAGTTACTCATTACCAGTATGGATGCCGATGGTACTAAAGCAGGTTACGATATTGCGTTAATGCGTGCCATTAATGATCGCGTGACCATCCCAACGATTGCCTCAGGCGGTGTAGGTAACTTACAACACCTTGCAGACGGTATTTTACAAGGTGGTGCCGATGCCGTATTGGCAGCGAGTATTTTCCACTTTGGCCAATATACAATTCCGGAAGCTAAACAATATTTGGCTGAACAAGGCATCGAAATGCGCTTGTAAGCTTATTTATATTTAAAGGGGCAAGATGCCCCTTTAATTTTTTATGCAGCACTCTCTATCGCATTTACATCACTAACCAGTTGAGGCTGTTCTTTTTTCTCGACCCATTTTGCAGGGAAGATTTTTTCTACAGCTTGAAAGAGTGGCCTAGCAAGAGCAGTAGGTAACCGTATCCCCCAAGGGTTTTGTTCTTTTAAATCTGCTGAAGACACCACACGTGTTCCCATCACATAGTCAAACCAAGGTTTGGTCACACACCAATTAGCATCTTGGTTAGAGTTCATATGGTGGTCGTAATGCCACGGAATTTTACGCTTTGCCCAGTCAGGCTCTAAATGTGCACGGCGATGAATATAATAATAATTACCAGCACTGTACCAAGCTGCAAGTGCCATGCCTTTTGAAAAGGGGTAGAAAATTGCACTTGAAACGGTTGCCACCACGGCAAGTGAAATTAACTCATTTTTGGTTCGCCAGTTTCCAACGCCCTCAACATAACAATCATCATGAAACTGTTGTTTACGGACTTCACGATGGTGTGCCCAATGCGACTCCATACTTTTCGGCACTGGGCTATAGCGCGGTTGTCCGGCACGGTGTACACCATGCAAAATATATTTGTGTGCTACCCATTCAAATGCATTTGCTACTGCAATTCCGGCAATAAACCCTTTTAACATCACCTAACTCCTTTTTCTTTTTATTCAGCATATAAAATTCGTTATGCTAGGTATTGACCAGAATTTATGGTTTCATTGACAAATCACGACAAGAAAGAGGTGGTTAGGGATGCCACAACTAAAAAATTATACAGGCTCGGTATATGGAGGACTGGGGCATCTGTTAAAGGCTTATTGCGAAGCCAATGAGTTAACTATTCCTGAACAATTAGAACAAATCCAAAATCTGGAACGCTTTGACTATGTGGTTTGGCGTGACCTATTAGAAGTGATTTATAAACTGGACCCAAAGCCGGGATTAGGCCTAGAAATTGCCAAATATGTACAACCCAAACATTTAGGCATTATTGCCTACCTTGCTCTTTCTTGCGATAACTTAGGTGAAGCTTTAATTCGTTACCATGACTTTCACCGTCTGATTTATGACGGGAGCCCATTAGTGGTTGAGCTACAAGGGAGATATGGTTCTATTCGTTGGGAGGCACCAGAGTTACACCCTACCCAGCTTACCGATGAAATCGCGATTGCCTTGGTGATTCAGTTCTTACGTCTTTTTATGTCTCATGAAGATGTGCAGTTACATGAAGTGCGTTTCTTAAATGCTGCCCCTAAAAATATCAGAGTTTATGAGCAGTACTTTCAATGTCCCGTTCGTTTTAGCCAGCCCGGTACAGAGTTACTTATACCCATTACCGAAATTCACAAGCCGCTTAGTAGTGCCGACCACACCTTACAGCAACTATTGGTTCAGCAGGCCCAAGCACTTTTAGAACAGTTACCCAATTCGACCCAGCTTGATCAGCGTTTACAGCATTCAATTTTGACTAGTCTGCAAAAGAATCAGTATCAAATTGAATATATTGCAGCTCAATTAGGCCTATCAGTTCGACAGCTCCAAAGGCACTTACAACAACAAAGCACCACCTTTCAAGAGCGCGTTCAACAAGTACGCTTTATGCTGGCAACTGAATATTTAAAAAACCCACATTTAAGCCTACAAGAGATTGCGCTTTTACTTTGTTATTCAGAACAAAGTGCCTTTCAAAGAGCATTTAAACATTGGACCAAGCAAACACCACAGCAGTGGAGAGATCATTTTTTAAACAAAGAATAACCAACCAAAACTTACAAATCTTTTCTTGATTAAAACAACACTGAAAACAAAAATTTCATATAGTCACATGCTTAATTTTTTGTGACGTATTTCACATTAATTAAAAAATAGATCAATAGATGAGTAATCACAATGAATAAATATTTTGCTGAATTCTTAGGTACGTTTTGGCTAGTCTTTGGTGGTTGTGGTAGCGCAGTTTTAGCCGCAGCTTTCCCTGAACTTGGTATTGGCTTTGCAGGTGTAGCCCTTGCCTTTGGTTTAACCGTACTCACAGGTGCTTATGCTCTAGGGCATATCTCAGGTGGACATTTCAATCCCGCGGTAAGTGTTGGCCTTTGGGTCGGTGGCCGCTTCGATGTTAAAGATTTAATTCCGTATATTGTTGCGCAAGTGGTTGGTGCGACTGCTGCTGCATTTGTTCTTTATATTATTGCTCAAGGCCAAGCAGGTTTTAGTGGTGTTGGCGGGTTTGCAACCAATGGTTTTGGTGACTTATCACCAAATAAATTTGGTTTAGGTTCTGCTTTCATTATTGAAGTGGTTCTTACTGCTTTCTTCTTAATCATTATTTTAGGAGCAACTGACCGCCGTGCGCCTGCTGGCTTCGCTCCTATCGCGATTGGTTTAGGCTTAACACTCATTCACTTAATCAGTATTCCGGTTACGAACACATCGGTAAACCCAGCACGTAGTACAGGTGTTGCGTTCTTTGCTGAAACGGCTGCTTTAAGTCAGTTGTGGTTGTTCTGGGTAGCACCGATTTTAGGGGCTGTGATTGGGGCAATTATTTATAAGGTGGTAGCTGGCGATAAAGATTAACTCTTCTTAGATGTAATCTACTATCGCGGAAGGTGACATGGATGTCACCTGTTGAACAGGGGTACATGGATGTGCCCTCTGATCAACAAAGCCTTTTGTTTACTTTTGGGCTTTCAAAAGTAAAAAATGTCTATACACATTCAATAAAATCTAACGTGGTATTAAAGACTGTATGGCAGCATGACCATACTAAATATCACGCATAGCATGCATAAATTACAAAAACGGATTATTAATTTCTTGTTCAGCTGGACGTTCAATTTTCTCAGGTAATTCTTCTTTTTCCAAAGCCGCCACAACATCATTTAAAAAGCTCTGCAATGCCTTTGCCTGTTCTAACCCGACTTTGTCTTTGGTAATTTGCAAGTTGCCGTAAATGCTGATGCAATCGACATCATTTTCTAATGTTAAATCTTCAATTGAAGAAGACTCTGTACCCTTTTCAAATGGCTTAAACATAGGTCTTATCTCGTTGTTATATCTTCACAGTGTAATACGATCAATTTAAAAAAAATCGATCAAAATTAAAAGAGCCGATAAAATTAAAAAAACGCCCATCAAGATATTAAAATATTTCAAACGGTTGCCCTGATTGAGCACCACTGAAAATTTATCACCACAGAACCCCCAAAAGAACAAACACGCGTAGCAAATGAAAAAATAAATAACGATAAAGATCGGCAACGACTGCGGGTTTTCAATGCTAGTAAACATGGTAATGCCTGACACACAAGCCAACCACGCTTTGGGATTCAACCATTGTAATAAGAACCCATCTTTAAAATTAGGAATAATCATTTGCTCTACAGGAACACTGGAAATAGAAATATTTGCAGCAGAAAGAATAATTTTAATCCCGATATAACAAACAAATAGCGTTCCACAAACTGCAAGAATTTTTAATACAACAGGAAACTGAGTTAATAAACTCTGAAGACCAAATGCCATAAAAATTAAAAGCAAGGTAAAACCAATTGTGGCGCCTGAAATATAGGGAAGCGATCTTTTTAAACCGTGATTTAAACTGGTCGATAAAATGACAGTATTTACTGGTCCTGGGGTTATAGACATTGCAAATGAAAAAAGAAACATCGAGGCAAACATTGTTATTGTCCTTATTAAAATAAGATCCATAGACAGATCTGTCTATGGATTCTATTTTAATCAATTACGGTGTTGCAATAACAATCAAAAAAAGCTGCTTATTTCATTATTTGCAAGAAATAGTTCACTAAGGCTTCTACCAGTTGTTTCACAATCGCCTTTCTGGTTTCTTCATCAATTGTTGGAACTTTTGCTTCCATTGGCTCCGAAGAGCCAGTTTTTTGCTTTTTAAATTGGTCTTGTAGTGCTTGAATCTGGTCAGCGTTTAAGTCTTGCTCACACTGACTTTCACCATCCCAGTGTAAATAGTCTAGCTTTTGATTTGGCTTAACTTGGCTCGCTGTTAAAGGTAGACGATAGACATTACGCTTTTGTTGCTCGGTTAACTGCGGGAATAGGTTAACGCCTAAGCGCTCCTCAAGGTAGCAAACACTCACGACTTTTACTTGTAGAGAGTTATTGTTAGGTGCGTAATAAGCCCCGATTGCGCCAGTTTTTGGCATATAGACCGCTTTATAAACTGCGGTTGGTACAATCACACCCTGCCCAATCGTTTTAAGACGTTTGCCTTCAAAAACAGGGCCTGTCACCACATAAACATCTTGTTTTTGTTTAGTGGCAATAGCACGGGTCGCTTCTTCGAGCTTACGCCAGACTTCTTGGTTATTTTTAGGTGCTTGCGGCACCATATTGCTGAGCGAGAAACTGTCAGATTGGGATTCTTTATTTGACATATCACCATTAGGTGCCATATGCCCACGGTCATAGCCTGAACCACGATAGTCACTTAACAGTGCCCGATGCTTTTGAGGAACACGCGTTTCTTCATGGAAGTTATCTTCACGTTTAATTTTGACACTTAAACGTTCTGCATCTAAATGCTCGGCCGACCATAACGGCGTTTTAGAAATACCTGAATACAAAACGTTAAAGCCATTAAAGCACAGTGGATAACTGTCTTTTTTTAGGCTGTCTTTATTTAAAGCAGGTGGAACTTCACGATAGAACTGATTAAGACAAGTCGAGTTAGTTGTTAAAGGTGAAAACCACTGCGAAATCTTTTCACTACCAAAAGCAATCGCAAAACTTCCCGCAGCAATACAAGCAAGAATAATCTTGCCAAAATGCTGACTTATAGAGAATGAGTTTGTACCTTTACTACGTTTTTTACTTGCCATGTTTCTATCAATACTACTGTCCAGACGCAGCTTAACAATCCTGCTTTTTTAAGTATATCTCTTATCTTTCAAATGGTTAAAACATGGTCATCTTTTTTGTAACTCCATTACCCATTACGTAACAATCTGTTGGAATTATGAGAGCCTTTGGCTATTGAATTGCGCCAATTGCGTATCTTTCGTTGAAAAACACTGATTGCTTATGACATGGTTAGCTCCACAAATTTGGATAAAAATATAATCGGAGTCCACTTAATGATCCATTCAAAGATTATTGGTATTGGCGTAATCACGGGATTATGTAGTATGGCCGCTTTGGCTGAGCCAGCAGTGCAGCCAGGAGATACTTTAGAAAGTTTGTCTAAAGTAAAAGTAACCACAACCGTAAATGGCCAACCAGGCTCTATTAGCGATTTAGTCAATAGCGGACAAGTACAGCAAGTTTCTGCTGCACCAACAAATGCAGCGCCTACAGGTGCTCCTATTCCTGCGGACGTTCCACCAGCGCCTCCAGCAGGCGGTGAAATGGCGCCACCAGCAGCACCAACTGATGCAGTACCACCTGCACCGAACCAAGCGCCTCCAGCGCCACAAGATCCGAACACTCCACCGCCAGCTGCTAACCCGAACCAATCAGCAGACCCAATGGCAAAAGATGGGGCGTTACCAGCAGATGCACCTATGCCACAAGCTCAATAATCCGAGCCATAAAAAAACCAAGACATATGTCTTGGTTTTTTTATTACATCAAATTTTATATTTCGATTTGACTACCTAATTCAACAACACGGTTAGTTGGAATTTGATAGAAATCACTGACCGGACTGGTATTACGCTGCATTGAAATAAACAGCTTTTCTCTCCATGGCGACATGCCGTCTCCCACAGAGTGAACAATACGATCACGCGAAATAAAGAAGCTGATATGCATCAAGTCATATTCAAGGCCTAATTGTTCATAGGCTTGCATCAGTGCTTTCGGTACATTCATTTCATCTTTAAAGCCGTAGAAAATTTTAATACGGAAGAAATGTTCAGCTAAGGTTTCTGTCGTAATACGCTCTTCAGGTGCAACAAACGGTACATCTTCAATCACTACAGTGACCAAGATATTACGCTGATGCAGTACCTTATTGTGCTTAATATTATGCAGCATGGCATGTGGCACAACATTTGGCGTACCCGTCATAAATACAGCATCGCCTGGCACCCAGTGCACACTATTACCAATACTTTTTACAAACAAATCGAGTGACAAAGTATCGTGTTCAAGCTTAGCAAAAGTAAGCTCACGGCCACGTTTCCATGTCATTAAAATAGTCACCGCAATCGCACCAATCAGTAATGGCACCCAACCGCCCGACAAGATTTTAAGTGAAGTTGCACCAACCAATACCGACTCTAAAATAAAGAACGGAATAATCAGGAGAAGCACTTTTGGCAGGCTCCACTTCCAAGCCGAGTAGATAAATACAGCAACCAAAATCGTGTCACAGAGCATGGTCAAAGTTACGGCCAAACCGTATGCACTTGCCAAGTTCGAGCTGGTTTTGAAGATTAAAATTAAGATAATAATTGCGATTAAGAGTAACCAGTTTAAGAAAGGTACATAAATCTGACCTTCTTCGGACTCAGACGTATGTTTAATACTTAAACGTGGTAAATAACCCAATTGAATCGCTTGGCGCGCAAGAGAAAACACCCCAGAAATTACGGCTTGAGAAGCAATGACAGTTGCCATGGTTGCCATAATAATCATTGGGTACAAGGCCCACTGCGGCACCAGTAAATAGAACGGGTTTTCAATTGCCGCTGGGTCTCTGAGTAATAACGCGCCCTGTCCTGCGTAGTTTAAAACCAAGCATGGCAATACCACAAAGAACCACGCCAGACGAATCGGCACTGGTCCGAAATGTCCCATATCGGCATATAGCGCTTCACCACCAGTTACTGTTAACACCACAGCCCCCATCACAAAAAATGTCATGATCGGATGGTGATAGATAAACTGGATCGCCCAATGCGGACTAAACATGCCTAGTACCACAGGGGTTTGGATGACACTGTGAATACCCAAGATGCCTAAAGATAAGAACCACACAAGCGTAATTGGACCAAAAAACTTACCTACAAATGCCGTACCGTGCTTTTGCACCAAAAACAGCGTGACGATAATGGCAATTGCAATAGGCATAATGAACGGGTCAAATACATCGGTTGCAATAGACAACCCTTCGACCGCAGACAATACTGAAATGGCTGGGGTAATAATACCGTCACCAAAGAACAGTGATGCCCCAATAAAGCCTATCGCAATCATGTAGATTTTTTTGTTGTCGGCAATTTTCGCTTTACGCAAATTCAACGCGAGTAAGGCCATAATGCCACCTTCACCATTGTTGTCTGCACGCATCACGATTGCGACATACTTGATGCTAATAATCAGCATTAAGCACCAAAAAATAATGGATAAAATTCCTAATACGTTTTCAGGCTGAATTCCCAACCCATGCGCTGCATGGAAGGACTCTTTCAAGGCATAGAGCGGACTTGTTCCGATGTCTCCAAAGACCACTCCAAGAGCTGCCAAAGCCGTGGCAGGCAAGGTCGCTTTTTTGGCCGTATTTTGCATTGTGTAATTAAACCAATATGATTTTTAGCGCAATCTTATCACCTCTATTATTTTTTTTCTGTAAAGCTCGTCTTAAATCTTGGCAGGACTCGTTTTTTTAGTTACTATCGCACGCCTTGGTGAGGTGTCCGAGTGGCTGAAGGAGCACGCCTGGAAAGTGTGTATACGTTTACGCGTATCGAGGGTTCGAATCCCTCTCTCACCGCCAGAATTCAAAAAAGACCTAATCGTTTTGATTTAGGTCTTTTTTATTGATCAAGAAAATTAGATAGAATTATCCTTTCAATATCAATTGAATATTTAAGAGTTTTTCCACCTTCATATTATTGGAGTTAATCCAGCTATGTAGTTTTAAGAGAATAGAACTTTTATCCATATAATTCTAAATTTCTCGCTTCCAGTCTTCATATGATAAATAACTTATATGCTCTGTCCGATAGTCGCCTAAAAATTTATTGAACTTACTTTCTTCAGTATGGTGATGCTTAAATCCACACTTAGCCTGTGCTTTAAATGATTTTTCATTGTCAGCAAAATAGCCACACCATAAAGCTTTCAATTTTAAATCTTCATACGCATGTTTCATCACGGCTTTTACTGCTTCTGGTATTAGCCCTTGTCCCCAAAACGGTACTCCGATCCAATAAGCTACCTCTGCTTCATTATCAGCAATTTTAAAATTACTCTCCTTACCAATTAGTAAACCAACCATACCTATCGCACGGTTATCTTCCTTTTTTGCAACTGCATATACTTCTTCTTTAGCGAAAACGGTCTGAATATATTCTAAACTTTGTGCTTCGCTTTCATGTACAGGCCATCCAGCAGTTGGTCCAACACGATCATCACTTGCATACTCATACAAGCTTGAAGCATCACTGTCCTGCCAAGGTCTGAGAATTAATCGTTCAGTCGTTAGTATCATGTTTTTAATACCTCTATAGTGTTAAAAATCACTATAAGGGCATCGACAAAGTGTTCCCATCACCGTATTTTGATAATTTAGGTACTTTTTAAAACAAATCTATTAAAGTTAGAAATTTTGATAGGAGCGATTAGAGTAGTGCAAAATGACTTAGATTTACTTTATAGAAAATCCAAAAGTTATGTATGGGGGAATAGCAACCTTAGTGACGTGCTGAATCAACCCTTATCTTTAGCGTACTGCTCATTGATATTTATTAAGCAAGGTAGTGCTGATATTAATATTTTATTTAAAAACTACCACTTAAAATCAGGTGATTTTTTATTTTTGTCGGAAGATTCATTGGCAATACTACAAAAACGATCTGCCGATTTTTCTTGTGATTATTGTATTTTTAATCGTGACTTTGCCGCAGAAGTTGCATCTGTCTTACCAAATTCTTTATTTACTTATCTACATTTATTCCCTCATTTTTCACCAGAAATGAGCTACCAATCCTTAATTAAAACATGGATAAATCAGTCCACTTTTATCCTACAATCAACCTCTGAATATCAACGCATCTTACTATGTAATCATCTTCAGAATTTCTTTTTGGTTCTTTCTGAAACAGTCAATCGTGAAAAACTTTTGTCTAAAAATGAATATAGTAGAAAAGAAAAAATTTGCTGGCAATTTTGGGAAATGATCTCATTACATTGTAAAGAACATCGTGATGTAAATTTTTACGCCAAAGCTTTAAATATTACTCCCTATTATCTATCTAAATTATCGAAACAATTTTTTAACGATAACGCAAAAACTTTAATTGATCGGCAAGTAATTCTTAAATTAAAAGAATTATTACGCACTCCTTCAAATTCTATTCAAAGTATTGCTGATCAACTGAATTTTGAAGATACCTCCTATATGTGCCGTTATTTTAAAAAGCATACTGGTTTTACCTTACTTCAATATCGTAAAAGCGCCTAAACAATCACGCTTAGGCCTTTCTACCTTAAAAATTACTCAGACAATGCTAATAACTTCTGAACATACTGAACGGCACTTTTATCTATTTCTTGGTGAGTGGGAATAGCATCATCTGGTGAAGGGTTTGTGTCTAAACCATAAAATGCGTAAAGCGGTTGATAAACTGCCCCAACATATAAAGCGGTGAGTTCAAAAGAACTAAAAATCTGCTCTAACGAAAGCTTATATTCACCTTGCTCTGAATAAACTTTTTCTTGAGCACCCGCCGACACCGCCAGCATAAACTTTTTATTTTTAAGCTTGTCACCTGTTGAACCATAAGCCCAACCATACGCCAAAACTTCATCAAGCCATTGTTTCAAAAGTGGCGGGCAGTTAAACCAATACACTGGAAATTGAAATACTAAATTTTCGTGTTCTTCTACAAGCGCTTGTTCTTTGGCAACATCAATTACGCCATCTGGGTAGGCTTGATAAATCTGGTGAACGGTAAATTGGTCGGGATATTTTTCTAACTCCTCTACCCATCTTTTATTAATTACAGACTGGTCTATGTGAGGATGTGCAACGATCACTAATGTCTTTTTCATTATAAAAACACTCTTATCGAAAAGTAGATAAATCGATTATAGAAGTGTGCTTTCCTAAATATAAGTACGGTAATTTTTGTTATATACTATACTAAAAGATAGTGTAGATTTTAAAAATGACTGACTGCCTTCCATCAAATACGCCATTAGAAGAAACAGGTTTTGGCTACACTCTTTCTTTAATTAATGGCAAATATAAGATGATCATCATGTATTGGCTGTATGGAAAAACTGTTATGCGTTTTAATGAGTTGCAACGCTGTATTGGCAATATTTCATTTAGAACGCTGAGCAATACACTTAAAGAGTTAGAAAGAGACGAACTGATTATTCGTAAGGAATATCCTCAAATTCCACCAAAGGTTGAGTATCGTCTTTCTGAAAGAGGACAGTCTTTAATTCCTTTGCTAGATATGATGTGCCAATGGGGCGAGCGGAATATGAACTCTTAGTTTTAGACAGTAAAAATAAAATTATTCCAAAAAATTAGGTTTTGGAATAATTTCTTTGTCTTAATCTAAGTTTTTAACTTTTACGCTTGAATACCCCCAATGTATGAACAATGCTAATACTATGAAATATATAAAAAACATAAAGAAAATTAATGTTGATCTAAATTCAAAAGTTAAAATAGTTAAGATAATTGTATGAAAACAGAAAATAGCTATTAGATAAAAAATTTCGATAATAAAAAAACCTGTATAATTAAATACTTCAATCAAATTTCCATAAAAAGCACTTATCTTTTTTTTCTTAAAAATTCTATAATTAGCCCACATACTTATAAAGAAATATATAATAAAAGCTATAAAAAAAATCCATATCAAAAACTCATTTTGATTAATTAATGTATTAAAGACTCCATTTACTTCACTAAACTTGTTAGGTTTACCGGTAAAGACTGAATAAAAAAAATCCCAAATGGCGGCAATATAAAATAAAACAGATAATGCGGTTATATTTTTCCATGGTATGGTTCGTATTACCTCGATAAAATTAACTTTTGTAAATAGGTTAGATTCTTTTTTCATTTACATTAAACTCAAAATATAAAAAAATATAATATTTTTTATAAAAGCCCAACTCTCGTCGGGCCTTCCCCCCTCAAACCCGACTTAAAAAATAATCAATCAGATATTCCCTTTCATCAGTTTGATTTGAGCTTAAAAGCTGCACCATCGCGCCATCGACCACAAACAAAAACATATGCGCATCTTCAACTGTAGCGGCAGGTTTTACAGTTAAAAGCAGTTTGTGAATTTCCTGAATAAGCCAGTTTCGATAATCAATAACTACCTTATAAGCCGACGGATAATGCTTTTCTATTTCAAAAATTGCTTTAAAAGGCAACCGATAAAGCCCGTCTGAGTCAGCATGTAAAAAGAAAATTCTCTTGAGTTTATCGAACACCATCAGTTCACGATACGAATAGATCGTGGAAAATACCTCTTCTTTTAAAGCGTCTGTTTGAAAAGTTAAGCTCATCTGGATGAGTCTTTCTTTTGAGTGGAAGTAGTTGTAAAAGGTGGCTTTGGGAATTTGGGAGTCGGCAATAATTCGGTCTACCCCTACCTTATGAAACCCGTATTGGTTAAATAAATCTTTTGCCGTGTGGAGCACTCGCAATGCTCTAAATGAAGCTTCTAAATTTTTCATGTATATCGCTTAAAATAATTTTTTGTTGTAAATAAAAGAGATAGAAATGCCGTCGCTCTTAAATTGAGCGCTAAAAACAGGCGTGCAAAAGCCGCACAAAAATGGTGTGCTCGCCTATCTCGGGTTTTATTGTTGCTATGATTTTTAGTCGTAATGACCTATGGCTTAAAACCTAGAGTCGGTTAAACCGTTTTAAAGACCAGTTGGGTATAGAGTCAAAGATTTTGGCGAAGGTTGCCAACGAGAGAGATAAAATAGTACGCATATGACGGATTCCTGTACAAATAAGGATTCTGCCAATCTCTGCTAAAAGATGGTGGCAGAACGAAAGGGGGTTAGCAGACTGGGTACAGAACCAGCACACCCGAAGGTGTCCCCCCTCCGCCCTACCATAACGCAACGTCAGGGAGACGAGTGGAATACAAGCAGATTCCATCCTCAGAAGGATTAAATCTGATGCACTGTACCGCGGTCTGCTAAAACCGGCTGGCAATGTAGGCCAGCAGGCAAAGGATAATCCGCGCGTTTTTGAGTGTCAATGTGATATTGGCTATTCATTTATAAAGATTATTTTTATTTTTCATTAGCATAGTGATTTAGGAATAGATTTTCTTAAAGTTTAGTTTGTCTGATCATTTCATTGTTAATTTATCGTTCATTTTCAAACCTATTTAAATGAACAGATTGATCACGCTATAAATAAAAGCTACAGTAAATAAAGTTTGAATTTTATAACTTTAAATAAATTGATAACGCATACAGGCAAAAACATGGAAACCATACATGATTTTTATCGCCGCTTTTCTTTAACCAGAGATAGCGATTACTCGGTTCCATCGACGTCGTTTGGACATTTTAACGTGTTCCAACGCGATGCCTGCTCGTTCCTCACACCTTATAGCCGCCGCGATTATTATAAAATTTCACTGGTTTTAGGCACAGGTGAACTTCACTATGCTAACCGCTGGATACGAGTCGACCGCCCTGCTTTACTGTTTTCAAACCCAATGGTGCCCTATGCATGGGAAATTAATTCGCCCGAACAGGCAGGCTGGTTTTGTCTATTTACCGAAGAGTTTGTAAACCAAGAATCGCGACAAAGCTTTTTAAAAGACTCACCCCTATTTAAAGTCGACGGCGACCCGCTATATTTTTTAAACGACCAACAAGTTGAGGAAATTTCATTTATTTTCAAAAAGATGATGAATGAAATAAATTCAGACTATATTCATAAATACAACGTTTTAAGAAATTATTTGCATCTGATTGTGCATGAAGCCATGAAAATGCAACCGACCCAACAGTTTGAAAAACATAGTAATGCTTCGGTGCGCATTTGCCATTTGTTCTTTGAGTTATTAGAGCGCCAGTTCCCAATCGACTCGCCCCATTTTCAGCTTAAACTCAAAACTGCAAATGACTTTGCCTATGGCTTGTCTGTGCATGTGAACCATTTAAACCGCGCTGTAAAAGAAGCCACAGGTAAAACTACCTCTGAACATATTAGCTCGCGCATTACGCAAGAAGCCAAAGCGCTGCTACAACACACCAGTTGGAATATTTCCGAAATTGCCTATAGCTTAGGCTTTGAATATTCAGCGTATTTCACCAATTTCTTTAAGAAAAATACCGGTTTTTCGCCTAAAAAATTCCGCGAAGACTGTGTGGCCTAAAAACAGATTGTTTGAATTTTATAATTATTGGTTTGAATGTTATACGTCAGTTTGAGCCAAAGCATTTTATAGTTTTTCTACTCAAGTGATTTTGCAAAAAGAGTGTGAAAAATGAAATATAGAACTTTAGGACAAACAGGCGAAAAAGTATCAGCACTTGGTTTAGGTTGCATGGGAATGAGCTTTGCCTATGGTGCCTCAGACGACACACAAAGCATTGCAACCCTAGAAAAGGCCTTAGACCTCGGCATTAACTTTTGGGACACCGCCGACATGTACGGCAACGGTGCAAATGAAGTTTTACTTTCAAAAGTTTTAGAAAAACATCGTGACAAAGTGTTCTTAGCGACCAAATTTGGCTTTCGTTATAAAGAAGATAACCTTAACCCGAAAAACTCTTTAGAGTCTTATATCGACGGCTCACCTGAGTGGATTAAAGTCGCTGTCGAAAACAGTTTAAGACGCTTAAATACAGACGTGATTGATTTGTATTATGCACACCGTATAGACCCGAATGTTCCGGTTGAAGATACCATTGGCGCAATGGCTGACTTGGTCAAACAAGGTAAAGTTCGTTATTTAGGACTCAGTGAAGCTTCGACTGAAACCATTCGTAAAGCACATGCGATTCACCCGATTGCAGCGGTTCAACATGAATATTCGCTACTTACCCGTGAGTTTGAGCAAACCCATTTGCAAACTATTCGTGAGTTAGGCATTAGCCTTGTGCCGTATTCTCCGTTATCACGTGGTTTAATTACCAATACGCTTGATGTGAATAACCTAGACGAAAATGATTTCCGTCGCCAGTTACCACGTTATCAGGGCGATAACTGGAAAAATAACCAAAGCTTGGCACAAGCATTTAGCGAGTTTGCTCAAAGCAAAAATGCGACAGCGGCTCAACTGGCTTTGGCTTGGATTTTGGCGCAAAGTGACGACATTATTCCAATTCCGGGTACGCGTAAAATCGAGCGACTTGTGGAAAATGCTGGCGCTGTAGACCTTCATTTAACAGCAGCAGATTTGGCAGAAATCGAAGCGATTATTGCGAGATACCCAAACATGGGCGCACGCTATAACGCTCAGCAACTTGCTGCGGTCAACCACTAAAATATAGGCCATAAAAAAGTCCGACTCAGTGTCGGACTTTTTTTATTTAGTCTTTGCTATATGTGCCTTGCTGGCGTCCACCTTCCCAGATAGCATCTAAGGATTTATCCGAAATCGTTAGGCTTTCAGGGAAAATGCTTAAATCCTTTTTAAATTTAGCCTCTGGTTTTAAGCCAATACAGTCTCCATTTTTCCACCATGTGCCTTCGGCATATTGATCTAAAGCACCCACAGCAAGCATCCATTGAAACTTGCCATCTGGCTGAAGTAAAAGCTCTGAACCGACTTCCATCACACCATGTAAATAATAGTGCCCACTCCACGCCTGATCGGCCTTTTGGAATTTTACTTCCTTACAGGTGCTAGTCGGCTCTGCATAAATGTGAGCAGAAAAAATAACCGTAGAAACAAGCAGTAGAGGTGCAAATATATTTTTCATTATTGTGTTCCTATATGTTTAATCTTATTTTCCAGACTCAACTTTTAAATACGTTCCATCGGCATAAACATTATGTCCAAAGCCACAACCCGACTCACCTTCGCTTTGTTTAACCTGAATATAATTGCCTAACTTCGCATTAGATTTAAAATCGAGCTGAATACGGCAGTCTTCATTTTTATAAACCGTTTGCTTTTTATTAGACGGCATTTTGGTGTCAAACTCACCCATATTTGGGCCATAAATTAAGCTTCTAAGTCCCATGTAAACGCCCGAATAGCTAATAGCATATTGGCCCTGTTTACGACTTACCGTGATGTGATCCCACTCACCAAAACCCGAGTAACGGACGTATTCACCCGACAAATCATTTGATGCTTTAGGTTGAGGCAACTGCTTAAGGTTAAATTGACTAGACTTAGATTTTTCATCAAGCATAAACCATGCTCTTGCCCAAAGTGGCTGACCCAATTTGGCATAGGCTAAGCCAACGTTATTGTTGGCAACTTCAATATCACGGTCGGTAAATTTAACCGTGGTTTCGTCTGCATTGGCCTTACAAAACGCCGTCCAAGAAGCTTGGTTTTGGAAGTTTTCGAGCGCTTTTTTATATTGTTTCTGATCGTAGAATTTCTTACCTAAGCTCGCGTATTGCTTCACTTTATTACAGCCTTGTTGTAATTCTTGTTCATAAGAAAACTCTGCATGAGTTATCGTTAAAGCTGAAAGTGTAAGAACCGTGCAACCTGAAATAATCGATTTAATCATTTTTAAAATTCTTTAATAATCAACTAATTATATAATATGAGCTGGCGCTATAAATCACAATTATTTGAAACAAAAGTCTATTAGAAGAGTTTAGGTTTTTATAAAAATAGTTAAATCCATACAGAATAATTTTTTGAAAATATTCAACCTTAACTGATTATTTTAATTGAATATTCAACCAAAAAATAATGTAGACTGCATGCGTAAAAATTAGGAAGAATTATAAGAGTGAATAATTTAATTATTGGAACCCTATTTGCACTGTGTGCAGCGGCTTTAAATGCATCTATTGGTGTAATTAGTAAATTACTCATGCACAGTGGTTTAAACCCGCAAGACATTGCCTTTTTAAAAACCATTATCGCCTTTTTCTTTTTAAGTATGTTTTTATTTAAAGTGCCTGTTAGCCAAAAGATTGCATTTATTAGCAGCACACCAAGTAAACTCAGTGTTTTTTCTCAAATTGCCATATGTGCTTTTTTAGGAATTTTCTCGCTATTCTTTTTCGAAACCATTGCCTATAACCACGGTGCTGCGGCCAATGTGGTAGTAGTACTCATGGCTTCGGCTGCCATCTCCGCCCTATTTTTTGGGAGGTTCATTTTAAAAGAAAGTATCTATATTCATTCGCTTATTGGAACATTATTGGCAGTTGCTGGGATTAGCATTATTTCGTGGAAAGGTGAAAATAGCCTTTTAATGCTGATTAATGCTTCTATTGCCGGTACGGGTTATGGCTTATTTTCGGTTTTAGTGAAAAAGTTCAAATTAAACGGCGGCCTGTTTCTGACTAAATACTTACTGCTGTTTGGTAGTGTTTATCTTGCAGTTCCGTTTTTAGTAAATTTGCATAGCATTACTTTTAATAGTGACATCATTTTAGGTTTGATTGGTTTAGCTGTTCTACCAACCATACTCGGCTTTTTCTGTACCACTAAAGCGTTGTCTTATATGAGTGCCGCAAAGGTACAAGTGACCGAACTTTCCGAGCCTATTTTTGCAGCGCTTATGGCTTGGGTTTTCATTCATGAACAACCGACTTTGTCATTTTTATATGGTGCGATTTTTATTATTTCAGGCATCTTTTTAATGAACAGAGCGCCGAAATCAAACTAGCTGATTTCATCTATTTCGTTGGCGTGGTGACAAGCCACTTGCACCACACTGGCAAAGTTAATCGCCATCTGTGAAGGGGCATGTTTCTTATAAGCAAGCCCTAAACCCACCGTAGGTACAGGTGCTTTTAAAGACCGATAAGCCACACCTTGTATTTGCAATTGCTTGGTCGACTCGGGAACCAAAGACACCCCTAAGTTTGCAGACACCAACGATAAAATTGAAACAATTTGCGGGGCGTTTTGTCCAATTTTCGGTTCAAAGCCACGCTCATGGCAGGCCTGTTTAATCGCATCAAAAAGCCCTGCACTCACTGAAGGAGGCGAGACAATAAAATCAAGTTCTCGCAGTGCAGTTAAATCAATTTCTTGTGATGCATCGTCCAGATTAAAAGACTCGGAAGGTAAAGCAGCAATGAGCGGCTCAGCCAATAATTCTTGTAGAATGAGGCTATCTGGCATATTACGTGGCGAACGAATAATTGCGACATCTAAACGGTCTTCAAGCAATAAGTCGATGAGTAGTAAAGTATTGGCTTCTTCAAGCTTTAAATTTACTTTCGGGTATTGCTGCTGGAAATAGCGAACACATTTAGGAATTAAAGGGTTCAACATTGAAGTACCTGTAAAGCCTAATCGTAATTGACCTACTTCGCCATTTGCCACTTGTTTAACAAGGTTTGCTGCATCTTCTACACGCTGCTGTACTGGCTGAATTGCATTTAAAAAGGCAAGCCCAGCTTCGGTCAGCTCCACCCCATGAGGCGAACGAATAAATAAATCTGCACCTAGCTCTTCTTCTAAGTCTCGTATTTGCATACTTAAAGGCGGCTGACTCATGTTTAAGCGCTGCGCAGCTTTGGTAAAGTTTTTTTCTTCTGCTACTGCCAAAAAGTAGCGTATATGCCTGAGTTCCATTGTTATATATAAAACATATCGTGTCCCATTATTAAATATATTAGAAAAATACCTTTTAAATTGCTAATTTTAATTTATCGAATTTTCTCGATGCAGCATGCCTTTAGGCACTGCTCTTTTTTCTGTCATGGTCATGATATGAACTCTTCATCTACACCCAGTACTTTAAACACTGAGGCAACGTCTGTTCTTTCCCGTGAGTGGATTCACAAAGGGACTAAAGCTTATAAACATGCAGGATTTGCTTTATTCCTCGTAGGTTTTGCTAGCTTCTCTCTAATTTATTGTGTACAGCCACTCTTACCTGCATTTAGCCAAAGCTTTCAGATTAGTCCTGCGAGTAGCTCTTTGGCACTGTCATTAACGACTGCCTTTTTAGCCATTTCGATTGTGCTATCGAGTGCCTTTTCACAAGCGATTGGCCGTCGCGGTGTAATCTTTACATCTATGCTATGTGCCGCAATTTTAAATATTGTCTCGATGCTTACACCGAACTGGCACAGTTTACTCATAGCACGTGCGTTAGAAGGTTTACTGCTTGGTGGCGTACCCGCAGTGACTATGGCTTGGATTGCCGAAGAAATTGCACCTGAACACCTCGGTAAAACCATGGGTTTATATATTGCAGGGACAGCCTTTGGTGGCATGATGGGCCGTGTCGGTATGGGTATTTTGGTTGAATATTTTTCATGGCGCACCGCCTTAGGCCTACTTGGAGCAATCTGTTTTATTTGCTCAATCGCCTTCGTCAATCTACTGCCAGCCTCACGTAATTTTGTACAGAAAAAAGGGCTAAATTTAGGCTTTCACATGCAAATGTGGCGTGCTCATTTAAGCAATACTAAATTATTACGCCTGTTTGCCATTGGTTTCTTGCTTACCAGTGTTTTTGTCACCCTGTTTAACTATGCGACCTTCCGCTTAAGCGGTGCACCTTATTCACTCAGCCAGACACAAATTAGCCTTATTTTCTTGTCGTATAGCTTTGGTATGGTGTCTTCATCGTTGGCAGGTAGCTTAGCCGATCGCTTCGGTAAAAAAACCATGATGATGAGTGGCTTTGCCTTGATGATCGTGGGTAGTCTCATGACCCTGCTCAGCTCTCTTTTCGGCATTATCATTGGCATCGCATTTATTACCACAGGCTTCTTTATTACCCACTCACTTACGAGTAGTTCTGTGGGTGCCGAAAGCAAACAAGCTAAAGCTCATGCCAGTTCGCTTTACTTGCTGTTTTACTATATGGGTTCAAGTATTGTCGGCTCGGCGGGCGGTTGGTTCTGGTTACACGGTGGCTGGAGTGCGATTGTCGGTTTAACCGTGTTCTTGTCTTTAATTGGAATATTTTTAGCGATTTATACATCACATGCCAAAGCGCATTAATGTAGTAAAACCTTAACTTTTTTAGGCTAAACCCAATGAGCATTTAAAAATCATATGAAAAAATTTAAATGCTCATTTTTTGGCTTGTATTTTTTTTAAGAAACTGTAAAATTCACTCCACATCGCCGGCATAGCTCAGTTGGTAGAGCAACTGACTTGTAATCAGTAGGTCCACAGTTCGAATCCGTGTGCCGGCACCATCATTAAACCTCATGAATATTTGATTTATGGGGTTTTTTGTTGTCTGTAGGTTTTGGAATAGATCTTTTGACTGTACTGCCCTTAGGTAGTAAAGAAATTCGTTAATAAGAAATGAAAAAAGCCCAACATCCTGTTGGGCTTTTTTCGTATTTCGTTACTA
Organism: Acinetobacter sp. EKM10A; assembly: GCF_011075215.1. NCBI lineage: Bacteria > Pseudomonadati > Pseudomonadota > Gammaproteobacteria > Moraxellales > Moraxellaceae > Acinetobacter > Acinetobacter sp. EKM10A. The sequence continues at coordinate 208,717 of NZ_JAALLK010000004.1, read as the reverse complement.
GGCATACATCCTGTAATACCTCACGTCCTGATGCTTAAACTTATTATTGTTGTTTTACGTTTTGGAACTTCCTGTTCCTGATGAGTTCATCATAGGCAATTCATGAGGTCATAGAAAGACGACAATTTCCTGAATGGATGTAGGAAAAAGCGTACATGGTTCTTTTAAATTTAAAACTTGATTTATCTATTATGGAAATAAAAATATGAATTTATAAGAAGTTATGTTCTTCAATTAAATAAGAAAACGATATAATGAGTTTATTACTTTATTTCTAAAATAAATTTAAAAACAACAAGGAACGAGATGTCTAATCTACCTTTAAACCTTTTTCAATCTTTAGTGATCATACTTGCATGCCTTATTATCCTTGTAAGTAAAATGCCTCAGCTAAAATTTAGAAAAACCATATTATTTTTAGCTCTTGGCAGTCTTACTTTAATCTGTGCTTTGGCAATATTTGGCTTCTTTAATTAAGCCTTATTTCTTGCTCTTCTCTATCATTCTTTCAAAGTGTTTAAGGTTTGGGTTCAACATGTCCCACGCATAGGTCTGGCTCACAAAAACCTCCGCTTTAGGATGATAGAGACTTGGGTCATCCAAAGTGCCTGCACGTATTGAAATCATTTCAGGAACAAGTTCAGGTAAGCCAAAAAGTTGAGAACCACAAGTCGGGCAAAAGGCTCTTTTAATGGGACGACCAGAAGAACCTAATGTCTCAAAATATTTAAGTTCGCCACTTATTTTCAATTCAGATTGATGAAAAAAAGCGATTGGTGCATAGGCCGAACCTGTTGCCTTTTGGCAATCTCGACAATGGCAATTAAAACTATAACGTGGCTCTGCATCACTTTGATAGCTCACAGCTCCACATAAACATGATCCTTGATATTTAACTGACATGGCTCACCCTATTTTTTTATTGCTGTTATTTGAATATAACGTACATATCCATTTTGATAGAGTTGTTGGCATAACTTTGCAGTCATTTGGATTTTAAAATTTGCCAACCCTCGGTTATGGCTTTGTGCTTGTTGATTTTGAATATACTGTGAAAAACCTAATAATACCTGTTCTGATAAATCTTCGATTTGAATATCTGTAAAACCTTGTTGTTCCAAGGTAGTTCTCAGTATCTCTTCCGTGAGTAAGGTATCCCAAGTGACATCGGCTGCTTTAAGTAAATAACGATGCTTTTGTTCTTGTAGCATGGTCATGTTGTGACATGAGTCGGCACGCATCAAGTAATGAAAACCTAATCGTCCTTTTGAATTTAAAATGGGAGTAACCGAATCCAGCAATGAATTTAAATGACTGTGATAAGCCGCATCGATACAGAGCACCACATCGAAGCGTTGTTTAAATTCAAATTGTTTTAAATTTAAAAATGAACCGCAGAAAATCTGGCTTATTTCAGGAATAAGTTTTTGAATTTTATTAACACATGAAGCTTGTAGTTCAACCGCACTAAGGCTTTTAGGATGATAGTGCTGTAACCAGTGCAATAAACTTGCGCCCTGCCCACAGCCTAAATCTAAGAGATGATCTTTTGAATTTAAATTGACAGCTTGTGCCAAATGATCAGCCAATTGGCGACAAGCTTCACGGTAGGTTTGGGTATTTTTCCAAAAACCCAAGTTTGTCCAAGCAAGCTCTTCACTATCCCCCAAACTTGATGCATCAATTGCATATTTATGAGGGATAAATCGAGAAAGAGCTGCTCGAACTTTTGCTTTCACAATTTTAGTAACCGAGTTCAGGGGCAACTTCGACCTTAGGCTTTAATCCCACGAATGGTAAAGGTGCACCCAAAATTTCAGCAATATGCATCGCAGAAGTCACTGCTGACTCTAAAATTGGCAAACCATCACATGACCATGAACCACAGTAGAATACTTTACGGTTTGGTTCTAAGTGACGTTGTTGTAGCTCTTTGTTTAAAGCAATAGTTTGCGAGTCTACAACTGCACGCGTTAAGGTCACTTTTGAAATGACTTTTTTAGGGTCAATATCAACTACTGGACGCCAAGTTTGGAATACAGGATTTTTACCTACTAGTGATGGCTCAACGGCATTCATCCAAACTGTAAACTGCTGACGAGTAAACTTACGGTCCATCATATAGCTCAGCACTGACCAGTCTTTACGGCGTGGTGGCATTACTGTTGCATCTGTATGAATAACCAAGTCGCCTTGTTCAAAGCGGAACTGTTTAAGCAGATTCATATCTTCTGCAAACTGTTCAGGGTTTAAGAACTCTTCAAGTTTAGATGTTGGTGTCGCCACAATAACACGGTCAAATGTACCTTGGTCACCTTTTTCATTTTCGACCAGTACTTTTTCACCTTGTAGTTCAACTTTTTTAATTGCCGAACCGCTATGGATATCGATGCCTTTAATCAAGCTATCTACAAATGCAGGTGTACCGCCTTTCATACGCAACAACATGTCACCATCAGTTAAATGACGCAAAAACTCAAGAAGGTTTTTCGCAGGCCAATCACCAATTGTTTTTGGGTTACATGTACAAATCGTATAAAGCACCGGCATAACTACACCATGCCAGAATACTTCTTCAATATCGTTCTGATTAATAAATTCAGCGAGAGTAATATCTTGATTTTTAGATTTAAAGAACTGGTGAATCGCAGTTTTTAATTGCAGCATCCCTTTTACCAGACGCCAGCCATATTGCTGGATACCTTTACGGTTATTGATAATTGGGAAATTACCAATACGGCTACGAGATGTGGTTAACCATGTTTCAGTACGATCTTCAAATAACCAGCTACAAGACATATAGGTACGAACCGGAAAGGTTTTAATGCCTAAATGTGCAGCAAGGCTGAGTGTATTTTTCCATAGATGCGGGTTCATAACACGCAATGGTGCATCAATAATCCCACCATCGAACTCAATGCTATGACTATCCATTCCCCGGCCAGGAAGTGCTTCAAATATCGTGATTGTATGTCCTGCATCTTTCAGAATTCTTGCTGCTGCAAGTCCTGCCATTCCACTGCCAATAATTGCGATATCCAAAATGATGTCCCATTTTTCGAGAATTTTTTTGATTATCACTCATACCCTAAAAAAACACCGTATTAAAAACTACCAGATTTTTATTTTTTGCATCAATTTATATAGAAAAATTTTAAAAGGTAAGCCCAAAAGTTTTTCATAAAATTTTACAAAAGAGGATGACTGTATAAAAATCTATATTTTTTAAAAATTTAAAAAAATTCTTTTAAATAAAATAAGATAATTTAACTGTATTTATATCATTCGTTTTACAAGTATCATTTTTTGCGGTATCATGGTGGCATAATAATGAGAACTAAATCACACAAAACAATGCCGACACAATAATGATATCCATCATAAAAACAGAAACTTTACAGCGAAAAAGCCCGCTATTCACACTTGATAGCGGGCTTTTTATTACTTTGCTTTTAAAGATCATTAAGCACAGCTTAGCAATTTATCCTTCTTGCATGATTGAACCGAATTTTCCACGATTAAAATCGTTAATCGCTTCCATAATCTCGGCTTTGGTATTCATGACAAATGGACCATAACCTTCGATTGGCTCATTCAGTGGTTGGCCAGTCAACACCAAGAATTTAGTGTCTTCTTCAGCATTTAAGCTAAACTCAACGCCCTCTCGAGATAAAATCGCAACAGTTTTGCCTTCAAGACGGTTTGTATCATTGACCACAACCGCACCCTCTAGCACAACAACAAGGGTAGTATGCCCTTCAGGTACATACAGGGTATGTTTTTGGCCTTTTACCAATTTACCGTCCCATACATTTAATGGACTAAATGTAGTTGCTGCACCTTTTGCATCTGCATATTCACCTGCGATCACACGCAAATGACTACCGTGCTCGTCTAGTGCAATGTCCGGAATATCTTTAGCTTCAATGGCTTGATATTTTCCAGGGGTCATTTTTGAATGCGAAGGTAAATTTACCCACAATTGCACCATTTCAAAAAGACCGCCATGCTCTGCAAATTCAGGAGAATGGAACTCTTCATGTAACACCCCTGCACCCGCAGTCATCCATTGCACGTCACCGGTTTTAATGGTTCCGCCGCCACCACTTGAGTCTTTATGAGTCACTTCACCTTGATAGGCAATAGTAACTGTTTCGAAGCCACGGTGAGGATGTGAACCTACACCTTGTTGTTCGGTGGTTGGTGAGAAGTTATAAGGCGCTGCATAATCCAGTAACAAAAATGGGCTTAGGGTTTGGCCTAAACGGTCATAAGAGAACAGGTTATATACAGGGAAACCATCACCAACCCAATGCATGTGGTTATTTTGATATGCACCAAGAAATTTCTTCATCTGATCTCTCCTATATATGTAGGATTTTCTTGAACTGAGATTGATTTTACGCCTCAATAATTGCAGTTTATAGATCAGGATTAGCAACACATTATTGCATTTATGAGACAATCATAAATTTTGATGTTTTGTTCAAGAGATCGTCCTATTTTTAAAATTCTTAATCCTATTTTTTAGACTTAATTACGACAACAAACTCATCTAGCATGATTTTAGGCACTGATGACCTACTCAATAATTTTTGATTATTCAATTTGATAACATGAGGACATAAAAAATGGCTCAAGATTATGTACGCTTAGACAAGGATAATGCTGCGGTTCTTTTAGTTGACCATCAAGCAGGTTTACTTTCTTTAGTTCGAGATATCGATCCGGATAAATTTAAAAACAACGTACTTGCTGTTGCAAATGCAGCAAAATACTTCAATCTTCCAACAATTTTAACAACCAGTTTTGAAACTGGTCCAAACGGTCCTTTAGTTCCTGAGTTAAAAGAAATTCACCCAGATGCACCTTTTATTCCACGTCCAGGCCAAATCAATGCGTGGGACAATGAAGATTTCGTAAAAGCGGTTAAAGCAACCGGTAAAAAACAACTGATTATTGCAGGTGTTGTAACTGAAGTTTGTGTAGCATTCCCTGCACTATCTGCTTTGGCAGAAGGCTTTGAAGTATTCGTAATTACTGATGCTTCTGGTACTTTCAACGAATTAACACGTGATGCAGCTTGGGACCGTATGTCTAAAGCAGGTGCTCAGCTGATGACTTGGTTCGGTATGGCGTGTGAATTACACCGTGACTGGCGTAATGATATTGAAGGTTTGGGCACATTGTTCTCAAATCATATCCCTGACTACCGTAACCTGATTTCAAGTTACAATCACAACACTAGCCAAAAATAAGTTCTACTGCCAAGATTAGAATGCTTAAGCATTCTAATCTTGAATTTAAATGGGTTGAACGGACATTGATAAGCTCTTTTGATGATTTTTATTATTTCTATTTGGTCGTGAAACACGGCGGCTTTAGTGCGGCCAGTGAGGCCGAAAATATTAGTAAATCCAAGCTCAGCCGACGCATTATTGACCTTGAAAATAAATTTAATGTCAGCCTGATTCAAAGAACAACCCGCCATTTTAAAGTGACCGATTTAGGTCAAGAATTTTACGAGGAATGCTGCAAAGTCATTGCTCAAGTTGAATGTGCAGAGAACGTGTTATTAAAGCAAAAAAGTGAGCCTCAAGGTTTGGTAAAAGTAAGCTGCCCACCTTTAATGATGCATTTTCAAATTAGAAAAATTTTAAATCAGTTTTTAAAAACCTACCCTAAAGTTGAAATATCTCTTGAGCTAACCAGCCGTCGAGTAGATATCTTGCATGATGACATCGACCTTGCGATTCGAACCAATTTTGAACCGAATGAAGATTCAAATTTGATTGTTCGTGATGTGATTAAAACCGATCACTGTCTGGTGGCTTCGCCTGAATTACTGCAAGGTCGCACCATTAAGCATTATTCCGAATTACAGGACTTTCCAAGTATTAGCTTAGGCACACAAAAGCAAAATTATATTTGGCATTTATGCAATATACGTAATGGTGAATCGGTTGATGTGCCTTATCAACCACGTATTAAAAGTAATGACTTGGCTGGTGTTTACTATGCCGTAATGGATGGTTTAGGTATTGCAGATCTTCCTTTTTTAACCGTTGAATCGGAAATTCGTAAAGGAACACTGGTTCATATTCTTCCTGACTGGAAGTCGAATATTGGTATGCTACAACTGGTTTATGTGTCTAGAAAAGGACAACGTCTGGTGGTCGAAAAACTCATTGAAACCCTCATTGAAGAACTCAGACGTTTACCCGAAAGCCATGAAGGATATTTGCCGACTTAAATAAAAAACCGGTCATGAATGGGCATGACCGGTTTTTTTGTGAAACATCACATGCAGTATAACTGCATGTTTTCGTTCAGAACAAAGCGAACTCGCTTTATCCCTTACTCAGATAAGTCTACGCAGAGGTATTTCATTTCGACATATTCTTCGATGCCGAATTTTGAACCTTCACGACCTAGACCTGACTGTTTTACGCCGCCAAACGGAGCAACTTCGTTTGAAATCGCGCCCGTGTTAATGCCGACCATACCGTACTCAAGTGCCTCCCCTACTCGCCATTGACGAGCTGTGCTTTGAGTAAACAAATAAGCAGCTAAACCAAACTCGGTATCGTTCGCCATTGCCACTGCTTCATCTTCAGTTTTAAAGCGGAACAATGGGGCAAGTGGACCAAAAGTTTCTTCTTTAGATACTTTCATGTCTTGCGTTACGCCAGTTAACACAGTCGGTTCAAAGAATGTACCGCCAAGTGCTGAACGCTGGCCACCGATACGAACAGTTGCACCTTTCTCAGTAGCATCAGCAATATGAGACTGCACTTTAGCAATCGCATCTTCATCAATTAAAGGCCCTTGAGTTGAACCTTCTTGACGGCCATCGCCAACTTTAAGCTTAGACACAGCTTCAACCAAACGCTCTGCCAACGCATCGTAAATGCCATCTTGAACATAAATACGGTTAGCACACACACAGGTTTGACCGCTGTTACGATATTTACTTGCCATGATGCCCTGAACTGCTTGTTCAAGGTTGGCATCATCAAATACCAGTACCGGTGCGTTACCACCCAGTTCAAGCGAAAGCTTTTTAATGGTTGGCGCACATTGTTGCATCAAGATACGGCCAACTTGCGTTGAACCAGTAAAGCTTAACTTACGAACAATATCGCTTTCGCAAAGGGTTTTACCGACTTCAACTGCATCACCACTAATGTTAATTAAAACATCTGCTGGTAAGCCTGCCTGTAACGCCAAAACTTCAAGCGCATAGGCAGTTAACGGCGTTTGCTCTGCCGGTTTAACCAACATTGAACAACCTGCAGCAATGGCTGGACCTGCTTTACGCGTAATCATGGCAGCCGGGAAGTTCCACGGCGTAATTGCAGCTGTAACACCAATCGCTTGTTTAATCACGAGCAGACGTTGGTTTGGCAACGTAGGTGTTAAGACTTCACCATCGATACGACGCGCTTGCTCGGCAAACCAGCGAATGAATGATGCTGCATAACCAATTTCACCACGTGCTTCTGCCAATGGTTTACCTTGCTCAGCTGTTAAGATTTGAGCCAGATTTTCTTTGTGCTCAAGCATGAGGTTGTACCATGCCAATAGCACATCAGCACGCGCCAAGGCAGTTTGCTTTTTCCAAGCAGCCTGCGCTTTTGCTGAACGGTTAATTGCGGCTTCAACTCCTGCACGGTCATAGGTTTTTACCCATGCCAAAGTTTCACCCGTAGCAGCATCCTTCACCTCGATATAGTCATTTGATGCAGGTGCTTCTAATGAAATATCAGGATGTTTTAATAAATACTGCAAATTATTTTGAATCATGCAGATTGCTCCATTGCTTTTGCACTACCTGCTTTTAGTGTCGCAAAACCTTGTTTCAAGATATCAAGACCTTGACGGAATTGCTCAGCAGGAATGGTTAATGGATATAAGAAACGAATTACATTACCGTATTTACCACAAGTAAGAAGTAACAACCCGTTTTCCATTGCATAGTTTTGTACAACTTTTGCTTGTTCAGCAGTTTCAAGTTCTACTGCAACCATTGAACCTAAAGCACGAATATCGGTTACTACGTCACCTGTTGCTTGCTGAATATCTTTAAGCGTAGCAACTAACTCAGCGCCTAATTCATTTGCACGGTCGCATAAGTTTTCTTCTTCAATCGCGTCAATCACGGCATGCGCAGCGGCAACTGCAATCGGGCTACCTGCATAAGTACCGCCTAGACCACCCGGGTTTGGTGCATCCATGACTTCTGCACGGCCCACAACACCTGAAATAGGGAAACCACCGCCCAAGCTTTTCGCCATCGTGATGAGGTCTGCTTTAGTTTCATAATGGTTCATCGCAAATAACTTACCAGTACGAGCAAAACCAGATTGCACTTCATCAGCGACAAGTAAAATACCGTGCTTATCACAAATTGCGCGTAAACGTTTTAAGAACTCGGCTGGCACCACATTGAAACCGCCTTCACCTTGTACTGGCTCAAGTACAATTGCTGCAACGTCATGTGGCGCAATATCTTCACTGAAAATATCTTCAACGCTTTCAATTGCCGCATCTACTGAAATACCTTTTGCAGGTACTGGGTAACGTGCGTGGAACACACCCGCTGGCATTACACCGAAATCACGTTTGTAAGGCGCAGTTTTACCTGTCATTGCCATGGTCATAAATGAACGGCCGTGGAAACCGTTACCAAACGTGATAATGCCGTGACGACCTGTGTAACAACGAGCAATCTTCACTGCATTTTCAACAGCTTCTGCACCTGTTGTGAAAAAAGCTGCCTTCGCAGGACCAGCAATTGGCGCGCGTTCATTAATACGTTCAGCTAAAGCCACATAGCTTTCATATGGCGTAACTTGATAAGCAGTGTGAGTAAATTTAGTAAGTTGTTCAGTCACCGCTGCAATTACTTTAGGGTGGCGATGGCCTGTATTTAAAACCGCAATACCACCAGCGAAATCGATAAATTGGTTGCCTTCCTTGTCCCAAATCGTGGCATTTTCAGCTTTTTCCGCATACCACTGACACATCACGCCTACACCACGTGGAGTTGCTTGCTGTTTACGTGCGTTAAGTGCAGAATGTTGAGTATCCATTTGATTCCCTCATATTTTCATCGTCAGTTGCAGCTTTGGTTTTTGCATCCTGTGCTTAATTTTCAGGGTGCTTTACAACGACTGCCTATGCATGTAATTTCGCTCGTCTGATGGCAACTGACGAGAGCCACTTTTTAACTGTAGGAGAGAGCCAATTGCGTAGTTTACTTGGAGATCATTTGCTGCAACGACTCCAACAGGACACTGAAGGGAAACTACATCAACGCCTTTTCCGTTGCCTGCGTGGTGCCATTATTGATGGAGTGATCCAGCCGAAGACTCGTCTACCTGCATCACGCGATTTAGCCAGTGAAATTCATGTTTCGAGAAATACCGTTCTTAGTGCCTACGAACAACTACAGGCCGAAGGCTATTTAGAAGCACGGACAGGACATGGCACATGGGTTGCCGAAAAATTACCAGAGAGTTTTTTAAATACACAAAACAAGAAAAAAGTAGTTTCTAGCCCAAATATTCAAAGTTCTTACGCCCTCTCACAGCGTGGCTCAAACTTATTAGGCTATGCCGCAGCCTCGCCACATCAATGGGGAGCCTTTGTTCCGGGAGCACCGGATGTTACCGAGTTTCCACATCATATTTTTAGTCGTATTCAAGCACGCTTAAGCCGCGAACCGGACATTAACCGCTTGATTTATAGCAACGCAGGTGGATGCATAGAGCTTCGAAGTGCGTTGGCAGATTACCTACGTGTTGCGCGTTCAGTCCAGTGCGATGCGGACCAGATTATTATTACCGAAGGTATTCACCAAGCCATTGATTTAGTCTCACGTGCACTAAGTGATATGGGAGATAAAGTCTGGATTGAAGATCCCGCTTATTGGGGAATGCGTAATACATTACGGATTAATGGCCTCGATATTCAGCCGATGCCTGTCGATGCTGAAGGCATTATTCCCGAAGAAAATCCGGCTGTACCACCGAAACTCATTTTTGTCACACCATCACATCAATATCCACTTGGCTCACATTTAAGCCTTGATCGTCGCAGACAATTGATTCAAATCGCACGTCAGCACAATAGCTGGATTGTAGAAGATGACTATGACAGTGAGTTCCGTTTCTCGGGCCAGCCTTATCCATCTTTGCAAGGCTTAGAAAATAACGCACCTGTTTTATATATGGGCACGTTTAGTAAAACTATTTATCCATCTTTAAGAATTGGCTATTTGGTTGTCCCTAAGCCGTTATTTTCACCGCTACGTATTGTTGCGGCCGAGCTTTATCGTGGTGGGCACTTACTTGAGCAAAAAGCCCTCGCTGAATTTATTCGTGAAGGCCAATATGAAGCGCATATTCGCCGTATGCGCCTGCTCTATGGTAAACGCCGTGATTACTTGGTGAGCTTAATTCAACGCTATCTTGGCCCCGAATTTATTCATGAATATGACGAAGCGGCAGGATTACATCTGGTTTTAAAACTGCCAAACTCTTGCGATGATGTCGCGATTGCGGCGACTGCACTTGAACGTGGTGTTAAAGTTCGTCCACTTTCACAATATTACATGCAGTCGCATGCCCATGCAGAGCGCGGACTGCTGATGGGCTTTGCCTGTGTAAATGAAAAAGATATGGTGATGGCTTTTGGTGTCTTGCTCCAGTGCTTACGTGAAGCAGATGTACCCACACTGAATTGATCTTTTTATCTGAGCAAAATAAAAAAGAGCCTCATTGTGAGGCTCTTTTGGTTTAAAAATTTAAACTAACTTTTCTTCATGGCTATGAGTTAAATGAGTCGCTCTACGCTCTTTACCCCAACCCAATTTTTCAGACAACAATCCGAAGAACACAATAATGCCGAACAATGCTGTGGTGTAAATCACTTCTTTAAAATAAGTACCTTCAATCAACATGGTAAGAATTGCACCAATAATTGCAAAGATCACCACATAGGTCAGGTAAGGGAACATCCACATTTTAAAGTCAATCTTCACGCCTTCAGCTTCTAATTTTTTACGCATACGAAGCTGAGAATAAGCAATGGTCAGGTACACATATAGTGTTGCTGCACCTGTTGTTAACATGAAGAAGTCATAAACATTCATACTCTCTGTTGCAGTTAAAATTACCGCAATTACAGAGAAGAAGCATGACACAATCACACCCACCCAAGGACTGCTTTTACTGTTTACAGAACCAAAACTTTTTGGTGCATCACCACGTTTAGACAACGAGAATAGCATCCGTGAACACGTGTAAAGCGCTGAGTTAAAGCAACTACATACCGATGTTAGAACTACAAAATTTACGATATGGCGCGCGCCCGGAATACCAAGTGCAGACAGAGTTACACTATAAGTACCCCAAGTCGAATCTTTTAAAAGTTCATTGTTGTGAGGAATAAGACATACAGCAACGAACATTGAACCAACGTAGAATAAAATAATACGCCAAACCACCGAGTTTGATGCCTTACGAATTTCTTTAGATGGATTTGCAGACTCTGCTGCTGCTACGGTAACAATTTCAGCGCCAATATAGGCGAACATCACCCCAAGCAAGGCGGTAATCACTGACGAACCGCCATTTGGCATAAAGCCTTGAGAGGTTAAGTTACTTATACCAGATGCAGCCGGATTGCCCCAAGGCCACAAATGCATGATGGCTAAACTACCAATCACAAGGAAAACAACAATCGCGATGACTTTGATGAGCGCAAACCAGAACTCGAATTCACCATAGTTCTTGACGTTTTGTAAATTGACAACAACCAGTGCGACAATGACAACGGTCATATAAACCCAGATCGGTATAAACGGGAACCAGTTGTTTAAAATCTTTCCTGCTACATAAGCTTCCCAGCCCATGAGCATCGCCAGCGTGCACCAGTACAACCAACCAATTGAAAACCCTGCCCAACGACCAATCGCACGGTCTGCATAAGTTGAAAAAGAGCCACTGTCGGGATTTAAAACGGCCATCTCGCCTAACATACGCATGATGAACCAAACGAGTAGACCACCTAAAGCATAAGTTAGAAAAACTACAGGGCCGGTGTTGTAGATAATACTGCCTGAGCCAACAAAGAGAGAGCCACCAATAACCCCTGCAATCGAGATCATGGTTAAGTGGCGTGATTTAAGTCCATGTTTTAAACTTTGGGAGTGATTGGCTTCAGAACCATTTTGATGAGCTGCCATATCATTTTCCTTAATATATGGAGGATATCGGCTAGTCTCGGACATCCTCCGAAGCCAAAAAATATCCCCTAAAAATTTAGCCGTTCTGCCCAATTCCTAAAATAGAAAATTCACTGAGCTTATCCGGCGCTTCCGTATGCATACATCCAATGGCTTTAATTTGTCGTTTCGGCACTCAAGAAACGAGAGCCATTTTTGTAATAAAAGAGAGAGCCAATTGCAAAATTTATACGCAAAATTGGCTCTTTTTGTAGAAGATGCTGGTAAATGGCTTTTTGTTTTTATTTTAATCAGATTGAATTTCTTTAGTTTTGCTCAGAAATTAATAACGCCTTTGTGCCTGTTTCCAAGGCTCTAAATATATGTTTTTGATCGGCTGGATAACAAATATAGTCTCCAACACCCAGCTCAACCGCTTCATCAATTAAACCCACTAAAGCTCGCCCTTCAACCACAATAATATGTTCTACCGAACCAACTGGATGTGGTTCTGAAAGTCGATCTTCGCCCGGTTCAACAATCAATAAATACACATCTCGGCGCGCATGGGGTGGACAGGTCGCCAACAAAATTGCTTTGTAATTGGCAATCTCCGAACTCACCGTTGGCCCATCGCCACAGCGAATGACTTGCACTTGATTGCTCGGTTCTTCCATCAAACGTGCAAATGGAATATTGAGTGCAACACAAAGTGCCCACAAGGTTTCAATACTTGGATTACCTTGCCCTGCCTCTAATTGAGAAAGTGTAGATTTAGCAACACCTGCACGGCGCGCAACCTCTGCCAATGAAAGCCCTGCTCTTTGGCGTTCACGCGTTAAACCTTTGGCAATAATTTCGATTGGCTGAGACATTCATTCTATCCGTTCTATAAAAAAAACGATCGTTCGTTTTGACAAAACAATCAGACTTATTCATTATAATGGAAAATCGTTCGTTATATCATGCCATGACTACATACGCTCTTATTAGAAAACTTAGTAAAGATACTACTCGCTCGATTTTCTTTGTGTGCTTAGCAACGAGTGTCGTTGGTATGTCCTTAGGTTCACTCGCCGCAAGTTATGGCTTAGCACTTTGGATTCCACTTTGCCTGTCCATATTTGTGCTCGCGGGAACTGCTGAATTTATTTTTATTGGATTCTTGGCGGTAGGTGGTAGCCCGATTGCGGCTGCAATTGCAGGACTACTCGTCAATTTAAGACATCTGCCTTTTGGCATTGCGGTCAATGAACTGATTCGAGGCAAATTCTCTCAATATTTTGGGTCTCATATCATGAACGATGAAAGCGTTCTGTTTGGTATGGCACAGCCTGATTTCGAAACCAAAAAGGCTGCTTACTGGCTATGTGGTATAGGCATCATGCTCAGTTGGCCGCTCGGTGTCACTGCAGGTTATTTTATTGGGAGTGCTATTCCAGACCCTAAAATATTTGGCTTAGATGCGATTTTCCCAGCTATTTTAATTGCTCTTACTTTTTCTGCTTTAAAGAATAAGGTGACTCGAAAAGCTGCATTTGCCGGATCAACTTTAGCGTTGATAACCACACCTTTTTTAGCCGCAGGACTTCCAATCCTGATTTCACTTTTTGGCTTGATATGGGGTAGAAAAAAATGAGTCAACAGTTACTGATTATTGTAGGAATAACTCTACTCGCACTGGGTACGTACAGTATCCGTTTTGCTGGTTTCCACTTAGGTGCCAAGTTTTCATTTTCTGAAAAATACCAAGTTTTACTCTCAAACGGCGCAACCGTTTTGCTCTGTGCCATTGCTGTGACCACTACATTTTTTGAAGGTCACCATTTCGCAGGTTTCGCACGTATATTTGGGGTGGGTTTGGCACTTTTCTTAGTTTGGAAAAAAGCACCGCTTTTATTGGTGATTTGTCTGGCAGCGGCTGGCACAGCACTGGTACGTTTACTTGGAATTGAATAATAAAAAGGCGAGATAAACTCGCCTTTTTGAAATTTTGATTAGAACGGTAAATCGTCGTCTAAATCAGCTGGTGCAGACGCTGGTTGTTGTGGTGCTTTAGGTGCAAAACCACCACCTTGTGGGCTATTGCCACCATTACCGAAACCACCTTGGCCACCATAACCACCATTGTTTTGGCCGTAGCCACCACCTTGGTTGTTATTTTGATAGCCTCCACCTTGTTGAGGCGCGTTAAAACGTGGCTGGTTAAAATCATTACCGCCAGCAAAACCTTGTTCACCTTGTTGACGAGCATCTAACATTTGCATCTGGTCACCACGGATTTCTGTAGTGTAACGTTCTTGACCATTTTGGTCTGTCCACTGACGTGTACGTAATGAACCTTCGATATAAACTTTAGAACCTTTACGTAAAAACTGCTGAGCAATTTCCCCTAAACGGTTATGCAAAACAATACGGTGCCATTCTGTTTGTTCTTTACGTTCACCTGTATTTTTATCGGTCCAAACTTCACTTGTTGCGATAGAAAACTGGGTCAACGAGCCCCCATTTGGAAAAGTTTTTGTTTCAGGATCACGACCCAAAGTACCAACCAAAATAACCTTATTTACACCACGCATTAGCTGTCTTCATCCTATACATTTCTATGTTTTACTTTATAAGAGTTATGCTTAAATGGCTACCTCTTTACCGAACAACTGCGTTAAATCACGTCGCGAAGCGTCATCAAGAGACTGTTTATCGACTTTAATATAAGCAACTTGCTGGTCAGGCATCACCACAACTTCTTCGATACCACGAATTGCCAATAGTTGTGTGGTCCACTCATTCACCTGTTGCACTTGCGGCAATGGCAGCACAATAGATGACAAATACCGCGGCTGAGCTAAACCAAAACTAATTAGCAGCCATATTATAGCAATCCCTGCTAAGACACTCCATCCAATCGCAGTATTATGTAACATCAATAATTGACCACCTAGTGTGCCACCAAAAAAGGCACCTAAGAACTGGCTACTGGCATTTACCCCCATAGCGGTGGCTTTCGACTGGATTGGAGCTGATTTTGACAGCCAAGAAGGTAATAAAGCCTCCATGACATTAAAGGCAATAAAGAAAATACCTAAGCCTGCAAGCAAGACATATTTAGACTGATAACCAAATATCAGTAATAGTAAACCTGCAATAATACCTGTAATTGCTGTTAAGAAAATGCCGCGCATTTTGCGATATTTTTCAGCGATAATAATGCTAGGAAATGCAAAAAACAGACTAATAACCAAAAGTGGCAAATACACCAAACCGTGGCTCGCCAAAGGAATATGCGCAAACTCGATAAGCTGTGACGGCACATAAATAAACATGGCGGTCAGCAATAAATGCAATGCAAAAACCGAAACGTGTAAACGGTTTAAATCACCCATTTGAATGACTTGTTTAAGCTGTGCCATGTAGCCTTGCTGATAATTACGATGGTGACGAGTGACTTTAGGCACCAGCAATAACATCGCAATCGCGATCAAACCCATGATGGTTGTCACAAAGAACAAACCAGAAATACCTACAAGGCTTGTGAGCCAAGGCCCAAGACTAAAAGCGACTACAAAAGATAAGCCAATACTCATACCCATGGCAGCCATGGCTTTAGTACGCTGCTCTTCACGCGTCACATCGGCTAAAAGTGCCATAACTACTGCCGAAACTGCACCCGCCCCAGCGATAGCACGGCCAATAATTACGCCATAAATGGTGTCAGATAGTCCAGCAATTGCACCACCAATAGCAAAGAGCAATAGACCAAAGACCACAAGCGGTTTACGGCTAAAACGGTCAGCAAGTAAGCTAAATGGAATTTGTAAAATGGCCTGACTTAAACCATAAATACCTACAGCCAAACCAATGAGTGCTGGAGTCGCATATTGATATGACTGCCCAACTACAGAAAAGACAGGAATAATCATGAACAAGCCCAACATGCGTAGCGCAAAAATACTACTTAAGGCAAAAGTTGAGCGACGTTCCAAAGCATTCATCATATCAATACACGTTATCAAACTAAGTAAATTATAAGCCGATTCGTTTCTAAAAATACGGGACACCTTATTTAAAATAACGATTTGGGCTTAAAAAAATAAAGAGGCGTTTAGCCTCTTTAGTTTATCGAAGTTTGCTGAAAATTAGCTTAAGGCGACTGTTGCTCGCGCTTCGAATATTGAATTGAAGCGATAACCGCCCAAACAATGAACGCTACACCAATTAAACCTGTGACAACTTCAGGTACATGTACGCCAGTACCACTTGCAATCATAATGAATGCTAAAGCACCGATCGCATAATGCGCGCCATGTTCTAAGAACACGTAGGCATCTAGTGTGCCTTTTTCTACAAGGTAAACTGTCATTGAACGGACAAAAATAGCACCAATTGCAAGACCGAGCATAATCACGACAACATCGCTAGTAATGGCAAATGCACCAATTACACCATCAAAACTAAATGATGCATCTAACACTTCAAGATATAAGAAACCACCTAAACCGGCTTTTACAACACCAGAAGCGGCGCCTGATCCATCTTGTAATACAGCATTACCATTTTCATCAATTTCAGGTTCGCCGCCCAATAAATGACTGAGCACTTCAACGCCAATGTAAACCACAATGCCCCAAATACCGGCCATAGTTACAGCTAAACGTTGATGGTCATCGACATAACCTGCCATCACAATTAAGGCAATCAAAGCAAGAAATACAGACATTGCCGGTACGCTTGCCAAGCTTGCAAGTTTAGATTCAAGCCATCTAAACCAATGCGTTTCTTTTTCGTCATCAAAGAAAAAGTTTAAGAAAACCAGTAATAGGAATGTTCCACCAAAAGCCGAAATTTCAGCGTGATGTGCCATTAAACGTTCAGAGTAGGTTTTCGGATCATTAAGTGCCATTTTGGCTACTTCAACAACACCCATATCAGCAGTCACTGCAACAATCACGACTGGGAAAATCAGACGCATACCAAAAACGGCGATTAAAATACCTACCGTTAAAAAGATCATTTTCCAGAACGGGTCCCAATTACGGAGAACCGATGCATTCACGACCGCATTGTCAAAAGATAAAGAAACTTCCATCACAGCTAAAATCGCGGTAATGGTTAAAGCTTTAAGCATGGTTGACACGCCCGCTTCAGGTCCATGGGTAAAACCCCAGTAAGCGGATAGTGCTAAACACACCACCGTAAAAAATATCGAAAATCGGAAATGCTTCATGGATCAGACCTATACCAAGAACTAAATTTAATCTTTCTTAAAACCGCGGCTATTATATCGATAATTAACCACAAAACGATGTTGTTTTGTGCCGTTATTCACTTTACTTTATCTCACTGTTTAATAAAGAAATTTATAATATTTCATTAACTTATTAATCGTATTAAATATTTTCTTGCGATATATCTATCATTATTATTTTTGTATTTTAAAATTGATTTAAAATCGGGTTTAGCTGTCTTATTTTAAATGGAATGTTTTTATGCTTTTTTCTCAAGAACTCTGGCAACGTAATTTAAATTTATATCAAAAAATTCTCGACCTGCCTTTTAATCAGGAACTTGCTAACGGTACTTTAGATAAAGAAGCTTTTTGTCATTATGTTATTCAAGATGCTCAATATTTAGTGGCCTATGGCCGTGTGCTGGCTGTTGCAGCAGCTAAAGCTTTTGATGCTGACGATATTATGCAGTTTTCAGATGCAGCTAAAATTGCAATTGTGGTTGAACGTAGCTTGCATGATGACTTCATGAAAAACTTTGGTGTCACCAAAGAAGAATTTAAAAATACCCCATTGACCTTGGCAGGCCATCATTACACTTCATTTTTGACAGCAACTGCTTGGTCTGAAAGCTACCCTGTTGTACTTGCTGCACTTTTACCTTGCTTCTGGATTTATGCCGAAGTCGGTAAAGATATCGTGAGTAAGTCTGTCCCGAACAATCCTTATCAGGCATGGATTGATACCTACGCAGGTGAAGAATTCCATACCGCCGTTCGTAATGTGATTGCGACGGTAGATAAAGTTGCCGCACGTTGTGATGCAGATACTTTAGAGAAAATGCATGCAGCCTATACCATGGGTGCAAAACTTGAATGGCTATTTTGGGATAGTGCCTACCATCAAAGACAATGGTTAGGTTTAGATCAGATCTAAAATAAGATGAGTTCTGACCATTTAGTTCATTAAATGGTCAGTGTTTAATTTAACTTTGAAACAATTGCCAGCCGTAAATCAAACCTGCCGCAGCCACAACCCAGCATACCGTTGCGACTCCTAGACAAGACCACATCGACATACGCGTTGCCAGCACATAAACAGCAGCTAAATAAATAGCATAAGGAATCAGTGACCATAGACCAAATAAAGCCGTTTTCTGTAATGCTTCGGCTCCTTTTTGCTGAAAAACAATCACATGAGCAATTAAAGCGAAGGTAGGAAAAAGCGGGACTAAACCCGCAATATAAAATGCCTTACTTTTCGATAAAATCGAAATAATGAGGACAACTCCAGCCCCCAACATACACTTTAAAAATAACGCCCACATGCGCTGATCCTATCTTGTCATTTCCATTTCAAAACGCTGTATTTTGCGCTTTTTAAAGAAAATTAACAGCGACCAAAGCAATCAATGCCGGAACCACCTGAATATAAATAATCTTTTTACTGGCAGTTAGACCACCATAAATACCAGCAATCAGTACACAGCCTAAAAAGAAGTTGGCAATTGATGTTGCAAATGGTGCATCAGCCAATAAAGACCAAAATAAACCTACTGCTAAAAAGCCATTATAAAGACCCTGGTTCTGTGCCATGACTTTGGTGAGTTTTGCTTTTTCTGCATTATTTCCAAAGGCTTTCATGCCATAAGGTTTGTCCCACAAAAACATCTCTAACACTAAAATATAGACATGTAATATTGCGATAAGCGCAATCAATATTTGTCCGATCATACAATTTTCCTTTTTATTTTAAAGATATGAAAAAAGATCAGTCTCTCGACTGATCTTTTAGTGTTTTACGGCTTTAATAATACTTTGCCTTGACGAGCGCCTTGCGTTGCTCTTTGAGCCGCAGTTTTAATCTCATCAAAACTAAATACACCTTCTACAGGCAAGATTAATTTTTTCTGAGTCGCTAATGTTAATAGCTCAACAATCAGTTCCTTTTTACGAGCTGCTGGCATTTCTTTATTAACCACACTCGCCCAGAAACCTTTTACTGTCGCTTGTTTGAAAATTAGATCACCCGATGAAATCTGCATGGTTTCGCCAGTCATACTACCGAACGAAACGAGCAGGCTATTTTCACTGAGTAAATTCAGCATTTCACCACTTGCACTTCCACCAATCGAGTCCACACCGGCAATTAGAGGTTGGTCACCGTGAATCTGTTTAACTTGCTCTTTCCAGTTCGGCTGATCAGTTGCCACAACATGTTGAATACCTAATGCTTGCATCTCGGCAATTGCATCACTACGGCGAACCAGATTAATCACAGGTAAACCACGTGCCTGCGCAATCATGGCAACTGTTTTACCGACTGCACCATTCGCCGTGTTTTGAATGAGCCATTGACCCGGTTGAACGTTAACAAAGTCGAGTAGCATGAGTGCACTAATTGGCATACCAATCAGCTGCGCTGCTGTTTCATCATCAATTTCATTATTGAGTGGAATAATCCCTTGAGCAGGCGCAATAAAGTATTCAGCCCAACTGCCATGCACAGCCGCAACGGCAATACGTTGCCCTACCTGTACATGTTCAACACCTTCACCTAACGCATCTACAATACCAACTGCCTCACTGCCACCAATCGCAGGTAAGGTTGGTTTATAGCCATAACTACCGCGTACTGTCCATACATCATGATTATGGATCGGAGACATGATGGTTTTAATACGCACTTCGCCTGCTTTTGGTTCAGGCTTTGGCATATCCGCCTGCTCTAAAACGTCTACAGGTTCGCCAAAATTACGATGGATAATACTTCGCATGCTTTATTCCTCTATCGGTTTTAAGAGTTGTTGGGTGGTTTCTAAGGCTAGATGTAGATGTGCTTTGTCTTGCGACAATTTTGTGAGTAAAGCAGCGCCTAACCATAACTGATACATGACTTGCGCAGTTTTCAAAGGTTCAATATGTTTTGGAATTGATCCTTCTTGTTGCCCTTCTTTGAGTAGTAAAGCTAGACGCTGCGTTAATTTGTGCACACCGTCATTGAGAATTTGGCGCATATCTTCTGACAAGTCCGAAACTTCGGCTGCCAATTTCACAATCAAGCAGTTTTCAGCCCAACTACCGTTTACCGGATCATCAATCCACGCCTGCCATAAAGCCATTAAACGGGCATGGGCACTTTGCTCACTGTGCTGCCAAAGCTGTTCCATACGGACTTTATAATTGGCCATGTATTGCTCGAGCAACGCACAGCCAAACGCCTCTTTTGAAGCAAAGTAGTGATAGAACGAACCTTTAGGTACGTCACAAGCCTTTAAAATTTCTTGCAAACCAACACCGACAAAACCTTTATGTAGCACCAGTTCAAAACTGGTATCTAAAATGTGTTGTCGTGTGGTTTCGCTTTTATTTAATCGTTTCATGCATTCATCATAAACAACTATTAGACCAGTCGTCTAGTAAAATTATGTTGCTGGTTAAAATTTGCTTAGAGTAGAAATGTAGAATGAGGAATGTTAAAAATACAACCTGCTTAATTAAACAAATTTTGTCGTTTGTCGTTTAACCGTCACAATTTGTCGCTTTAAATCATTTTATACCACTTGAACAATTTTAAATCGTTATCATATATAGGGTCTGTTGTTTATAACCAGTCACACCTCCCTGCGGCTGATCACTCAACACCTAAATTTTCATCAATACACAATTGAGATGTTTTATGAGCCAAAGTCATATCCGTATTCGAGGCGCACGCACCCATAACTTAAAAAATGTGTCACTCGATATTCCACGCGACAAATTTGTGGTAATTACGGGGCTATCAGGTTCAGGAAAATCTTCTCTTGCCTTCGATACCCTGTACGCCGAAGGACAACGCCGTTACGTCGAATCACTTTCAGCGTATGCCCGTCAGTTTTTATCGCAAATGGAAAAACCTGAAGTTGACTCGATTGAAGGTTTATCACCAGCGATTGCCATTGAGCAAAAGTCTACTAGCCATAACCCACGTTCAACGGTTGGTACGATTACCGAAATTTACGACTATTTGCGTCTGCTTTATGCACGTGTCGGTACGCCTTATTGCCCTGAACACGACTTACCTATGGTTGCGCAAACTGTTTCTGAAATGGTCGATGCGGTAAAGAACCTTGAGGAAGGCACTGCACTCATGTTGCTTGCCCCTGTTGTTCGTGAGCGTAAAGGTGAATACAGCAACTTGTTCGAACAACTACAAGGTCAAGGTTTTGTTCGTGCGCGTGTTGATGGCGAAATCATTGATATTGATACACCACCAGAACTCGACAAAAAGAAAAAACATACCATTGAAGTCGTTGTTGACCGCTTTAAAGTACGTGATGACTTAGGCAACCGTATTGCTGAATCATTTGAAACTGCACTGCGTTTAGGTGGCGATATTGCAGTTTTATCATGGATGAATGGCGAACACCCAGATCGCGTTTTTTCTGCAAAACACTCATGCCCTGAATGTGATCGCGCAGTCGCAGAGCTTGAGCCACGTTTATTTTCATTTAACAACCCGTTTGGTGCGTGCCCTGTCTGTGATGGCTTAGGTACACGTAGCCATTTCAGTCCTGAAAAACTCATTCCTAACCCTGAGCTGGCAATTAGTGAAGGTGCTATTCGTGGTTGGGATCGTCAACGTCCTTATTACTATTCAATGCTGCAAAAAGTTGCCGACCATTTCGGTTTTCAACTGGATACACCTTGGAATCAGTTAGATAAAGACACGCAAAAGAAATTCTTACAAGGTACTGGCAAAGAAAAAATCGATTTAAGTTATATCGATGAACGCGGCCGTAAACATACACGCGTGCAACCTTTTGAAGGAATTTTGCCACACCTTGAACGTCGCTATCGTGAAACTGAAAGTAACTATGTACGTGATGATTTAGCACAATATTTGTCTAATGCAGCTTGTGATGCATGTGGTGGGTCACGTCTCAATGAAATTTCACGTCATGTTCGTGTAAAAGACAAAACGATTGCCGACATTACCCGCATGTCGATTGGAGATGCCGAAAGTTACTATCAAGGTATAAACCTTGAAGGTGCCAAAGGTGAAATTGCAGATAAAATCTTTAAAGAGATTCGTGAGCGTTTACATTTCTTGGTGAGTGTTGGCCTGAACTATTTAAGTCTGGCTCGTTCTGCCGAAACGCTATCGGGTGGTGAAGCCCAGCGTATCCGTCTAGCTTCGCAAATTGGTGCAGGTTTGATGGGTGTTATGTATGTACTCGATGAACCATCAATTGGTCTCCATCAACGTGATAATGACCGTTTATTACAAACGCTAATTCGCTTACGTGACTTAGGTAATACGGTATTAGTCGTTGAACATGATGAAGATGCAATCCGTGCAGCTGACCATATTATTGATATCGGCCCTGGTGCTGGCGTGCATGGTGGTGTTGTTATTGCTGAAGGTACGTATGATGAGCTGGCTAAACATGCCGACTCGCTCACAGGTCAATATCTTTCAGGCAAACTCAAAATTGAAGTGCCAAAACAGCGAACTCAACCACCTAAACCTGAAGAAAAAATTAAACTTTCAGGTGCAGCGGGTCATAACTTAAAAAATGTCGATTTAACCATCCCACTTGGCATTATGACTTGTGTCACGGGTGTTTCAGGTTCAGGTAAGTCAACACTGATTAACCGTACGTTACTCCCACTGGCTGCAACACAGCTCAACGGTGCAACAACCTTAACCGCTGAAAAATTTGATTCAATTGATGGTCTTCAACATTTAGATAAAGTCGTTGATATTGACCAAAGCCCAATCGGCCGTACACCGCGCTCTAATCCAGCGACTTATACGGGTCTATTTACGCCAATTCGTGAATTATTTGCTCAAACACCAGAAGCGAAAGCTCGTGGTTATAGTGCGGGTCGCTTCTCGTTTAACGTAAAAGGCGGACGCTGCGAAGCGTGTGAAGGCGACGGTATGATTAAAGTCGCAATGCATTTCTTACCAGACATGTATGTACCTTGCGATGCTTGTCATGGCAAACGCTATAACCGTGAAACACTTGAAGTCGGCTATAAAGGCAAAAACATTTCTGATGTTTTAGAAATGACGGTTGAAGATGCTGCTGAGTTCTTTAGTGCTATTCCAGTTATTCACCGTCGTTTAGAAACCTTAACTCAGGTAGGTCTAGGCTATATTCGTTTAGGTCAGGCGGCTACTACTTTATCTGGTGGTGAAGCACAGCGTGTCAAACTGGCTCGTGAGTTAGCGAAACGTGATACGGGTAAAACGCTTTATATCTTGGACGAACCAACAACAGGTTTGCATTTCCACGATATTGCCAAGTTACTCGATATTTTGCATGAGCTACGCAACAAGGGTAATACCATTGTGGTAATTGAACATAACCTTGATGTCATTAAAACAGCAGACTGGGTTGTCGACTTAGGCCCTGAAGGTGGTTCGGGCGGTGGTATGATCATTGCCGAAGGTACACCTGAACAAGTGGCTGAGGTTGAAATTTCCCATACGGGTCGTTTCTTGAAACCGATGTTGAAACAATAAAACAAAAAGCCGGAATTTATTTTCCGGCTTTTTTTATCCCTCTACTACATTTCGTCCCCGAGCTTTAGCTCTTAAGAGTGAACGATCAGCGTTCTCTAATAACTCCATCCAGCTTGTCGCTCCAATCGCAAACCCAATACTGACCGATACATGCAATTTTTCTTGTGTACCAGATAGATCAATTTCCTCTAAAGAAATCGCAATACGAATTTTTTCGGCCAAGAGACGTGCATCTAAAAACTGCACTTGTTCTAACAAAATTAAAAACTCATCACCACCATAACGAACAATTAAATCAGAAGCCCGTACATTTGCTTTTAATTGATCTGCGATACGCCGAATCACTTGGTCACCCACAATATGACCATATTGATCATTCACGTGTTTAAAGCGATCAATATCAATAATCATCAAACAAGTTTGAGAAAATTTTTGAGGGTAACTCTCAACAATTTTTAAATACTCAGATAAAGCCAAACGATTGGATACACCCGTTAATGGATCTGTATTAGCAATATTTTTAAGCTGGAATTCAAAAGCATCTCGCTGTTTGAGCATCCTTTGTAAACGATCAATAGCTTCGAACAACGAAATAAATTCGCCTTTTTTAGGTTTCAACTCATCTATTGGGTAATCTGTGCTATGAGATAAATCAAGAATTAAGGTACGGGCCTGAATAAGAGGCTCAAACACCCTTCTCTTTGCATAAATTAGTGTAAGTAACGCTGCTGCTAAGGATATGCTTGAAATGAGCAAAGTAAGGAAAAACTTCTTTTTTGCCAAATAGTTTTCTTGAGATGCAATCAAGACGCTTTTATTAAGTAAAAACTTTTGCAAATCAATAACCGTGGTAAATTTATCAACGATTTGGTCTGTCAGTTCTGTTCCATTTAAATGATAGGCTTGGTGCTTTTGGCTTTCATCTAAAAGCTGACCCACAATAGGTACGCCTTTATCTAAAAATTCAGTTTTAACCCTTGAGTAAAGGCTATGATATTCCGGAGTTTTAGCTTGCTCTGACTGTAGTGTGTCTACAAGTGCCCATAAGTAGCGTGCTTGCTGCTGAGTCTGCAAAGACCGCGCCCGATTATCATTAGGTATGGTTTCTTTAAAAGTCACAGGTGCAATAACATTAGATGCGGTACGACCAGCTTGATCCCGCATATCGGTCAACACCACAATCAAAGTAAAGTAATTGTTAATTTGGCTATCTTTACTTTTTAACTGTAGCATCAAATTTTGTAAAACTTCTCGGCAGCTATCCCAAGCTCCAAACATAGCCAAAATTGCATTATCGAATTGTATAGAGCTTCTCGCTTGTTCAGGAGTTGCAACATAATAGTCAACTACAGCGCGAGCTTGTTTTAAATCATCTCTAAATTTAGTATCTAAAGTATTTGCTAAATCGGTATAACCTTCTTCTTTTAAAATATGAATAGTTTCATTAAGTTGGCGATCAACAGAGAGGCGATATTCTTTTAAGTTTTTTTGATTTTTTAAAAAGTCGGCAGCGTTACTCGACATTAATTTATTTGCGGGCGCACGTTCTTTAGAGACTTTATTTGCAACTTCAGCAATTGATCTTAAGCTTTTAATTTCAACCAAAGCCTGTTTAGTTTTTAAGTACTCTTGATAACTGCTGACAATAAGCGGAACCGCCATAAACAGTAAGGACAAAATAATGACCAACATGAAGAAAAACAGTCGATTACTGATATGTTCTGAACGTAATCCTGACATTTCTAGCTGGTACTCCGTAAATGTCCTACCATGATCACTACTATAGAATGAAGTAATTAATCCGCATCCTAGCACTTTACTGCACAGAAGTTCAGCAACAAAGTTCGATTAACGCAATATACGCTTTCATCTTTTCTATTTCTTAAAAATTTGATCGAAAGAGCAAATGATGGCTATAGCAAAACTCCATTTTACAGATGATGTAAATTTCGCAATCCTATAATTAGCTTCTTTTTCCTCTTGGATGTTTCTCCCAGCATCCTAAACCCAGCCCTCAGCTGGGTTCTTTTTTATACACACTCAATAGAAGAAATTTCATGTATTTTTTTTAATAAATATTAATGTTTTCTTATAGATAAAAAAAAGCTCAACCTTGGGGAAAGCTGAGCTCGTAAAGTCTGATGTGATAACACATCGTATCTGGGAAAGCACTTCCAACTCTAAAAATGTTAGATAGTGAACTTTGCAATTGAATTGTGTGACTTATCTCTAATTTTGTAAAGTTGATTAAATTGATCAGAATTAATTTTTTAATCGTTTTTTTAGTTTAAAAACATATTTTCTTTGCTTTATTCAATTATATAATAATTCAAAATAGATAGATTATTTAGATGAACTTATCAAAATAGTGTTAACTATTACTCAAAATACAGCAAAATTGAAAAAAGAATAATGTTTGAGTGGCTATTTATTAAACAAGTCGACAAATAAATTAACGATAAAACCGATTAATAAAATCGCTTTTTTCAATTGTAAATGTAATTATTTTTAAACTATTTAGTGTCAATTCCCTATGAAACTTAAGGTTTAGACTCTTGTTAATGTTCATTTTTTTAGCAGGTTGACATAATACACTTCAATTGTTGTTTTTTTAACCATTTTTAACATAAGTGTCAAATTTCCTTAACATTACGTTTCATCTATTATTGACTTCATAAATTGTTACAATACAATGACCCCAGCTTTATCTCTTGTTAATGCTGGAAATGATTATGAAAAAACTTGGTTTAGCCACTGCTGTATTATTAGCCATGACCGGTGCTCATGCTTATCAATTTGAAGTTCAAGGTCAATCTGAATATGTTGACACAACTGCAAATGATAAAAACTTCACTGGTGACGTTGCTGGTACATTCTATTTGAAAAATGTTGATACAGCTAAGGGTCCTTTAGCTGAAGCAGCTTTCTTAAACCAAGCTTCTAGCGTGTCTTTAGGTTATAGCTATCAACAATATGACCAAAACAACGTAAACTACCACATTGGTACATACGGTGTTAAAGGTGAGGCATACGTTCCAACTCCTTACCTTCCTGTATATGCTAGCGCAACTTACAACCACACTGATGTTGATGGTAAAAACAACTTCTCTAAAGATGACAACGGTGACCGTTATGCATTAGAAGTTGGTGCTATGTTGTTACCTAACTTCTTAATGACTGTTGGTTATACAAGTGTTGCTAACCAATTCGCTTTAGATAACTTCGGTATCATCGGTAACGGTATCTACTCTGCTGTTAACCAAACTGCTGCTATCCAAAACGACCAAGATGCTGTTACAGCACGTGCTAAATATGTTGGTCCAATCGATGGAACTAACATGGCAATCGGTTTTGAAGCTGCTGGTGCATTCGGTCAAGAAAACCAATACGGTTTAAAAACTGACCTTTACTTGACTCCTAAGTTAAGTGTTGGCGCTACTTTCGTGGGTAACGATGGCGAAGCTGACATCAAAGGTAATGACCTTGGTGAATTCCGCCAAGCTTGGGGTGGTAACGTAAACTACTTCATCACTCCTGCTTTAGCAGTTGGTGCATCTTACATGAAAGCTGACGTTAAAAAGTCTAGCTACGATACACAAACTATCGGCTTAAATGCTAAATTCCGTTTCTAATTTAATTTAGAAATTGAATTAAAAAAAAGGACTCAATTGAGTCCTTTTTTTATGGCTATTAACTGCGTACGATATTTAAGAAATGTAAATGACGTTCGTACTGATCAATAATATCCTGAATCAAATCTTCCTGAGTCCAGTCCATTACATCATAGTTTTGTCCGCCTTCTCTCAAAAATACCTCAGCTTGAAAATATTGACCGTCTTCTGCTTCTGTACGACCAATTAAAAAACTTGGAGGTACTGTTTCACGTGAAACAACTTTATAAATAAAATTAATTTCATGATGATGATCGACTCGAAGCTGCATACCATCTTCCACTTCACTAATCGACACCTCAAGATGACGGCGTCTAAACTCATGCTGAATATTTTCAAAAGCACGTGAAACCTGCTTTTCAATATATTGCTTCACCTCTTCTTCACTATGAGGATAATGCATGATTAAACCAAGGCGCTGCTGCCAGCTTCTAGGGTTATGAATGGCGCGTGGTGTAATGCGAGCTTCTTGAATTGCTATCATTTTAGTGACATCAAGATGCAAGGCTTTTATTAAGCCCCAACTCATTAGCAGCATGACTACGGTAAAAGGCAACGCACTCATAATGATTGAAGACTGAAGCGCCGCAAGACCGCCCACCAAGAGTAAAATAATAGCCAACACCGCCATAAGCACTGTCCAGAACAGGCGCTGCCAAGTAGGTGAATTTTCTGTTTTTGCTGTTAAGTAGTCAGTAACCAATGCCCCTGAGTCAGCAGAAGTCACAAAGAATAAAACCACCAAAATAGTCGCCAGAATATTCATGACACCTGACCATGGCAAGTGTCCTAAAAACTCAAATAGAGCAACTGACGAGTCTTGCTGAACAGCCTGAATCAAAGTGGTTTGATGTTCATGGATAATGCTAAATAACGCAGCATTTCCTAAAAAGCCCATCCAGATAATGGTAAAGCCTGTTGGAATGAGGAGTACCCCGACAATAAATTCTCGAATGGTACGACCACGTGAAACCCTTGCGATAAACATACCTACAAATGGCGACCAAGAAATCCACCAAGCCCAATATAAAATCGTCCATCCCCCAATCCATCCATTCGGCTGATAAGCATATAAATTGAATGTCATGGTAAAAAGGTTAGAGATATACTGCCCAGTGTTTTGAATAGTGGTCTGAAGTAAATAAATACTAGGGCCAGCGATAAAAACGAATACTAATAATATTAAAGCTAATACTAAGTTTAGCTCTGATAAACGTTTGACCCCTTTATCTAGTCCTAAGAACACAGATAATGAAGCGAGAATACTCACAAAAATAATGAGTAAAACCTGAGTAGTGGTGCTTTGCTCAATACCAAATAGATAATGTAAACCAGAGTTAATTTGGGTAACACCAAACCCAAGAGAAGTCGCTACACCAAATACCGTACCAATGGTCGCAAATATATCGATGCTGTCGCCCCACGGTCCATAAATCTTTTTACCAATTAGTGGATACAGTGCTGAACGGGTTTTTAGCGGTAAATTATGCCGATAAGCAAAATAAGCTAATGCTAAACCAACCACGGCGTAAATTGCCCATGCATGTAAGCCCCAGTGGAAAAAGGTTACACGTAAAGCTTGTTGTGCTGCCTCAATTGTCTGTGGCTCACCACTTGGTGGGTTGACATAGTGCATGACAGGTTCAGCCACACCAAAGAACATTAAGCCAATACCCATACCCGCAGTAAACAACATGGCAAACCATGATCCGTTACTATATTCGGGCTGGCTATGGTCAGGACCTAATTTAATACGTCCAATCGCAGAACAGGCAATATAAATGAGTAGGATAAGAAAGAAGGCAACCGATAAGACATAGAACCAACTAAAAGAATCAGTGATCCACTGTTTTAACTGTTGCGTGAGAAGTTCAAAAGAACTCGGAGCGATCACAACAACTGCTAAGAACAAAGCAATAATAATGACCGTACCCAAAAAGACATTGGGATTAACATTTGCGAACCAACTCGCTTGTTTGGAAGGCATAAATCCTCCATGTTATTTT
The DNA here is from genome assembly GCF_011075215.1 of Acinetobacter sp. EKM10A. NCBI lineage: Bacteria > Pseudomonadati > Pseudomonadota > Gammaproteobacteria > Moraxellales > Moraxellaceae > Acinetobacter > Acinetobacter sp. EKM10A. The sequence continues at coordinate 179,070 of NZ_JAALLK010000004.1, read as the reverse complement.
AATGAAAATGACAGGCTTAAAGCCAATAAAGACATTCAGGAATGAACAAAGTTATATCTTTCAATAGAGAAAGCCGATAATACTTTAAATAAACTTAAATAATATTGCAGTTACAAAGGTGTAAATAAATTAAAACACCTCCTTCTTTATTTATCAGAATTCTTTTTAGGCGTGTGCTTGATATATTGTAAAGCGATTAAACGCGTGACTATTAGGGCCAAATACATCACTCCACAAAACATCTGTAACATCGCTAAAACACGTGCTGGTGGACTAAGGGGCATTAAGTCAGACAGTCCCGTAGCGGACTGCAAACTAAAGCTTAAAAACAGTAAATCTAACCAAGTTTGTAAGTGATGGATGTGGTTTGGATTTTGAAAGCTATTAGGAATGAGTAACTGACAAATGTTATATAAAAATGCAAATCCCCAAGCCAGCAAGGTAAAAACTGCGGCAGCTGCAAACAACTCATCGCGGGTTAAATATCGGTCGGCAAACATATAGCGAAATAAACCATAAGCAGCCGAAAAGTAAGCTAAGGCTTCACAGCTATGGGCAAAAATCTGGATGGTTAAATTGCTATAGCCCAATAAAATAAAGACCGAAGCTATAATTGCCCCACTGACAAATGCGAGTCCCAGAAAAGTGAACATGGGTGTTTGGCGAATAACTTTAGCAATAATGAGTAATGCAAGTACCCCTAGCGCCCAAGTTAAGGTCCTGTAAGCCTCATTATCAAAAGTCAGCATAGCCAGAATAAGTAAAATGAATTGCACCAACAGCAGCCATGCAGAAGGCAACAATCGAAAGCTCGACCAGAATTCAATGATAGATCGCATTTAATTATTTTCCATTTTTTCATTATGTTTTGGATTATAGAAAATCATACTGTACAAAAAATAGGATAAACAAGTTGTTCTTTATTAAGGAGCTTCTTTCAATACACTTAATGAGATAAATAAAAAAAGCCCCGTAGGGCTTTTTTGAGATGTTCAATATATTTTGATTAGTGATCTGATGCGCCAGAAGCACCAATACCTGTCATTGAACGAACATATTGAGCGTCGAAAGAAGCGCGTTCTTTTTTCGCACGTGCTGAGCTGTCAGTTACCGAGAAGAACCAGCAGCAAAGGAACGACAAAGGCATTGCAAATAATGCAGGACCATTGAACGGGTTAATTGGTGTATCAGAGATTTTTAAAGTATCTACCCATACTGCTTTAGACAGAATAATGAGTACAACCGCTGTTACAAGACCAACTACGCCACCAATGACCGCACCACGAGTTGTTAAACCTTTCCAGAACATTGAAAGAACAAGAATTGGGAAGTTTGCACAACACGCTACAGAGAATGCTAAACCTACCATGAATGCTACGTTTTGCTTTTCAAACAAAATACCTAAAATCATGGCAAAGATTGCTAAACCAAGCGTCGCGATTTTTGACATGCGAAGCTCTGAAGCTGGCGTGGTTTGACCTTTTTTAAATACGTTAGCGTATAAATCGTGTGAGATCGCAGATGCACCTGAAAGTGTTAAACCAGCAACAACTGCAAGAATCGTTGCGAACGCTACTGCTGAAATGAAGCCCATGAATAAGTCACCGCCTAAAGCGTCACTTAAATGCACGGCTGCCATATTGTTACCACCAACAAGCTCAAGTTTGCCGGTCATTGCCATTTTCGCAACATCAAGGAATTGCGGGTTGTTTGATACGAAAAGGATCGCACCGAAACCAATAATGAAAGTTAAAAGATAGAAGTAACCAATAAAACCTGTTGCAACGACAACCGATTTACGCGCTTCTTTTGCGTCTTTTACCGTGAAGAAACGCATAAGAATGTGTGGAAGACCTGCTGTACCAAACATGAGTGCCAAGCCAAGAGATAAGGCATCAATCGGGTTTGCGGCAAGTTTACCTGGTCCCATAATTTTTGCAGCATCTTCAAAGCTTACATCATGAACTTTACTGAACACTTCAATTGATTGGGTGAACATGTTACTAAAGCTGAAACCAACCGCTTTCATCACCATAAAGGCCATGAACGTTGCACCACTTAATAACATCACTGCTTTAATGATTTGTACCCATGTGGTTGCTAGCATTCCGCCGAAAATAACGTATGCCATCATGAGTAAGCCGACAATCACAACTGCAATGTTATAGTTCAAACCAAATAATAGTTTGATGAGCTGACCTGCCCCTACCATTTGTGCAATCAAATAGAACGCGACTACAACAAGCGAGCTGAAAGCAGCTAAAGTACGAACTGGTTTTTCTTCAAGACGGAATGACACTACGTCTGAAAGGTTATATTTACCAAGGTTACGTAAGCGTTCTGCCACCAAGAATAAAACGATTGGCCAACCGACCATGAACCCGAGTGAATAGAGCAAGCCGTCAAAACCTGAGCTAAACACCATTGCAGAAATACCAAGGAATGACGCTGCTGACATATAGTCACCCGCAATCGCCAAACCGTTTTGGAAACCACTGATCCCACCACCAGCAGTATAGAAGTCTTGCGCCGATTGAGTTTGTTTAGCCGCCCATTTGGTAATAAACAAGGTAAAGCCAACAAAGATGATAAACATGATAATGGCATGCCAGTTGGTGGCTTGCTGTTCTGCTTCACCTAAGTCCGGGCTTGCCATAGCAACAGTTGAATATAGCGATGCTGCTGCCAATAAGGCTTTCGCTTTTAATGAATTCCATTTCATATTAGTGTAGTCCTTTCTCATGCGTGATGGCTTCAACTTCCTTCAACGCTTCTTCACTCAATTGGTCAAGGGTATTATTTGCGATATAGGAATACACACCACAAAGTAGGAAAGATAAAACAATAATTCCTAAACCTAGCGGGATCCCCCATGTCGTTACACCACCACTAAAGGAACTCATCAAAAATTCTTTGTTGTAGCCCACAAGTAGCATAAAGCCCACATAAAGCACTAACATGATGATTGTGAGCGTCCAGCTTAATGCACTTTTTTTCTTGACCATTTTTTGAAACTTTGGATTACGTAGAATCTGTTCTACTTGGCTTTGATCCATAACCAAACTCCTTACATAGTGCCCAACCTTGGTCACTTTTTTTTAATGTATTTTTTCATTATTAAAGTTAGCAAGATTCCAGCTCAGTCGTAACTTAGACTTTGGTCGTTAAAATTTAATCAATTTATAGCTTTGTTTCGGCTTGGGTTATGATAGGCATAAGGTTTCACTTATGTAGGTCATATGAACAGCTGGCTGATTATTGGGGTGCTCACTCTTTATATTGCGCTTTTATTTGTCTGTGCTTTTTTTGGTGAGAAGCATGCCAGTCGTCTTAGCACGCGTGGCCGTATGTTTTTATTTAGCTTAACTTTAGGTGTCTATTGTTCCTCTTGGACATTCTATGGCGCAACTGGGGCTGCCGTACGTGAAGGCGTTATCTTCTTACCTATTTATTTAGGTCCACTGTTATTTGTCTGGTTTGGTTATGATATCTGGCGGCGTCTAGGTCGAGTTCGTCAGCATCATGCGATTTCGTCAATCGCTGACTTTGTCGCGGCACGCTATGGTAAAAGTGGTGTACTCGCATCGTTGGTGACTATTCTTGCCGTTATTGCAATTATCCCCTACCTCGCGTTACAGCTGCGTGCGATTGCTTTAAGTACCTCGGTCATTATGGAGCAAAGCTCGCATATTCATACGACGACCAACAGCGTGTTATTGCTCACCAGTGTGCTTGCAATTTTAGCCATGATTTTTGGTACAAGGCAGATTGCAAACACGGAACAGCACGGCGGCCTCATGCTTGCGGTTGCATTTGAATCATTTGTGAAGTTATTTGCCTTACTTTGTGTCGCTTTATTTTTTATTTTTGAATCACCGGCCAACCTGAGCCAAATGACCTCTGATGTAAACCAGACTTTTCAGGAAGTTCAGCTCTTTGGTGTACCCGAAACTTTCTGGATTCAAACATTATTGGCAGGTTTAGCCATTATTTGCTTACCACGTCAGTTCCACGTGGCTGTGGTCGAACTCCGCGATGAGAAGCATATTCGCGGTGCCCGTAAATGGTTCGCGGTTTATCTCATTTTAACTATTCTTGCCATTATTCCGATTGCAAGCTGGGCTTTACATGCCGCACCGAAGTTTCTGACCGTGCCTGATGTGGCTGTGCTGTCATTGCCTTTAAGTTATAACCAAGAGTGGCTGGCATTACTGGCCTTTTTAGGCGGGTTCTCTGCATCAACAGGTATGTTACTGGTGTCATCAGTAGCATTGTCTATTATGCTCAGTAACGACTTGATTATGCCTGCTCTATGGCGATTTAAGTTGCTGTCACGTCACGATAAGCATTTACCTAAAGTTCTTAAATTTAGCCGCCGTATCAGTATTGTTGCAGTGATGCTACTTGGCTTTTTATTCTTCCATTTCTTTAATGACATTAACCAACTTTCAGTTTTCGGCTTATTGGCCTTTAGTGCTGTAGCACAGTTTGCACCTGCACTGATTGGTGGTTTGTATTGGCGTGGCGGAAGCCGTCAAGGCGTCTATGCAGGACTTATTATTGGATTTTTAATGTGGAGTTATACATTACTATTTCCAACTATTTTGCGTAGCTTGCCTGAAGCCTATCAGGAAACTGCTCAAAGTATTTTACTTTTCGGTCCTTTCGGCATTAATGCCCTACGCCCGGAATCTTTATTTGGTTTTGAGTCATTTGCACCTTTAACTCACGGTGTTATTTGGTCACTCGGTTTAAATATTGTTTTATATATCTGGATTTCAAAAATTTATCGGCCAAGCGTCGCTGAACAAATTCAGGCAGAAAGCTTCTTTTATTATGAAACAAAGCCTTTACCATCACCGCACACATCTACTGATTTAACCTATCTTCCGCATGATGCGGCCCGCTTAAAAGTGGGTGATTTATTTGCCCTAGCCAAAAGAATTACGGGTGAGCAACCCACTACGCAAGCGTTCGAAAATTTTTGTGAGCAAAATCACCTCACCCTCAACCCAAATAGTATTGCCAATGGCATGTGGTGGCGTTTTACCGAGCAATATCTGGCCGGTATTATCGGTGCCGCTTCTGCACGTACATTGCTCACAACAGCAATGATTAATAACGGTCTTGCTTTAGGGCAAGTGGCTAATATTTTAGACCAAGCATCGCAGTGGCAACGTTTTAATCAGAACCTTCTTATGACCATGATTGACCACATGACCCAAGGGGTAAGCGTGGTTGATAAAAATATGTGTTTGGTCGCATGGAACAACCAATATTTAAAACTGTTTGGTTACCCTAAAGACCTCGTTTATGTAGGCTGCCCAATTGCCGACCTCATTCGTTATAACGCCGAACGCGGTGAATGTGGCCCCGGTTCAGTTGAAGAACATGTGCGTAAACGTCTTCACTGGATGAAAGTGGGAAGTGCTCACGAATTTGAACGTATTCGTAAAGATGGCCGTGTAATTCAAATGCGAGGAAATCCAATCGCAGGTGGAGGCTTTGTAACGACATTTGCAGATATTACGGCCTTCCGTGCGAACGAAGCCGTGCTTGAAGCCCGCGTAAAAGATAGAACACAACAGCTTGCCGATGCCTTAACTGAACAACAGCTTGCACGTGAACAAGCTGATATGGCCAATATGTCAAAAAGTCGATTTATTGCCGCGGCAAGTCACGATCTATTACAGCCTATGCATGCTGCTCGTCTGTTTAGTACTGTTCTTGAGCAAAGTATTTCAACCGAAGAAGACCGCCAGACCCTACAACAGCTTGACCGAGCACTCTATGGTGCAGAAAGTATGCTCTCTGCCCTACTCGATATTGCACGTTTGGAAGGCGGTACCATACAGCCAAAGAGACAACCTTATCCGTTGCATGATTTGCTCAGTGATCTTGAGTTGCAGTTTAAATCGATCGCTGCTCAGCGAAATATCTCACTGAAAGTCCACGATGTGTCTTTCTGGATCGATACCGACCCGCAGTGGATTCGTCGTATTATTCAGAACTTTGTCAGTAATGCTTTGCGTTATACCGCCAAAGGTCGAGTGGTGGTGGGTGTACTCCGCTCTGCGCAGCAGTCTGGACATATTCGAATTGGGGTTTGGGATACTGGACCTGGTATTGCCGAAGAACAACGGATTAAGCTATTCCAAGAGTTTGAGCGCTGTGGGCATTTATCACCTTGGGGTGAACAAGGTTTAGGGCTAGGACTTGCCATCGTACAACGTATGACAGGTTTGCTAAATTACCCTGTTCATGTTTACTCAGAGTTGGGCAAAGGCTCATGCTTTATGATTGAAGTACCTATTGTCGAGCCACCAAAAGTTGCAACACCAGCTGTACAAGCCGTACCTTTAAAAACTAAAGCCTACCGTATTTTGTGCCTAGACAATGATGAAACTATTCTTGAAGGAATGAGTAGTTTATTAGGACGATGGGGTTATCAAGTTTTCAAAGCGACTGAACCTGAACAGGCGCTAGAAATTATTCAAAAAGAGAATATTCAGGTTTGGCTCATTGACCAGCACTTAAACCACAATCAACTTGGCGTTGATTTTATTACTCAAAATCGTCAAGAAGATGTTCCTGTTGCCTTAATTACAGCGGACTCGCACCCTGAATTACCGCAGCAATTAAAAGAACTGAATATTGTTTTACTCAAAAAACCGTTAAAACCTGCTTCATTAAGAGCATGGTTATCTGGGCTTAAAATTGCCAGCACGACAGACTAATCATTTATCGCTTCCCAACCTTTAATAAGTTTGGGGAGCGGTTCTTGGCAAAAATGTTTGACTGAATTTAAGCCAATAGGCAGAACTGCTCAAAAAGTCTACTTTTACCCAGTAAATCATTGACCAAAATTTCCAATGCCTTTTTTTCTATGGCAAAGCCCACCTTTTTTGTAAGTGAACACTTGTATACTTAGTTACAATTTAATAAATCATTGTTTTTATAATAGATTATTTACAAAAAATCATCTTATACGACTTTAGTCGTATTCTACTTGCATTCTTCATGACACATAAATATTCAAAACGAATTTTTAAATTGTATAACGAATTATCAAATCGATTTCCAATCTATATAGCTTCACTGCTCTAGAATGAATGCAAAGGATAACTGCCATGAATATTTCTGATAACACCCCACAAGGGCAACTCTCGTCTCAACAATTTTATCGTCAATACAGTGCCAATGCCTTACTTCCTGAGTTAGATTGGCAAAGTATTTTTCCGCATAGCAAGCTGAGCGAAGCACATATCAAAGCACTCAATACTATTTATCAGTGTGCTGTACCTCTCGCACTTAATGTATTTCATGATCTAAATTTTGATGTATTTGCGCCTGCTGCCTATCATCCGCAAGGCTTAGGTTTATTTGATAAATTAGCCCAACAAGAAGAGAACTTCTTAAAAGTTCTTACTGCTGAAAGTGAAAACCTTGACCATGAGACACGCCATCAAATCTGGAGTATGCTTTTACGCGGTGGCGCTGTTCTGGTTTTCAAGGCTTGGCTTGGTCATGTCAAACTCGGAGAAAACCTGTTAGATATGACTCAGTTCGATGAGCTTTCTGACTTGCTGTTTATTAAGACACCTCCACATCAACTTGCTGAACGTTTGCATGTAGATGAAAAAGCAAAACTTGACCATATCTTCTTAATGTATGGCAATGATATTTTCCTTGACCGGTTCAATAGCCTAGAAACCGCAGCTCTCTTTGTTGATTTAGGTGTTTATGATGCGGCGTTCTTAAGCTTGCGTGATGACCGTGTAGCTGAATATTTAAAAAGCAAGGGCTATGTGACCCAAGAACAAATTGATGATTTGCAATGTGCTCTTAACCCACTGTACTGCGATAGCCTAACACCTAAGCAAGATTGCCTTGCCTAAGTGGAACATATAAAAAAGACCTCAATTGAGGTCTTTTTTATTTTAGATTTTTTTATCTTCAATATTTAATGCACTAATTGCCAATACAGCCTGTGTACGATTTTGTACGCCTAGTTTTCTAAAAATAGCCGTTACGTGCGCTTTGATGGTAGCCTCTGAAACATCGAGTTCATAAGCAATTTGTTTATTTAATAAACCTTCTGCAACCATCATCAAAACACGGAATTGTTGAGGCGTTAACGACTGAATACGTTCAGCCAAAGCAGTTTCATCTGCCGCTCTCGGATCAAGATTAATATTTGATGGCAAGTTTGGCGGTAACCAGATTTCCCCATCTAACACTTGACGGATTGCTTCGCCAATATGACTTGGATGAGCCGATTTAGGAATATAACCCATTGCACCATGCGCAATTGCACGTTGAATAATTGACGCTTCTTCGTGTGCAGAAACCACAATAATAGGAATAGATGGATATTGTGCTCTTACATAGACCAGAGCCGAAAAGCCTGAAGCACCCGGTAAGTTTAAATCGAGTAATACCAGATCAGGTTCTGCCCCATTTTCCAAACGCTCATAAAACTCATCAACCGAAGCTGTTTCATGAATTTGTGCCTGCGGCAGGCTATAACGTACTGCTTGAATCAAAGCATGACGAAACAAAGGATGATCATCAACGATTAAAATATTCATAAGCGATTAAAGTAATCTTGAGCATAAGTATGGCCTATTGTAACCCTACTATTTAGATGAAAGATATGCTCATCTTATCCATTTTTATGCAAAATGTTGTTAAATACAGACCTTTGCTTCGATTTTCAGATGTTTTTTACCTTTTAATCAAAATTAATCTGTTTTTTATATAAGCTTTATTTTTATTCTAAAAAATATATCATCAATAATTATATAAAATAAAAACAGTTATTTAACTCGCTATTAAATAATAAAAATCAACTATTCGGGTTTTATATTTAAAACTGATAAGGTTGACCAATTTCGTTATTTTACAGTTCGCCAGCATTGTTGATTAATAAGTCCAATCTTCTTTTTTAGGCTTAGGAACCAAATCATGACTGGTATCACATCATCAAAACCCTTAAATATTGTTGCTGTTTCTGGTGGTTTGAATACGCCATCTAAAACCGAAAGTCTGGTTCAGGCCATTCTTGATGAGTTATCTGAAGCAATTGATATTAAAGTTCACTTTATTAAATTGAGTGAAATCGGGCCCTTATTAGGCGGCGCATTTTATCGCAACCAGCTTCCACAGCGCGTACAAGATGACCTTGCAGCGGTTGAAGCAGCAGATGCCTTAATTGTTGGTACGCCTGTTTACCGTGCTTCTTTTACAGGCCTTTTCAAACACTTTTTTGACTTCGTTGAACAAACTGCATTAGTAGATGTACCTGTACTTTTAGCTGCATCAGGTGGTAGTGATCGTCATGCACTCGTACTAGAGCATCAGCTTCGCCCATTGTTTAGCTTCTTTCAGGCGCAAACTTTACCAATTGGCGTATACGCAACAGATCGCGACTTTACTCCTGAATATACGGTGAAAAGTGAACAGTTATCTGACCGTATTACGCTAGCCGTAGCGCGTGCATTGCCAATTTTAGAATGGGCACCAGCGAAAGGTAAACGTGCTGAAGTGGTTAAACCTAAATCTCAGCAAGCGAATCAAGAGCTCGGTATTAATAAGCAAATTGAGCAAGAAGAAGTATTGCCTTCAGCAGCTGTACCAAATCTCGATGCAGCAGAATCTCGTTTGCATCATAAGTCCGGTAAATCATTAACGCATGTTGCCTAAGCGCAATATAGCTAAATAAAAATAACGAATGGGGAGAGAGCACCATGACGCAATTACAACAACCAATTAAATTTGCTTATTGGGTACCAAATGTAAGCGGTGGCCTTGTCGTAAGTAACATCGAACAGCGTACAGACTGGAGTTATGACTACAATGTTCGACTTGCACAGGCAGCCGAAAACAATGGTTTTGAATATGCGCTCACCCAAATTCGTTTTACGGCAGGGTACGGGGCAGAAAACCAGCATGAATCTGTGAGTTTCAGTCATGCATTACTTGCAAAAACTGAGAAACTTAAAGTGATTGCGGCTATTCTGCCCGGCCCTTGGAAACCGGCACTTGCAGCTAAACAACTCGCAACGATTGATTATCTAACTCAAGGTCGTATTGCCATTAATGTGGTAAGTGGCTGGTTCAGAGGTGAGTTTGATGCTATTGGCGAAGAATGGCCTGAGCATGATGAGCGTTATGTTCGCTCTGAAGAGTTTATTCGCACGCTAAAAGGAATCTGGACCACCGATAACTATAGTTTCGATGGTAAGTATTACCAATTCCAGAACTACACACTTAAGCCAAAACCTCTGCAAAAACCACATATTGAAGTCTTTCAAGGTGGTAGTTCACGTGCCGCACGTGACATGGCCTCTCGAGTGTCTGACTGGTATTTCACCAATGGTAATACTGTAGAAGAAATTCAAAAACAGATCGAAGATATTCGTACTAAAGCAAAAGCCAATAACCATCAAGTTAAAATTGGGGTGAACGCTTTCATTATTGCTCGAGATACCGAAGAAGAAGCTAAAGCAGTACTTCAAGAAATTATTGATAAAGCCAACACTGAAGCAGTCAACGCGTTTGGCGATGCAACTCGTGAAGCGGGTGCGGCCTCACCAGAACAAGAAGGCAACTGGGCAAAATCAACTTTTGAAGATTTAGTTCAATATAACGATGGCTTTAAAACCAATTTAATTGGTACACCTCAGCAAATTGCAGAGCGTATTGTGGCGCTTAAAAATGTAGGTGTCGACTTGGTTCTTTCAGGTTTCTTACACTTTATTGAAGAGGTGGAATACTTTGGTGAAAAAGTTCTGCCGCTCATTCGTCAGTTAGAACTACAACAGGAAAAGGAGGTAGAAATTCAAGCTAAATCAGCCTAAAACCTCCAGTTAAAACAGCGCAAGACAATAAAAACAATAAATAAAAATAAAGACATATTGGCTCCAAGACTCGGCTTGGAGCTTTTATTTTTTTTTAAGCTTTCTCTACTTCTCGAATGACAGTTTCAACTGAGTAACGACACCATTTTGAGAGGACTTCAATAAAAGCATTGAGTTCTGCTGGTTCGAAATGACTAACAATCATATAACAAGCATTACCCATAACTTTAAAGCACTCATCGATTTGTTCATATTGCTTCACTAAATTTTCAATTTCTTCAAAGGAGCGTTGTTCATTTAAATGCAAATGAATAAATTGTTTATGCCTGTATTGCACAGCAATGGTGTAATTTTTAATAACGCCTGCATCCATTAACTGAGCAATTCGCGCTCCTACTGCCTGTCCTGTCCGATGAACACGCTGCCCAATTTCTTTATTTGTTAAGCGAGAATCTTGCTTAAGCAATGCAATAATTTTTAGATCAATAGGGTCTAATTCAATATTCATTTTTCATAACGAAAGAAAACTGGCGATAATGCTTTCATAGGACTATAGCCGATTTTGCGGGCAGAGAATAACCTTGTTTTATCTTATACCAACAAGAGTATTCTCATGAAACAAGCACTATTAGTTATCGATGTACAAAATGATTATTTTAAAAATGGCAAAATGGAATTGGTTGGACCAGATCAAGCGCTCGATAAAATAAAACAGCTCGAGCAATATTTTAATGAAAAAGATTTACCGATTATTTATGTGCAACATATTAACCCGCCACAAGCCAGCTTCTTTCAAGAAAATACTGAAGGTGTGTTACTTCATCCAGAACTCAGTGCTGGCAGTAATTCATTAATCGTGACAAAGCATTATCCAAACAGTTTTTTAGAAACCAATTTAAAAGAACTTTTAAAAGCACATCAAATTGAACAACTCGTGATCACAGGCATGATGACACATATTTGTATTGATTCTGGCACACGTGCAGCCAAAGAGTTAGGTTATCAACCCATCTTAATTGGAGATGCCACTGCGACCCGTGATTTAAGCCATAACGGAAAAACTGTTAAGGCCGAAGATGTACAAACTGCTTTTTTAGCTGCTCTTGGTATGTTTGCGAGCGTACAAAATACTGCTGACTTTCTAGCAAAATCTTAAACAGGCTTAATAAAAAAGCCCCTATCGGGGCTTTTTTATTAAAACGTTATTTTTGTCTATCGGGATAAACTGTCGCAATCAGTTGATCCACCACAGCAGGTTCAGCTAGGGTTGAGGTATCGCCCAAACTATCCAGTTCATTCGCTGCAATTTTTCTTAAAATACGGCGCATGATTTTACCCGAACGGGTTTTAGGTAATGCCGGCGCCCAGTGCAGTGCATCTGGTGAAGCCACTGGTCCAAGTACTTTACGTACCCAGCTAATTAACTCTTTTCGCAGTTCTTCCGACTCTGGAACCCCCGCCTGCAAAGTCACAAAAGTACAAATACCCTGCCCTTTAATATCATGCGGCATACCCACAACAGCAGCTTCTGCCACCGCTTCATGCGATACAAGAGCACTTTCAATTTCAGCCGTACCTAGACGGTGGCCTGAAACGTTTAAGACATCGTCAACACGACCCGTGATCCAGTAATAGCCATCTTCATCACGGCGGGCGCCATCACCTGTAAAATAAGTATTTTTAAAGGTCGAGAAGTAAGCTTCAATAAAGCGATCTGGGTCACCCCAAATGGTACGCATCTGGCCCGGCCATGAATCTTTAATCACAAGGTTACCTTCGGCAGCGCCTTCTAGTTCATTGCCTTCACCATCGACAATCGCTGGTTGAATACCAAATAAAGGACGCGTTGCCGAACCGGGTTTTAAAGCTGTTGCCCCCGGTAATGGCGCAATCAAAATACCACCTGTTTCGGTTTGCCACCATGTATCAACAATTGGACAGCGGCCTTCACCAACAACGTTGTAATACCAGTTCCAAGCCTCTGGGTTAATAGGTTCACCCACTGAACCTAACAAACGCAAGCTACTGCGGTTACTTTCACGTACATACGAATCACCCTCTCGCATCATGGCACGAATCGCGGTTGGCGCTGTATATAAAATAGAGACTTTATGTTTATCGACCACATGACCAAGACGTGCCCATGTTGGATACTGAGGCACACCTTCGAACATTAAGGTCGTCGTACCATTTGCTAGTGGTCCATAGATTAGATAACTATGGCCTGTAATCCAGCCGACATCAGCGGTACACCAGTACACATCATCTTGTTTTAAATCAAAAACTTCTTTAAAGGTACTCGCCACATACACCAGATAACCACCTGTCGTATGCAACACTCCTTTAGGTTTACCCGTCGAGCCGGAGGTATAAAGAATAAATAAAGGGTCTTCGGCCTTCATTGGTTCTGGAGGACAGTTTGCATCCACCTCCATAATAATAAGGTGATACCACAAATCACGACCCGGCTTCATCTCGATTGGGTTTGCATTACGGTAAACCACAATCACATTTTCAACGCATTCTGTGCCCGGCAATGCTAGAGCCAAATCAACATTTTCTTTAAGTGGTAACAACTTACCGGCACGTAGGCTTGAGTCAGCCGTAATCACAAGTTTAGCTTGGCTATCTTCAATACGACTCGCCAACGAGTCTGGTGAGAAACCACCGAATACCACGCAGTGCACCGCACCAATACGGGCACAGGCTAACATGGCAATTGCAGCCTCAGTCACCATTGGCATATACAGCACAACGCGGTCACCTTTACCAATGCCATATTTCTTTAAAACGTTGGCGAAACGGCAGACTTCGTCGTGTAATTCTTTATAAGAAACGATTTTATGACGAGAAGGATGATCACCTTCCCAAATAATTGCAGGTTTGTGAGGGTGTTCTTTAAGATGCCTGTCCAAGCAGTTTGCTGATACGTTCAACTCACCATCAGCAAACCATTCAATCTTGAAATTGTCTTTGTCAAAACTGGTATTTTTAACTTGGGTAAATGGCTTTATCCAATCGACAATTTTAGCTTGCTCTGCCCAGAATTCATCTGGGTTCTCGATAGAGTGTTGATAACGTTTAAAGTAGTCTGCTTCAACAGTACGAGCAGTTTTTTTAAATTCCTCTGGTACTGGATAGATCTCATTCATACGCAACTTCCTTGATCTTGTGCATCCCATCTCGAGACTGTGGCTATTATTTTACTGGATCTTATTTGTTTGCCTTTTCAGTATGATGACTCTTTCAAAGCCTAGACAATGCGACTTTGGTCATATATTAATCACTTACTCAAGCATACGAAATTGTGAATATTTTTATAAAATTAAGTTGATTTAAAACATTTGTCTATAGCTTTTACTTTTATAATTTTTTTAAGTTTTGATGGTTTTGACCATCAACAAAGATTATTTTAGCTTTTAGAAGCAGTGCAGGAATAAAATAAGATGTTTGCCGAAACTCCCTCTTCACGTCCACCTCAACTCCCGTTTAAAGACAGCCCTTTTTCAATTCATGGCCGCTTTAACCGAATGAGTTATTTAGGTGGATATGGCCTGATTTATTTAGTCACAATCGTGGGCTATTTTATTCTGGCTTCGTTTCTTGGAAGTTTTCAGCTTTCAAGTGATCTATTTAATTTTGAATTTTACAGCTCTCTCTCCGGTATAAGTGCTTTAATGGTCTGGGCTTTCTGGCTATTTCTGATCTATCTCAACATTATTCTGGTCGTTCGACGCCTACACGATTTAAATAAAAGTGGCTGGATGGGACTACTGTTATTTATTCCAGTCGTTCAGTTCTTTTTTATGCTTTATTTACTGCTTGCTTCTGGTACAGCCGGCACTAATCAATATGGTCCTGTTCGGCCTTCAACGTTTATAGAAAAACTGATGGCTTGGCTTATTTTAATCGCTATTTTAATTAGCCTTATTTCTACAGCAGGCTTTTTTTACTACTTCTCTGGTACCGATACTATTCAAACCCCGACACAAATCTTACAAAAAGGAACGGAATACTTTTAATTAAAAAACACTTTATTATTTAGATGAACTCATTATAGTAGGCGCACATTTTATCTCCTACTATGATGGAAGCTGAAAAGGCTTTCTGAATTTATTCAATTAGAGACTTGTCGTGGCTGATGAACAAAAATCCTTAACGGATGTTGCAAAAAATACAGGCGAACTTTTGCAAGAAGCAGGTACTAAAACCACTCAAACAGTTTTAGCGCATACCGAGAAATACCATGATGCCTATACCACTATCGACAAAATCGTAGATAGTTTTTGGGAACGTGTACCTTATATCTGCATTGCAATTGTTGTTTTTCTTATTTTTTGGCTACTGACCAAATTATTTAAGTTCTTTGTTCGTAAGACTTTAGAAAATCGCTCTTATACTCGTCAAAATCTAGTTTTAGTTTTAAACCGTGTCGGTAGTACAGCGATTTTATTCTTTGGTTTCTTAATAGCTCTCGTCATTATGATTCCGGGGTTCACACCAGGCCAGCTTATGAGTGCGCTAGGTATTGGTTCGGTCGCCATTGGTTTTGCATTTAAAGATATTTTCCAAAACCTACTTTCAGGTATTTTGATTTTATTGAGCGAGCCATTCCGTATTGGCGATTCAATTGTGGTGAATTCACTTGAAGGAACTGTAGAAGACATCCAGATCCGTGCAACCTTCCTACGCTCACCGGATGGACGTCGCATTGTTATTCCAAATGCAACGGTTTATACAAGTGCCTTAACTGTTAATACTGCTTATCAACAACGACGCTGTGAGTTTGTAGTCGGAATTGGCTATGATGATGATGAGCAAAAAGCAAAACAGATTATTTTAGATATTCTCAACAATGACCGAAATGTACTGAGTCAGCCTGCGTTTTCGGTTAACGTCACAGCTTTAGCAGATTTCTCGGTTAACCTGACTGTACGCTGGTGGGTTGATACCACTGAAACTGATATCTCTTCATCTATTAGTAATATTCAAGCTCAAGTAAAACAAGCTTTCAATGAAAATGATATTGATATTCCTTACCCAATTCAGGAATTAAAAATGGTATCTAATCCACCAGCTTTAAACCCTGAAACATCAGCTAAACAAACGACCTAAAATATAAGAAATAGACGTTTCGGTTCTTAAAATACGGTTGCCTAAGCTCATAGCTTGGCAGCCGTTTTTTATGAGCAAATCTACTTCGTAAGGAATAAATCCCCCTTCCGGTCCGACCACTACACTACAAGCATGGCTAATATTAATTGGCATACGTTGCTCAGCATAAGGATGAGCCACATAGGCAGGTGTTTCCTGCGTAATTAAACTTGGCAAGACGTCTTCAACAAAAGGTTTAAAGCGTTTATAGAGTTGAATTTCAGGAACAATTGTATCGCCTGCTTGCTCAAGTCCCAGCGTAACGTAGTTGTCTATTTGCTGTAAAAAAGGAGTTTGCCAATAGCTTTTATCAACACGATAACTATGAATCAGGCTTATCCTTTCAACACCTAAAGTCACACTGTCCATAATTAGACGGCGTAAAACTTTAGGTCTTGGTAAAGCTACAATTAAATGAACCGGAAGTTTTGCTGGTAGTAGTTCTTCACAAATAGGCCGTATACGGACTTCATGCTCATTCATCGAAACAATTTCAGTGATATAACGGGCGCCGTTACGAATACCAACTTTTAGATTCTGGCCGACTGTAATATCAAGATGTTCACGCAAATGTTGTAATTGACGTTTTGAATGGATAGACCATGTATCCGACTGAACATCTTCAGGCTCTAGTAAAACAATATTCATGATTTTTCGGCCAGATAGCGATTAATCACCCCGATATGTTTTTGTAAGGAACCTTGATTACGTTGCAACACTTTATGCGCCTGTACCACTAACTGTTCAGTCGCCTCAGGTTCTGCCAGACATGCTAACCAGATATCAACGACCTGCTGTGCATCTTGAGCGATAAGCACAGCATTTTCATCAATGAACTCATCGACAATCGTTTGAAAGTTAAAATAACGCGGTCCAACCACAGTAGGTACATTTAAAACCATAGGTTCTAAAATATTATGCCCACCACCCGGTTCATTTAAAGAACCGCCTACAAAACACACCTGACTTAAGGCATACCATAACCAGAGCTCACCCATACTGTCAGCGAGATAAACTTGCGTGCTGGCATGAATACTTTGGCCCATACTTCTACGATGCGTAATTAAATTTAAATTTTGGCAAATTTCAAATACTTCATCGAAACGCTCAGGATGACGAGGCACCACAATACACACCAACTCACGATCTGAATTTAAATAAGGTGCGAGCGCTTCCAAAATTTGTTGTTCTTCGGGTGCATGTGTACTGGCAATCGTCACAACCTGCCGATTTTCCAGATACCACTGCTGATGCAATTGGGCTGCTTGTTTAATAAAAGCCTCTGGTGCATGAATATCAAACTTAATATTACCAACAACCTGACTTTTGTGTTCGTCTAAACCTAGCTCAACATAACGCTGACGAGTTGCACTATCTTGCGCTAACACCCAGTCCAGCTGTTTTAACATACCTGCGGTTAAACCCGAGACTTTGCCATATCCTTTTGCAGATTTCTCTGACAACCGAGCATTAAGCAGCAAACAAGGTACATGCCGTAACTTGGCTTGATCGATTAAATTTGGCCAGAGTTCAGTTTCAACCAGTGCTAAAAGCTTTGGCTGATATAACTCAAAAAATTTTTTTAAAAGAGGCTTCTGGTCTACAGGCAAATAAACGGCTTGAAATAAATCTAAATATGGTTCTTTTAGAAAAAGTGACTTGGCACGAGCCTGACCTGTTTTCGTGGTATTGGTCACTAAGACTGGCTGCCCAAGTTTTAGATAATACTCAATTAAAGGCTGTGCAGCATTGGTTTCCCCGACTGAAACAGCATGAAACCAGATCGCTTTTACATTCTTCGGTGCTTCAAACGGCCCAAATCTTTCCAGACATTCCTGCTGATATAATTCTAGACTTTCTGCACGTCTTTTTATCCGCCAACGATAAAACGGTTTTAATAAATGAAGTGCGGTGTTGTACCAAAATGGGGTCGCCAAGCGATTTGCCTCAAATAGTCAAAATTCAAAAACTGCGGAAAATATAACATAGATAAAAAAAATGGCAGAGTTTCGATACCTAAACTCTACCATATACAAGAAAAGTCATTTACTGAACTCACGAAAGAGCAAGTTCAGCATATAGTAAATTTAAATAATATTATGAACTTATGAAGCTTCTAAAGCCGGATAGTCTGTATATCCTTCAGCGCCTTTAGCATATAAAGTCGTTGGTTGAAGTTCATTTAATGGTAAGCCTTGTTCTAAACGCTGTAATAGATCTGGGTTAGCGATATATGCTTTACCAAAAGATACAGCATCTGCCTGACCTTCACGCAAGATACGTTTTGCTGACTCTGGTGTCAGATTTTCATTGGCAATCCATACACCATTAAATTTTTTACGTAATTGTGGGCTAATACTATCAGCTGCTTCATATTCACGAGAGAAAATGAAAGCCACATTACGTTGGCTGAGTTGTTCAACCACATAACCAAATGTCGCTAGCGGGTTTTCATCACCCATATCATGCGAGTCGCCACGCGGTGCAATATGCACACCTACTCGGCCAGCGCCCCACACTTCAATAAAGGCATCAACTACTTCTAATAACAAGCGAGCGCGGTTTTCAACCGGACCACCATACTCATCATCACGCTGGTTAGTATTACTTTGAAGGAACTGGTCAATTAAATAACCATTTGCTGCATGTAGCTCAACGCCATCAAAACCTGCTGCTTTAGCCAATTCAGCTGAATGTTTATATTGAGCAACAATTTCCTGAATTTCTTCAATTGAAAGCGCACGTGGCGTTACATATGGACGTTTAGGGCGTAATAAACTTACTTCACCCGCAGGTTGAATCGCACTCGGTGCAACAGGAATATCGCCATCTAAAAGCTCTGGATGTGAAATACGACCCACATGCCACAGTTGAACTACAATTTTTGAACCTTGAGCATGAACTGCTTCAATAATCTTATTCCATGCTTGTGCTTGCTCTTGTGACCATAGTCCCGGAGTATCTGCATAACCTACGGTTTTTGAACCAATCACTGTTGCTTCAGTGAGAATGAGACCAGCATTTGCACGTTGCTGATAATATTCCACCATTAAATCGTTTGGAACACGGCTTTCGCCACTACGCGCACGTGTTAATGGGGCCATTACCAGTCGATTTTTAATTTCAAAATCACCAACTGTTAAGGGAGTATTGAGTTCAGCCATGATCGCCTCGACTTACACTTTATTTGTTTTAAAGTGTTTGTTTTAAATGTTCGATATATTGCTGAATCAAAGCTTCGTTACGTGAAAAATAAGACCATTGTCCATATTTTTGGACCTGAATGAGACCCGCCTGCTGTAATACAGACAAATGATTGGACATCGTAGACTGAGCTACTTTACCCAAACGTTCAATATGACCTGCGCAAACCCCTTTTTCAAAACTACCACCACACTCTTCTACCGGTAAATAATGCTCCGGTTCTTTTAACCATTGCAGAATCTGCCGACGCAGAGGATTGGCTAGGGCTTTGCTAATTGCATCAATATCCATAGGCTCAACACGTCTTGTAAACGAACAAAGCTTTGTTCAGCATTTCGAAAACATAATATCGTATTTTGACGATATTCATATCTATTTTTTTCGATATTCATATCGTATTTTTCCGATTAACTTCCGAACACTGAACTGCTTTGCCGTTTTAATCGCTAAAAATTTAAGAGTTATAGAGCATTAAAAGTTCAAAAGACTCTTATAACCCCTGTTTTAAACTCGCTTCAATAAAACGATCAAGGTCACCATCAAGAACCGCACCAGTATTTGAATTTTCAACACCCGTACGTAAATCCTTGATTCGAGAGTCATCAAGTACATAAGAACGAATTTGGCTACCCCAACCAATATCAGACTTCGAGTCTTCAAGTGCCTGAGCGGCTTCATTACGTTTTTGCATTTCTAGTTCATACAATTTTGCACGTAACTGTTTCCATGCATGATCACGGTTCGCATGCTGTGAACGCTGGTTCTGACATGCCACTACAATACCAGTCGGAATATGCGTCAAACGTACTGCCGAATCGGTTTTGTTAATATGCTGACCACCTGCACCAGATGCACGGTAAGTATCAGTACGAACATCTGAAGGATTAATATCAATTTCGATATTGTCATCAACTTCTGGAGAAATAAATACCGCAGAGAAAGAAGTATGACGACGGTTACCACTGTCAAATGGTGATTTACGTACTAAACGGTGTACACCAGATTCTGTACGTAACCAACCATACGCATATTCACCTTCAACACGAATTGTTGCAGATTTGATACCAGCCACGTCACCGTCAGACACTTCCATAAGTTCTGCTTTAAAACCATGACGTTCAATCCAGCGCATATACATACGTAATAGCATTGAAGCCCAATCTTGTGCTTCTGTACCACCTGAACCCGCCTGAATCTCGACATAGCAAGGATTCGGGTCCATTGGATTGCTAAACATACGGCGGAATTCAAGTTTTGCTAATTCTTCTTCAGCAGTACTCAGTTCAGACTGAACATCTTCAAGCAAGCTTTCATCATCAGCTTCTACAGCCAAATCCAACATTGCTTTTGCATCTTCAAGCTGTGTAGATAAGCCATCTAATACATTAATAACGTTTTCTAGTTCGCCCTTTTCTTTCGCCATTGCCTGAGCACGGTTTTGATCGTTCCAGATCGCAGGGTCTTCTAACTCACGTAAAACTTCTTCTAAACGTTCTTTTTTTAGATCGTAGTCAAAGATACCCCCGTAGTGTTTGGCTACGATCAGTTAAGTCTTTCAATTGGTTTAGATAAGGATTAATTTCCACGCGAGTGTTCCCATAAAAGCAGATAAACAGTCGAATATTTTATCATAGCTACGGTTATCTTCGAACCTGCTTTAAACGCTAACTCTTATTTCAATGAATAAGTTTGCTAATTTTCTTTCAGTAGATTTTAAGCTTAACTCGTAACATCCCCATACAAAATTGGGTACTTTTCCAGCATTTTTAAGTTTCTACACAAAATCTCCTCATTTTTAATAAAATAAAACATTGTTTTTTTATTATTTAAAATCAATATATTAAATTAAATATAGTTACATAAAAAGCACATGGTTACAGTCCAGTTACTTGGACAAGATTGACGGTGAATGATTTTGCTCTAGACTGAAAGTTGTAACAAAACATTTATAAAATCGTTTTTAGAGGGGAGAGATTCCATGAAAAAACTAGCAATTGCATCAGCTCTTTTATCTGCTCTTGCAGTAAGTGGCACAGCAAACGCTTACCAAGCTGAAGTTGGTGGTTCTTACAATTATCTTGATCCAGATAACGGCAGCAGCGTAAGCAAATTCGGTGTTGATGGGACTTATTATTTCAACCCTGTTCAAACACGTAATGCACCGCTTGCAGAAGCAGCATTCTTAAACCGTGCAAGTAACGTTAACGCACATGTTAACTATGGCGATAACAGCGGCACAAAAGACACTCAATATGGCGTAGGCGTTGAGTACTTCGTTCCTAACTCTGACTTTTACCTTAGCGGTGATGTAGGCAGAAACGAACGTGAAATCGACAACACTAATATCGACAGTAAAGTGACTACTTATGCTGCAGAAGTAGGTTATTTACCAGCTCCTGGTTTATTACTTGCTCTAGGTGTTAAAGGTTACGACGAGAAAGACGGTAAAGACGGTGCAGATCCTACCGTTCGTGCTAAGTATGTAACTCAAGTTGGTCAACATGACGTAAACCTTGAAGCTTATGGTGCGTTTGGTGACCTTGACGAATATAAAGTTCGCGGTGACTACTACATCGATAAAACTTTAAGTTTAGGTGTGGACTACTACAATAACGACTTAACTGATAAAGATGAATTTGGTATCAATGCTAAAAAATTCTTAAATCAGCAAGTAAGTGTTGAAGGTCGTGTTGGATTCGGTGATAACGACAACACTTATGGTGTTCGTGCAGCATACCGCTTCTAATCTAACCTAGATTAAAAAAAATCCGCTCAATTGAGCGGATTTTTTTATTGATTTAAATGCACAATGCGTAGCTGTAAGCTCACATTACCATTAAAGACATTACGGTCTATTTCATAAACCAAATGCACATGGTCACGCATCGGATCAAACTCGAAGCGACCTGCTGCATTAAAAGCAATAGCATCGAAACTATATTGGTCTATCGCTAATCTAAGCTTTAAATGTGTCTCTTTGAGCCAACGAAAATCGACAACTTTAAAATGTCCTTCAAATTGAGGCAGTGGAAATTTTTGTCCCCACGGACCTAATTGCTCAATCCAGTTTAAGGTATCTAATTGCAAAGCAGAGACAGGTAGCTCACCATCGGTCCATAATGTCGCTTGAAAGATTGATTCATCCATAGCAGCTACACAATCATTAAATACGGTTTTAAAAGCTTCAAAGTTTTCTTTGCGAATCGTTAAGCCTGCCGCTGCCGCATGTCCACCAAAATGACTCACCAGCTCAGGATGTTGTTCGGCAACTTGTTCAATGGTATCTCGAATATGCACCCCATCAATGGAACGTGCTGAGCCTTTAATATGAATACCATCTTCATCTGGGGCAAACACAATCGTTGGGCGATGAAACTGTTCTTTTAAACGTCCCGCGACAATCCCGATGACACCTTGGTGCCAGTTTTCTTCAAACAAAACAAGCGCCGCAGGAATATCTTGTTGTGAGAGTTGTAAACTGTCTAAAGCAGATAAAGCTTGTTGCTTCATCTCCCCTTCAATTTGACGGCGATCGATATTTAACTGATTTAATTGCTGAGCAATGGGGTATGCAGTTTCCATTGTGTCAGCTAATAAACACTCGATCCCAATGCGCATACTCTCCATACGTCCAGCAGCATTAATACGCGGTCCGAGCACAAAACCTAAATCTTGGGCACGTATTGAAGTAGCTTCCCGACCAGCGATATCGAGTAAGGCTAAGATTCCTACTCGACACTGATGTTGCTGAATGCGTTTTACACCTGCATCGACCAAAATACGGTTGTTATAATCTAGGACAGCAACATCAGCATAAGTTCCTAAAGCGACCAAATCTAAATATTGAGTCACTTTACTTGTGCTTTTACCTTGTCTATTGCGTAGGCTCGCCAAATTGGCAAGTACATAAAAAGCAACGCCAACACCTGCCAATGCTTTACTTGGAAACTCACAGCCTAATTGATTTGGATTAACAACTGCTTCTGCAAGTGGTGTTTCTTTAGTCGTTAAGTGATGATCGGTAATAATCACTTGCATGCCTAGGGCATGTGCTGCATCAACACCAGCATGGCTAGAAATTCCATTATCAACCGTAATTAATAGATCGGGTTGATAGATGTGATGAGCAAGCTCAGCAATGGCAGGAGTAAGTCCATAGCCATATTTAAAACGATCCGGTACCAAATAGTCGACTTGTGCTCCCATATCGCGAAGCACGAGCATCATTAAAGCAGTGCTGGTTGCGCCATCAGCATCATAGTCCCCCACAATAACTATTTTTTTCTGCTCATCGATGGCTTGATCCATTAATGCTACAGCAGCGTCCAACCCTTTGAGTTCAGGGGCCAATAAATTCTTAAGCTTTAACTCTAGTTCTTGCTCGGATTGTACCCCACGTCTTGCCAAAATTTCGGCAATAAACGGAGGCACGCCCTGAAACTGTTCAGGGCGTGTCAATAAAGGTCTTTGTTTAATTTGTATTTTTGTCATTTAAGGCATCAGTCGGTGCAACGTCCATTGACCGTCGATTTTTTCATAACTCAAGCGGTCATGTAAACGATTTGGTCGCCCTTGCCAGAACTCATAATAATCTGGCTGTAGACGGTATCCACCCCAGAACTCCGGCTTATCGAGTACTTCACGGCTTTGAACTTGTTGTTGCAAGTCTTGAAAACGCTGTTGTAACAATTCGCGACTTTCAATTTTGCCACTTTGGGGGGTACTGATATGAGCTGCGATCTGGCTATCACGTGGACGTTTATGATAGTAGTCTGTAGATTCCTGTTCAGGAATTTTTACAACATGCCCACCTACTCGTACCTGACGCTCTAGACTTGGCCAATAAAATAACAATTCAGCATATGGATTTTCTGCCAAATCTATACCTTTTTGACTGTCATAGTTGGTATAGAAATCATAGCCTGCTTCTGTCGCACCGCGTAACAGCACAGTTCTGACATGCGGACGACCACTAGCACTCGCAGTTGCTAATGACATTGCATACGGTTCATGCAAGTTAGCTGCTAAAGCATGATTAAACCAACCTAGAAATTGTTCGTGGGGATTGCTAGCAACTTGAGTCTCGTACAACTCACCTTGTTCATAGCTTAAGCGCAATTCACTTAAGTCTTTAATGACATCACTCATGCCATACACCTTATGCGACTTGTGCCTGTGAACGAACTGCATTTGCTAAATGTTCAGCTAAAGTTTTCACTTCTTGCTCGTTATCACCTTCAACCATGACACGAATGACTGGCTCAGTTCCAGACTTACGAATTAAAATACGTCCACGTCCTTTGAGCTGCTCTTCAGCTTTATTGAACTCAGCAACTAATGCAGGAATAGAATATGGATCAAGCATTTGTTCCAAACGTACATTTACAAGAACTTGTGGGTACAGTTTAAAGTCGTGAACCAATTCGTGCAGCGCTTTGTTCTGCTCAACCATCACGGTTAACACTTGTAATGCTGCAATAATCGCATCACCTGTTGTGCTCTTGTCTAAAGTCAGAATATGACCAGAAGGCTCACCACCTGTTACCCATCCGTTTTCTTCTAGGGCTTGTAACACATAACGGTCACCGACTTTTGCACGGACAAAGCCAACATTTGCTTTTTCAAGTGCCACTTCAAGTGCCATGTTACTCATTACCGTACCAACAACACCTGCTGGCTTGTTTTTTGCCTGAGTCGCTAAAATATATAAGATGTGGTCACCGTCAATTAAGTTACCGAACTTATCAACCATCACTACACGGTCAGCATCACCATCAAAGGCAATACCTAAGTCAGCCCCATGTTCCACAACCGCTTTTTGTAAGCTCTCTGGATGAGTTGAACCACAGTTTTCATTAATATTTAAACCATCTGGCTCATTGTATAAAGCGACAACTTTAGCGCCGAGTTCACGGAAAACCGAAGGGCCAACGCTGTAAGCAGCGCCGTGAGCACAATCCACAACAATTTTTAAATTATTTAAATCAAAATGATATGGGAATGTAGATTTACAAAATTCGATATAACGACCATTTGCATCGGTCACACGAACACTTTTACCTAAGTTTGCAGTGTCTTCGATAAATAAATCTTTTTCTAATTCTTTATTAATTTCTTCCTGCAATGAATCTGGTAATTTTTTACCTTCACTTGAGAAGAACTTAATCCCGTTATCAAAATATGGGTTATGTGATGCAGAAATAACAATCCCTGCATGTGCATGTAAGGCACGGGTAAGATGTGCAATTGCCGGTGTCGGTAATGGTCCAAGTAAGTGAACATATACACCAGCAGCATTTAATCCCGCCTGCAAAGCAGACTCTAAAATATAACCGGATAAACGAGTATCTTTTCCTAATACAACAAGTGGTTTATTTTTCGGACTCGTTCGTTTTAATACCTTCCCTGCAGCAAAACCGAGTTTTAAAGCAAACTCTGGCGTAATCGGCATTTGCCCAAATTTTCCACGAATACCATCCGTTCCAAAATAACTCATAGCTTATCTCATTTTTACGCCACTTCAGCCGTGGCTCATTTCATATATGGCTATTCCGCCATATCTCTTTTCATCGGATTTACTTTACACCAAAAACAAAAAGCCGTCAGTGTACTGACGGCTTTCTTGATTGTTTTGGTTACCAAAATCTAACCAACACGATAGTTCGGAGCTTCTTTAGTAATCGTTACATCATGAACATGTGACTCAGACATGCCTGCTGAAGTAATTTTCACAAATTTCGCATTTTGGCGAAGATCTTCAATCACAGCTGAACCTGTATAACCCATCGATGAACGTAAACCACCCATCATTTGATGAACGATGTTACCCATTGGGCCTTTATATGGAACGCGGCCTTCGATTCCTTCTGGTACTAACTTCTCAGCACCCGCTTTTGAATCTTGGAAATAACGGTCAGCAGAACCAGTTGCTCCCGCCATTGCACCTAATGAACCCATACCACGATATGCTTTGTAGTAACGACCTTGGAAAAACTCAACTTCGCCCGGCGCTTCTTCAGTACCTGCAAGTAATGAACCAACCATGATCGTACTTGCACCCGCACCGATCGCTTTTGCCATATCGCCAGAGAAGCGGATACCGCCATCTGCAATTAAAGGAATTTGATCTTTTAGTGCGCTAGCAACGCTGTCAATTGCAGAAATTTGTGGCATACCGATACCAGCCACAATACGTGTTGTACAGATTGAACCAGGGCCAATACCCACTTTTACAGCATCTGCACCTGCATCTAATAATGCTAATGCAGCATCACCAGTTGCAATGTTGCCACCAATCACTTGTACTTGAGGGAAGTTTTGTTTCACCCAACGTACACGTTCAATTACACCAGCAGAGTGGCCATGTGCTGTATCAACAACAATGACGTCAACACCAGCTTCAACCAATGCTTCCACACGACTTGGTGTATCAGCCCCTGTACCTACCGCAGCGCCAACACGTAAACGACCAAGATCATCTTTACAACTGTTTGGATAGCTCTCGGCTTTGCGGAAGTCAGTTACTGTAATTAAGCCTTTAAGTTCGTTGCTCTCGCCAACGACCAAGACTTTTTCAATACGGTGTTTTTGCAATAATGCTTGAATATTTTCTTTAGACTCGCCTTCACGTACAGTGACTAAACGATCTTGGCCTGTCATGATGTTGCTAACAGGTTGTTCTAAGTTGGTTTCAAAACGCGTATCACGGCCTGTCACAATACCAACAACCTTGCCGTCTTTAACAACAGGTACACCACTAATGTTATTAGCAGAGGTAATTGCAATCAGTTCACGTACTGTAGTTTCAGGGCTTACAGTGATAGGGTCTTTCACCATACCCGCTTCGAATTTTTTCACACGGCGTACTTCTGCAGCTTGAGCAGCAATATCCATGTTTTTGTGCAAAATCCCGATACCACCATTTTGCGCCATT
Organism: Acinetobacter sp. EKM10A; assembly: GCF_011075215.1. Taxonomy (NCBI): domain Bacteria; kingdom Pseudomonadati; phylum Pseudomonadota; class Gammaproteobacteria; order Moraxellales; family Moraxellaceae; genus Acinetobacter; species Acinetobacter sp. EKM10A. The sequence goes on along the minus strand of NZ_JAALLK010000004.1, from coordinate 151,917 downwards.
GCAATCGCCATACGTGACTCAGTCACTGTATCCATTGCAGCTGAAACTAATGGGATATTTAAATAAATGCCGCGAGTTAAACGTGTCTTTAGAGAGACATCTTTTGGGAGAACAGTAGAGTAGGCAGGAAGTAATAAGACATCATCGAAGGTTAGCGCTTCTTGAACGATGGTCAGCATAACAATCTCACTGGTAAATTCCGTGAGCTATTATAAACAAATTTCGATGCAATTTTCATATTATCTTTGCCTTTTTCAGCAATAGATATTCGCCTACTCTAAATATTTTCCACTTATTATTGTGTTAGCTTATATTTAACTCACCTGATCATAGTCGTGATCATTCTCTGAATCTGCCGGGCTAACTTGAATAAGAGGAATAAGCTGGTGCGCTAAACGAGCTTTATTACACTGCTCATCAGCAATCTGCACTTCTCTACAGGTAGAACTACGCACCGCATAGATGGAACAACCCACCTCTTTACCAATTTCACCCGTCAAAGCCTGACATCGGGGCTCAGGCTGATTGGTTCCACGCATACATGAATAGACAGGTGTCAAAGGTTCAACTAGATGTTCTTCCATTAACTCGGCCTCAGCCCAGTAAAATGAAACCCGAAAATGTGCACAACATGCCCCACAGCGTAGGCATTCATCTGGAGTCGCAACTTGAGATAACATTTTTATTCAAATTCTCGTCATCAAAAATTTTTCTGCGACGCGAAATCCTAAAAAAATTTCAAATTGGACTCAATATGTCGAACATTATTTTTTATGTTGGACAGCTAAAAATTTGTTCTGTCATTAAATCTACACCGCATGGTAATGTTTCAATCCAGTCTAAAAACTGATTAATCATCTCTTTACCAATAAATGGACTACCGTGCTGAGGGACAATCATTTCAATATCCATCTGACGAACCATGTTGACCCATAAGCGAATGACTTTATTTGAACACATATAACGTTGATGAAAAGCTTTCATTTTCATCACATGGCTATCAAAATCTTTTAGAGGCTGACTTGCATCATCTACGATGGATGCTCCCATATCGCCCGAAAACAAAATTTTAGCCACGGGATCATAAAACTGAAAATTACCCACCGAATGTAGAAAATGCGCTGGAACGATTACAAGTTTCGATTCACCTAATTGAATCACTTGACCACGATCAGGCAGCTCAATCAGACGGTCTTCCCAATTCCCTTTCATACGCTCACTCATAAATGATGAATTTAAGTGAGGTAAAAAACGTGCCCATAATTTTGAGGCCACCACTTTAGCATCGGTATAAACCAACCAGCGGGGCATTGAGGTTATAATGTCTGGATCCTGATGCGAAGCCATCACATAATCAAGATTTTTAAGGCGCGTATATTTATTAAGTTCCATTGTCAGCGGAACATAGGTCAAATCACCACCCGGGTCGATCACGGCAGCACGCTCATGATCAATAATTAAAAATTGATTGGCTTGTATGCCTTCCCCTTTGACCAAACTGGTAAAACTAATACATTTGTGTACGCCATTATCAAATAATATCTGTGATGTTGTTTTTTCAAACCCCATAAAATTCCCCAAAAAAACTTTAAATATTAGATATTTTTATTTCCATAATAAAATAATGGGATTCAATAACTCATGCAATGAATTACTCTATTTTTCTCATAATATTTTAAAATTGATTTTGCTTTTCTTATTTTATAAATGAATCATAATGTTATTTAAAATTAAACCGCAATAAATTAAAATAATTCTCATTATCAAATTTACTTTTTGTGCTGTTTAGGCCTCCCATGACTCAACGCTTTGCTTTTTCAACTTCAAAAACTTTGTTAGCAGTTGCTATTTTTACTTCAATGACAACAAGTCATGCTGAAGAACCGGCAGAACAGCAAAATTCAACCAATGTGTTACCCACTATTTCTATTCAAGCACAAAAAGAAAACCCCACTTCTTATGTCGCAACAAAAGCAAATTCAGCTTTAAAATCAGATGCACCTCTATTTAAAACTGCTCAATCAGTTTCTGTCGTCACCCGTGAACAACTTGACCAAAAACAAGCAAGAACTTTAGCAGACGCACTTGAAGGTGTTGCAGGCGTAGAAGCTGGGAAACTTGGTCGTCGTGGTTGGGACGACTTTATTATTCGAGGCCAAACTTCTTCTGATTCGGTCTATGTCGATGGTTTAAGGGTAGGCCAAAATACTTATGTTGCCACCGAACTATCTGGTATGGATCAGGTACAAATTTTAAAGGGTCCTGCTTCTATTAATTTCGGTTTAGTTGCTCCGGGTGGTATGGTCAATTTAGTGACTAAAAGGCCTGAAGCAGAAAGCTTTGCACGTGCTAGCATGACTTATGGTAGCTACAGTCTTAAAGAAGGAACATTCGATTTAAACTACAGCCCAAACAATAGCGAAAAAGGTGCTTTCCGTTTAAATGGACGTATCTCTGATCAAGATGATCCAACCGATTATGTTTATTTTAAAAATTTTTATATCTCGCCTTCTTATAATTTTAACCTCGGTGATAACACTGACCTCTCTGTAATCGCAAGCTATCAACACCGCGAATATATTCGTCAGCAAGGTTTACCTGTAATTGGTACATTAAAAGACAACCCTAATGGACCTATAGATCGTAGTTTATATATTGGCGATCCTAATTTCGGTAAATATGAGGCAGATGTTTATCGCACTGGTTATACGTTTAAACATACTTTTGATAATGGCTGGAACTTTAACCAGAATTTTGCCGTACAAAAAACCGAAATGGATGGCAAAGCAGTCTTTGCTCGTACAGGTAGTAACTTTTGGGCAAAAGATAAACAAGGGGAAATTGATTACACGACTATCAGCCGTAGAAATAACAGCCGACACCAAGTTATTGATAACTTAAGCTTCGCCATTGATAACCGTTTAAATAAACAGTTTGATCTATATGGCATGCAGCACGACATTAATATTGGAGTCGATGCTTTTCAGGAAAAAAGTGATTATACCAATGATAAATATGATATTGGTGATTTAAATATCTATAACCCTATCTATGGTCAGAACGTGACATTGAAGCAAAATGTACGTGATATCAATCGTCTCAAATATCTAGGGCTCTATTTACGCGACCGTATTCAGCTTAATGATCAATTACTTTTAAGCTTATCAGGACGTCAAGATTGGGCACAAACCCAAACTACAAGTTTAGTAACTGGCAATGCGAGTAAACAATCAGATAATGCATTTACGGGCAGTGCTTCTGTCATGTATACCCTCAATGATATTGTGGCACCTTATGTGAGCTACGCTACATCATTTACTCCAAATAGTGGTACTGATGTAAATAGCAACCCATTTAAGCCAGAAAAAGGAAAACAGGTTGAGGTCGGGATGAAATTACAAAGTCCCGATCAACGAATTCAAGGTGCTATCGCTTGGTATGATCTAAAACGTCAGAATGTTTTGGTTACTGATACTGCGAATAGTGGCTATAAAGTACAACGTGGTGAACAGTTAACTCGCGGTATTGAAACTGAACTTAGTGCAGAAATTTTAGAAGGATTAAAATTAACGGCTGCATATACCTACACAATTGATGCAGAAATTAGTAAAGATGCAAATGCAAGCAATGTAGGGAAAGCGCTCGACAATATTCCTGAACACGCTTATAGCTTGTCAGCTCGTTACAAATTTGATCCATCATCAAAACTTGGTTGGTATGTAGGTGGTGGTTTCCGAGGTGAAACTTATAAAACCGTTGATGGTTTAGATGTGCATGTTCCGGGCTATACAGTATTTGATACCGAAGCGGGTTATGATGCTGAGCGTTGGGGTGCCCAACTTGCGATTCGTAATTTATTTGATAAAGATTACTATGCAGGTGCTCTCAACGAAAATTTAGTGACTTTAGGTAATCCACGCCAAATTAACTTTACTGTGAAATTTAACTATTAAAATTACCTATAAAAAAACGCACTCCATTCGAGTGCGTTTTTTTGGCAGCTTAAAATGCGTTAGAAGAAATAATGCTGTACGAGCGTAGAAACACCTACAATGAAGAAAATAGCGGCGCCAATTTTATGAATGAGCGCAATAGACAAACGTTCAGCCAATTTGTTACCAATAAATACAGCTGGTGCGTTGGCAATCATCATTCCTAAAGTTGTGCCTAACATTACCCAGAAAATGCTGTCATAACGTGCAGCTAAAGCGACTGTTGCAATTTGAGTCTTATCGCCAATTTCCGCCAAGAAAAATAAAATAAAGGTTGCGCCAAAAACGCCAAACTTTTGCCATTTATTAATACTCGCTGTTTCATCATCAAGCTCATCTGGAATAAGCATCCAGAACGCCATACCAATGAAACCAACTGCAAGTACCCAGACTAAGATTTCAGGGCTTAAAACCGTTGTAATCCACTGCCCAAGCACAGCAGAAATACCATGGTTAATTAAAGTTGCTAAAAGAATCGCGATTAAAATAGGGATTGGCTTACGAAAACGAGCAGATAATAAAAGTGCCAACAATTGAGTTTTATCGCCCATTTCAGCGAGGGCAACAATCGAAGTAGAAATCAGAAATTCTTGCATGTCGGTTCTCTGGCTAGCATAAATGCCTATGACCTACCCCTCCTGCTAGCCAAATATCATAAAATGATTGCAGAGTGGTAAATCAAAGGTCTTGCCAACTCAGGAACGATGAGACGTTTAAGCTATGATGACCATGTTCTGTTGAACAATTATGTTGACCATCACCTATTCACATTTGCTGTGAATAGCGGCTACTCCCCAATGAAGTATGGGCTTATTATATTCGACTAAATCTATTTTTCAAATATTCAGGCAAAAAATTTTACCCATGTCCATACGAATAAACGGGCTATTCCTAACAGCACTGCAAGACAAGCACTTATACTGATAAAACCAATATGGCTGCTACTTGTTCCAGTTTGATATTCAAGGGGTAAAATCAGAGTAGCGACAAACACTTCAATCCCCATGACAACATAAGTCATCCACTCCCAAGGGAAGTGCAAAATACTGACCCATATTCCCATCAATAAAAATACAACCAACAACAAGGGCAACATAATTTTCAGAAAACCCAACATTTACTATTTCTCCTTTACGTAATAACGAGAAATGTCTCCTCACTCTCGATAAGTCCTGCTTAATCTGTAGATTAACCTAAAATTAAGTCAAATAGACATTAAAACAAAACCCCGCCGAAGCGAGGTTTTAGTATGTTCTTTCAAAGCATTAGATTAATAAAGTACGAATATCTTTAAGAAGTTTCGTAAGTTTATTTGTAAAGCGCGCTGCATCCGCACCATTAATTACACGGTGGTCATAAGACAATGACAACGGCAACATTAAGCGTGGATCAAAGTCTTTACCATTCCATACAGGCTGCATCGTTGCAGGTGAAATACCCAAAATTGCAACTTGTGGCCAGTTAACTAGTGGCGTAAATGCTGTACCGCCAATTGAGCCCAAGCTTGTGATCGTGAAGTTAGCACCTTGTAAATCTTTCGGTGTTAATTTCTTATCACGCGCTTTTTTACTCAACTCACCTAATTCAACAGCAATTTGCTTAATTGATTTTTGGTCAGGATTACGTAGTACAGGTACTGTCAAACCATCTGGAGTCGCAACCGCAATACCCATATGGATTTCATTACGGAGCAATACAGATTTCTGATCATCTGCTAAGTGACCCGCGAAATAAGGCTCTTCTTTCAACAAGTGTGCTACTGCTTTTGCAATAAATGCCAAAATTGTCAGGCTCACACCTTGTTTCTTAAAGCCGTCTTTCAACTCACCACGCCAAGCTTCTAGCTCAGTAATATCCGCAAGGTCAAACTGAGTTACTTGTGGAATGTAGTTGTTTAAAGACAACTGCGGTACAGAAACTTGCTGTAAACGCGTCATTGGTTTCACTTCACCACCACCAAAAGCAGTAAAGTCAGGTAATGACGGCAATCCAGCCGGAGCAGCAGTAGCTTGAGCTACTGGTGCAGCTTGCGGTGCAGTTAAACGACTCTTCACATAAGCAAAGATATCTTCTTTGACAACACGGCCATGCTCACCAGAAGTTTTAACTTGTGACAAGATTACACCAAGTTCACGAGCCAGCTTACGAACAGCAGGACCAGCATACACTTTAGCGTTTTCTGCCTCTTGCTCTTTCGTTAACTTATCAGTACCAGATGTAGGTGCCGCAGGTGCAGACTGAGTTGCAACAGGAGCAGCTGCTTTAGGTGCTGCTGCCTGTGGAGCTGGGGCTGCTTCTGCTTTTGCCGCTGGTGCAGCAGCAGGTGCTTGGCCTTCAGCTTCAATTGTTGCAAGCAATACACCTTGTGAAACTTGTTGGCCTGCTTGCAGGTGAATTGCTTTTACAACACCAGCAACGGTACTTGGAACTTCTACAGTTGCTTTATCTGACTCAACAACAACAAGGCTTTGGTCTACATCAACTTTATCGCCAACTTGAACCAAGATTTCAGCAACAATAGCTTTGTCTACACCCAAATCAGGAACATTGATATCAACTGAACCAGACTGAGCTGGAGCCGCTGCCACAGTTTCTTGCTTTGCAGCAACCGGTTCTGCTACCGCAGCTGGAGCTGGTGTGGTAGCAGGAGCTTCTGCTTGCGCATTAGATGCAGCTGCTGTTTTCACTTGAATAAGAACAACACCTTCTTTAACGGTATCGCCTTCTTTCACTTGAATACTTTCTACAGTACCAGCAACACTACTTGGAACTTCTACAGTCGCTTTATCCGACTCTACAACCACAATACTTTGTTCAACATCGATCTGGTCACCCACTTTAACGAGGATTTCACCAACCAATGCTTTTTCAACACCGATGTCAGGTACAGTCACTTCAACAGTTGCACTTGATGTAGCGGCAGCAGGTTGAGCTGAAGCTTGAGTTTGTTGCGCAGGTGCTGGAGCAGCTGGCTTTTCAGCCGCAGGAGCTGGTGTTGGTTCCGGTGCTGGTTGTGCCGCACCTTCTGCTTCGATCTCAATCAAAGCAACACCTTCAGTCACATCATCACCTTGATTAATCAAGATACTTTTTACGACACCTGCTGAAGTGCTAGGCACTTCAACAGTTGCTTTATCAGACTCAAGCACAACGATACTGTCGTCAACTTCAACACGGTCGCCAACTTTTACTAAAATTTCAGCGACATTTGCTTTATCTACACCAATATCAGGGGTCTTAATTTGCATGCTTAGTTCCCCTCACCTGTTTGCGTTTCATTGTATTCAGCAACTGGCTGAACTTCCGGATGTGCTTGCGGCGCCCACGCAACCGGACGGTCAGTATCTAGCTCAAAGTTAGAAATTGCATCTTTCACTAAACGTGCGTCTACTTCACCTTCGTCAGCTAATTTTTTCAAGGTAGCAACAACGATGTGCGCAGCATCAACACCAAAGAAACTACGTAAGTTCGCACGTGTATCTGAACGGCCGTAACCATCTGTACCCAATGCAACAAATGGGCGACCATCTGGAAGATAAGCACGGATTTGTTCACTGTAAGCACGCATATGGTCGGTCGCAGAAACTACGATACCTTCCGTACCACGTAATTGTTTAGATACCCAAGATTCTTTAACTTCTTCAGCAAGTGGGTGTAGGCGGTTGTATTCTTCACATGCCATACCATCACGTGCCAATTCATTGAAGCTTGTTACACTCCAAACATTTGAATGGATTTGGTATTCATCACGTAAGATTTTCGCAGCTTTAATTACTTCACGAAGAATTACACCTGAACCAAGTAACTGAACAGTTGCTTTTTCATCTTTCTCGAATAAATACATACCACGTTTAATGCCTTCTTCAACGCCTTCTGGCATTGCAGGATGCTCGTAGTTTTCATTCATTACAGTTAAGTAATAGAACACACGCTCTTGATTCACATACATACGTTGTAAACCGTCATGTACGATGACAGCTAACTCATAACCAAAACATGGGTCATAAGATACGCAGTTTGGAATCGTGTTCGCCAAGATGTGAGAATGACCGTCTTGGTGCTGTAAGCCTTCACCGTTCAATGTTGTACGACCCGCAGTCGCACCTAACAAGAAACCTTGAGCTTGTGCGTCACCCGCAGCCCATGCAATATCACCAATACGTTGGAAACCAAACATTGAGTAGTACATGTACATTGGAATCATTGGCAAGTTATTGGTTGAATAACTTGTCGCTAACGCAGCCCATGCACTCATCGCACCTGCTTCGTTAATCCCTTCTTGTAACATGTGACCGTCTTTTGCTTCACGGTAATGCATTAACTGTTCTTGGTCTTCCGGTGTATATTTTTGACCATGAGCGGCATAAATACCAAGCTGACGGAACATACCTTCTAAACCAAAAGTACGTGCTTCATCCGGAACGATTGGCACTACGCGGTCTTTAATTGCTTTTTCTTTAAGTAAAGCAGCAATTAAACGAACCATCACCATAGTGGTTGATTGCTCTTTGCCACCCGAACCTTTCAACACTGCATCAAATACAGATAGATCAGGAATCGCTAAAGATTCACTCTCACGACGACGTGCAGGTAAGTAACCACCTAACGCTTCACGACGCGCTTTCATATATTTCATTTCTGGAGAGTTTTCACTTGGGCGATAGAATGGAAGCTCTTCTAATTGCTCATCTGTGAATGGAAGATTGAAACGGTCACGTACATATCTTAAAGAGTCAATTTGCATCTTTTTGATTTGGTGAGTTTTGTTTACCGCTTCAATTTCTTCAGATAAACCGTAACCTTTAATAGTTTTCGCCAAGATTACTGTTGGTTGACCTTTTGCTTTCATCGCTTCTGCATATGCAGCAAAAACTTTATAAGGGTCATGACCACCACGGTTAAGATTATCGATATCTTCATCGCTTAAATCTTTTACAAGTTCCGCAGCTTCCGGGTACTTACCAAAGAATTTTTCGCGTGTATATGCACCGCCTTTTACTTGATAGCGTTGATAGTCGCCATCAACAGCTTCTTCCATACGTGCTTTTAATGCGCCGCTTGTGTCTTTAGCTAGTAATGGATCCCAATGACGACCCCATACTACTTTAATGACACGCCAGCCTGCGCCACGGAAGATTGATTCAAGTTCTTGAATAATTTTACCGTTACCACGTACAGGACCATCTAGACGCTGTAAGTTACAGTTAACTACCCAAATTAAGTTATCAAGCTTCTCACGACCAGCAAGTGAGATCGCGCCTAAGCTTTCTGGCTCATCCATCTCGCCATCACCGAGATATGCCCAAACTTTACGATCTTCTTCTTTGATCAAGCCACGGTTCATCAAATATTTTTGAATATGCGCTTGATAAATCGACATGATTGGACCAAGACCCATTGATACAGTTGGGAATTGCCAATAGTCAGGCATTAAATATGGATGTGGATAGCTTGGTAAACCGTTACCGCCAACTTCACGGCGGAAATTACTTAACTGTTCTTCAGTTAAACGTCCTTCAAGGAATGAACGTGCATAAATACCAGGAGCACAGTGTCCTTGGTAATAAATCATATCTCCGCCAAAGTTATCACTGTTAGCGCGGAAGAAATGGTTAAAACCTACGTCATATAATGTTGCACTTGATGCGAAGCTCGCCAAGTGACCACCTAAATCATCACCTGTTTTATTCGCGCGAAGTACCATTGCTAAGGCATTCCAACGAATCAATGCACGAATACGGCGTTCCATATCTTGGTCGCCTGGCATTGCAGGTTGCTCTTCAACAGAAATTGTATTTAAGTAAGGTGTATTGAGACGTTGAATTGGAACATGCTTAGCAATTGCTTGTTGGTAAAGTTTTTCCAACAAGAATGCCGCTCGCTCAGTTCCCATGTGTTGTAAAACTGAATCGAATGCATCTTGCCATTCTTGGGTTTCTTGTGCGTCGGAGTCACCGTAAAACGCCATAATTCACCTGTTCCTTGTTCTCTAATCTACTTTGTATTTTTACCACGTTTTACCCCTTTCAAGTTATTGCCACGGGTGAATGTGGGGGGGGCCTATTATTTTCTGAATGAATAGTCATTGACCGAGCAGTAAACAAAATAACAAAAAAACGCCAATAAAGGCGTTTTTTTATACAATCATTACGTTAAAAAAGGTTTAAGTTAATTTCAAATTCATAAATTTAATAACCTTGACCTTTGCGGCAATGTAATTAAGGCAACATTGCTAAGTAAGTTGATGGATTCTTACGTTGACCATCTTTAACTACTTCGTAATGTAAATGTGGACCAGTACAACGGCCTGTACAACCAACATTAGCAATATGGTCACCAGCAGAAACCTGATCACCTACTCGAACCATTAAGCGTGAAGCATGCGCGTAACGTGTTAAATAACCATTACCATGGTTAATTTCAACATATTGGCCATAACCTGTGCCCCAGCCTGATTTAGTCACAATACCCGGACCAGTCGCATAGATTGGCGTACCACTTGGTGCAGCCATATCTAATCCACCGTGATGCTCTGCACGACCACCCATGGTACGACCACCAAAGTTAGAAGAAACACGTACTGTATCAGGAAGAGGATGAGAAACTAACCAAGAATAAGGATTTGAAGAAGAGGTTTTAAATGAATTTTTAGCTGTCGTAGTGCCGTATTTCTTTGCCAGTGAATCATTGTTGAGTTCAACTGTTTTCTCACGTAAAGTCACTGAAACTTTTGCACTCGCCGGAAGATCTAAATCATCAGGATGAGTATATGAGCCTTGAGATAGTGTTTTTGATAACTGTTCCAATCGATCTGAATCAGTAGATTGGTTAATATTTTGATAATCTGCAAAAGCAACCGATGCTGCCGAAGCGGCAAGTGAAAACGCTAATAAAATACGACGCGTGTGCATAAAAACCTCTTGAAACTGTTCTTACTCAAGTTCCTTATGATCTCTTCCTTGATATCGGCTGAAATGAACGCTTAAGATTAGGACAAGAAACCATTTGAGAATGATCAATGTCTAAACCCGATAACGTTTTTCAACAAACCGGAAAACACATAAAAACAGGAAACCTTACGTTTCTAACAACGCAAGTCGCGCAATGGCAAAGACTTACGAAAATAATCCAACCCTTATTGCCCCAACCGGAACAATGGCAAGTCGTGTGTTATCAAAATGGCTCTTTAATTATTACTGGTGAAAATCAGGCAATGATTAGTCAACTCAGCTATTTACAGAGCCAATATGTATCTAAATTATCTCAACTTGAAGGATTAAAAGACCTACAAAGAATTCAAGTTCGCTTAAGAAATAAAACTATTCCTGTAACGACCTCATCTGAGCCTTCTAAATCCATCCCCCCGGAAACACAAGAAATGTTACGTAGTGCCGCCGACTTCGTGAGCGACCCTAAGCTTAGCCAAGCTTTACTACGTTTGGCAAGCAATAAAAAATGATGAGCTTTCTATTTCTTAATTAGAATCGTTCTTAATATGTGATAAAAATCACACTTATTAGTGTTACATTATAACATAGCCAAATAAAGACAATGACTTATGTCACACTCACGTATGGAATTGGACAGTCTTTCTCGTCATCAAATGTTACAATTTCATAATTACTCGGATCGCTTTGAACATTGCGTAATAGCTGATTATTTAAGGCATGTCCTGATTTATAGCCATCAAACTTGGCAATAATTTGATGACCAAGTAAATACAAATCACCAACTGCATCTAGAATTTTATGACGAACAAACTCATCGGCAAATCTTAATCCTTCTTCGTTCACAACACCCGTATCATCTACGCCAATTGCATTATCTAGACTTGCTCCTAAAGCTAAATTATTTGCTTTGAGATAATCCAAGTCTTTCATAAAACCAAAAGTTCGTGCCTCACTGACCTCATACACAAACGTTTCAGTAGAAAAATCGATGGTTGCAGACTGATATTCTTTGGCAAATGCAGGATGATCAAAATCAATCGTAAAGTTAAGCTGAAAGCCATTATGCGGGCTGAATATTGCTTTTTTATCATCAATTAAAGCCTCAACTGGCTTTAATATTTTTATAAATTTCTTAGGAGCATCTTGTTCACGCAGGCCACCTTGCATGAGCAAATAAATAAATGGACCAGCACTACCATCCATAATTGGAACTTCAGAAGCAGACACTTCCACAATTAAGTTATCGATTCCTAAACCGGCAATCGCACTCATCACATGTTCGATTGTCCCGACTTTAATATCGCCAGTGACAAGATTTGAACACATAAATGCTTCTTGAATCAGCAATGCATTAGCAGGAATATCGACAGGTGGATCCAAATCGATACGGCGAAATACAATACCTCCATCCACGGTATGTGGAATGAAATTGATCATCACTTTTTGACCGCTATGAAGACCTATTCCACTCGCTTTTACCACACGATTGAGAGTACGCTGTTTCACCATGCTTTGTAACTTCTTTTTTAAAACCGCTATACGTTAGCATATTTAGTCATTGATCAAAAATAAAAAAAGGCAGTGTTTATACACTGCCTTTCAATAGATTGTACGCTAAATTACTTACGTTGCTGATTTTTCAAGTAATCTTGAATACTCATTGGCGAAGAACGCGGTGTTGAACTTGGCGCATTATTCACGTCATTTTCAGCATTTTGGCGTTTATTAATTGCAGGAACGTCATCTTCATCTACAGATTGTGCAGATTGAGTTGATGTATGGCTAACTGTATTACGCTTTCTTGGCTCTGCATCAGCTGCATTACGTGTTAAACCAGTTGCAATCACAGTTACGCGTAATTCATCACGTGCATCTGGGTCAAATACTGTACCGTAGAAGATTTCACCTTCATCGAGGTCAACAATCTGGTTAACAACGTCAGTAATGATTTCTGTTTCACGTAATGTGATGTCATCGCCACCAGTAATGTTAATTAACACGCCTTTCGCATTAATAATATTCACATTATCAAGCAATGGGCTACGGATAGCTTGTTCAGCTGCTTGACGCGCACGGTCTTCACCACGGCCCAAACCAGCACCCATCATTGCGTAACCACGAGTACTCATTGCAGTTTTCAAGTCCGCGAAGTCAAGGTTAATGTGACCACGGTTAACTACAAGGTCAAAAATACTGCGTACAGCGTTTAACAATACGTCATCTGCCTTTTTATAGGCATCTTTCATTGAAATATCACCATAAACGCTTAATAAACGTTGGTTAGGAATAATAATCAATGAATCAACATGAGCTTCCAGCGCTTCAATACCACGCTCAGCAGACTTTTGACGACGACGGCCTTCAAAGTTAAATGGAGTTGTTACAACACCAACAGTCAAAATCCCCATTTCTTTAGCAACTTCGGCAACAACCGGAGCTGCACCAGTACCTGTACCACCACCCATACCAGCGGTTACAAACACCATGTCAGTCCCTTCAAGGTGCTGACGAATAATTTCACGGCTTTCTTCTGCTGCTACCTGGCCTACTTCAGGGTTAGCACCTGCACCTAGACCGCGTGTACTTTGCTCACCTAACTGAATTTTGAAAGGGGCATTCATACAGTCAAGTGCTTGTTTATCTGTATTAGCACAAACGAATTTAACACCCTGAATATCAGACTGTACCATGTGCTGAACGGCATTACCGCCACCGCCACCTACACCAAATACAGTGAAACGGGCTTGACCGTTGCCATCGTTTAGTTCATCTTCTATAAATTCAAATGAGGCCATGACCTTTAGGGTTCCTAATACATTATGGCAGTCACTTCAGCCCGTATACTGCCTTGATTTTCAAAAATAACTAATTTTAAGAATGCTGTGCAATACCAACCTTGTCAAGTACAGTGGTTTTCTCTTACAACTTCCTAACAATTCTACCAATAAATACATACATCCTAAAAAATGGCTTTAAGTTTGCTATTAAAAGCATTCCAGCCATTCACCATTCGTTCCCATACCGAACGGTCATTTCCCTCTTCAGGCTCCTCAACAGCTTCTTGTAATTCACTTTGGCTAAACATAAGTAAACCAGCTGCTGTTGCATACATTGAGCGGCGTAATGCAGCTTGATGCTGATCATCAGCATACACCTGTAATGGCGGATTACCTAGATGGGCAGACACACCTAACATACGACGCGCCAAACTTACCATACCTTCAATCTGGCAAGCATCACCAGTCAATACAACACCATGATATAGACCATGGATTGCACCGCTTTGTTCGAGTTCTTCGCGAATCTGGCTGAAAATCTCTTCATAACGAGCAATAATAATTTCCGCTAACTCAATTCGGCTAATCGTTTGCGGACCATCAATACCCTGTACTTGAATCATATGGTCAGGCTTAACAGCACTTAGATCAACGCAGCCATGCAGAATCTTAATACGTTCAGCTTCTTCAGTGGTTGTTTGTAACACGGCAGCAATATCACGTGTCACATGCTCACCACCACGCTGTAAGGTGCGTGCTAAAGCCAAACGGCCATCTAAATAAACTGCCAGATTGGTAATACCTGCACCAATATCGACAAGACAGACACCATATTCTTTTTCATCTTTAAGCAAACTTGCCTCAGCCGTAGCCAAGCAAGAAACCACCATTTTCTCAACTCCAATGTTCGCGCCTTTCATCGCACGATCAAGGTTTTGCATAGTGGCAATCGGCATCATCATAAGCTGATAATGACCAGTCATGCTGTGAGCGGTCATATTGATTGGGTTTTGAACCCATTCAGATGAGTCACCTAATTCAAATCCTAATGGGACCGCACTCGCTAGATAATAGTCAGAAGTCACATGGCTTGCTTTTGCCAACTCTAATGCACGTACAACTTCATTGGTTGTAATCACATGTGCCGGGTTAGCAACAGGTGTGCGTCCAGAAGCATAGAAACTTTGTAGCTCGGTACTCGGAATAGATACCCACGCACTATGAATGCGACATTCGGCCATATTTTCCGCTTCAGCAACAGCGTTTTTAATCGCAGCAATGACTTTATCGAGACTTACAATTTTTCCTTTGTTCATGCCTCGATTGCGAGCAGTTGCCATACCGATAACCTGAATGTTATCCGGCGCATGAATTTTTCCAATCAAAACTGAAACTTTATGCGTCCCAATGTCAATCGCAACAACTGAGGGAACAGCTTCACTCATCACTCATACCATTTCTTTGTTGTCTAATACCAGGCAAATTGCCTATTTTAAAGCCACGTATTATGGCTTTGCTTTTGTACCACCTGCAATGCTTGTGTCATCACTCGTTACAACAAACTGACCATTCACGATTTTAGGTGGGGTTGCATTCTTCCATTGAATAGATAATCCATTACGATATCGCAAATCAATGGCTGAGATTTTCGTCCACACAGGTTTTAGGTCAGATTGTGCCAAATGACTTAAACGTTGCAATTTATTCATTGTTTGATCTTGGTCAACAATAATTCGTAAACCAGAGTCAAACTGCATAAACCAAGTCATTCGCTCTGTTAGATATAACTCTTTTAAACGCAAATTAACAGGATGGAATAACTGATTAATTTCATTATAGCGTCGCATCATCATTTTAGACTGACTTACCGGCCCGTGTAGTAACGGAAGCTCAGGATGAAGTCTCGGCTCTGCTTCACTAAATACATCGCCACCATCGCTCAATAAGCGACCTGTTCCCCAACGGGCGATAGCATGTCGAGGCATAACACGAACGCGAATACCATTGGGCCAGGCACGAGATACGACGACTCGGTCTACCCATGAAATTTCTAATGCTTTATCACGAATCTGCTCTAAATCAGATGTAAAGTAGTTATCTTTTACAATCGGCTGCACATATCGCATCACTTGCTGAGTCTCAACTGGAGTTGTTGAACCTACAACTTCAAGTTTTGCAACAGTTGCATCAGTAATAACTTTATATAGTCCGTAAATTCCGACCGCCAAGACTAAAAAGGCAATAACCAGCAACACCCATCCGCCGGCATTGGCAAGTTTTTGCTTGCGCGTAGGCGGTTTTTCATGAATGGAGGTAATTGCCGCACGTTTACGGCGCATGGATGCCGGAAGTTGTGCCATATTTAAGCCGTACCTTCCAATGTTTGCTCAAGAATTGCAACACACAATTCATCAAAGCTATAACCTACTGCTTTAGCAGCCTTTGGTACAAGCGAATGACTGGTCATGCCTGGCACAGTATTTACTTCTAAAAGCCAGAAGTTACCTTGCTCATCCTGCATTGCATCAATACGTCCCCAGCCTTCTGCACCTACGGCTTGGAAAGCGCGTAAACATAGAGCTTGTAGTTTTTTCTCTTCAGTTTCGCTAAGACCACAAGGAATGCCATACTCGACATCATTACGTTGATATTTTGCTTCGTAGTCATAGAAAGCAACATCTGCTGGTGGCTGCAAACGAATAACAGGTAGAGGCTGACCATTTAAGAATGAAATCGTAAATTCGCGTCCTGTAATCCACTTTTCTGCCATAACTACAGCATCGTGCTGAGTTGCCTTTTCAATTGCTGCCGCAAAATCTTCAGCTTTCTCAACCTTACTCATGCCTACACTTGAACCTTCATGTACAGGCTTGATAATGACAGGCAACCCCAATTCAGCAATCACTGAATCCAAGTCAGTTTCTTTAGTAATAATGCGATACGGTGCGGTTGGTAAATCACTTCCTTGCCAGATTTGCTTGGTTTTGACTTTATCCATACCAATGGCAGAACCTTGTACACCCGTTCCTGTATAAGGGATGTTCAACCACTCAAGCACACCTTGGATTTGACCGTCTTCGCCACCACGACCATGCAATACAATAAATGCACGATCATAGTTTACAAGTTCAGTTACGCTACGGTCTTGCGGATCAAATGCCTCAGCCTGAACACCTGAACGTAACAAAGCGTCCAAAACTGCCTGACCACTATCTAAAGACACAGCACGCTCAGCCGATTTCCCACCAAGTAACACGGCAACTTTGCCGAATTTTGTAGCATTTGACACGTTTAAATCCTTAACCCGATAATTCAATACTTTTTGTTTATTTCACATACAAATGGTGCTGTGCAAGTTCTACTGAAATTGCTCCCACGTTACCTGCACCTTGCGTTAATAACAAGTCATTTGGTTGTAACACATTTTGCATGATGTTTTGCAAATTACCTTCAACCGGATCAATCAAAATCGGTTCAACCTGACCACGCAAGCGAATACTACGCGCCAAAGTACGGCTATCTGCGCCAACAATTGGTTTTTCCCCAGCCGGATAAACTTCTAGTAATAATAGTTGGTCGACTTGAGATAAAACTTCAATAAAGTCATCAAAACAATCACGTGTACGAGAGTAACGGTGTGGTTGGAAAAGCATAACTAAACGACGATCAGGATGGCTCTGACGAGCAGCTTTAATCGTAGCTTCTACTTCTTTAGGATGGTGTCCATAGTCATCGACTAATTTTACATTCCCTTCACCAAGCTCAAATTCACCTTGTACCTGGAAGCGACGTCCAACACCACTAAAACCTTTTAATGCACGGCTAATTGCTTCATCTGAAACGCCTTCATCAGTTGCAACACCAATTGCAGCCAAAGCATTTAAAACGTTATGTAAACCCGGTTGATTAATGGTTAGACGTAACGGCTCACGTCCTTTACGTAATACAGTAAAGTGCGAACGCATACCATCTTGCTCTACATCAATCGCACGGATGTCATTATCTTCATTAAAACCATAAGTAATAACCGGACGGCCTACACGTGGCAAAATCTCGCGGATGTTCGCATCATCGCCACAAACCACAGCCAAGCCGTAGAATGGTAAGTTATGAAGGAACTGTACGAAGGTATCTTTTAATTTATCGAAACTGCCTTCATAAGTGTCCATATGGTCAGCATCAATGTTGGTTACAATCGCTGCCATTGGCTGTAAATAAAGGAAAGATGCATCCGATTCGTCAGCTTCAGCAACAATAAAGCGGCTTTCACCCAGTGCTGCATTTACGCCTGTACTGTTAAGTAAACCACCGATCACATAAGTTGGGTCGAGGTTTTCTTCCGCCAACATTGTTGTTAATAAACTGGTGGTTGTAGTTTTACCATGTGTACCTGCCACAGCAATACCATGACGGTAACGCATAAGTTCACCGAGCATTTCTGCACGACGTACAATCGGAATACGTTGTTCAATGGCAGCTTTAACTTCCGGATTTTCCGGGTCAATTGCTGTTGACACGACAAGCACATTCGCATTTTTAATATTTTCTGCTTCGTGTCCGATATAGACCTTAATGCCATTTTCTTCTAATTGTTGTGTGGTTTTTGATGCCTTAATATCTGAACCGGAAATTTTATATCCTTGGTTAGCTAACACCTCAGCAATACCACACATACCTGCACCGCCAATTCCCACAAAATGAATGTGTTTGATACGGCGCATTTCAGGCACTTTAATCAGTTTTTTTGCTTGGTTCGCAGCTGTTGTTGGAGACATAGTAAATCCGATTACATTTTTTGGATAAGATCAACCACATGCTGAGTTGCATTTGGTTGGGCATGTTGACGCGCTTTCACTGCCATTTCTGTAAGTAATTGGCGATTCATCAGCGTAGTAAACAATTGATTTAAAACTTCTGGTGTCATAGTCGATTGCTGGCAAATTTTTGCAGCACCGACATCGGCCAGAAATTTGGCATTTGCAGTTTGGTGGTCATCCACCGCAATAGGAAGCGGTACAAAAACTGCTGCAACACCAGCTGTTGCTACTTCTGTCACAGTTAAAGCACCAGCACGGCAAATAATCAGGTCTGCTTCGCTATAAGCTTTCGCCATATCTTCAATAAACGGCAAAACCTGTACGGTCAAATTTGCTGGCGCATCTGCGTACAAAGCTTGAGTTGCTTCAACCTGTTGCTGACCACACTGGTGAAAAATATTCAGTGGAACCTGAAGTTGTTTTAATGCCGGAGGTAAGCGTTCATTCAGTGCTTTTGCACCTAAAGATCCGCCCACAATTAAAATATTTAACGGCTTACCCGCTTGCTCGCGTTCATCATAGCGCCACTTTGGACTTAAGATATCAGTGATTTCACGACGTACCGGATTTCCGGTTGTCACTACTTTTTCGCTAGCAGGAAATGTATTTGGAAACGCTTCACATACCACTTTAGCAACACGGGATAACTGTGCATTGGTAAATCCTGCAACCGCATTTTGCTCGTGGATGAGAACAGGAATACCTAATAAACGCGCTGCTAGCCCACCCGGGCCTGCCACATATCCCCCAAAGCCTGCAACAGCATCCACTTTAAGCTGTTTCATATAGCGCATTGCACTAAAAGTTGCTTTTAAAATTTTAAAAGGTGCAGCAAGTTTACGGATCACTCCGTTTCCACGCACACCTTGAATATCAATTTGATAAATTGGAATATTTTGATCTTTTAATAAACGATTTTCCATACCTGTTGGCGTGGCTAACCATGAAACTTGACAACCTTGTTGTTGAAGTTGTTTGGCTACGGCGAGGGCTGGAAAAACATGTCCACCAGTACCGGCAGCCATCATCATGACATGTTTAGGTTTGCTTTGCTGTGAATCGGTCACGGTCTAATTCTTCAACTCAAAAAACAATGGAAATTGTCATCTATTTTTGTAGCCGTTTATTTTAATCCTAAAGCTTCATTAACGAAAAGCGAATTTCACTCGTTTATAACAGAAAGATGTGCTTTTTTGAAAATATGCCTACAAAGCGCTAGCGTATTTCATATTGTGATTTTATTAATTCATATATTTTCGGGTGACTTCCAATAATAAGCTTAGAAAACCACCCGAACTAGACCATTATGCTGGACGACCGGCTTCTAATACATCAAATAGGTCATCGGCAATTGATGTACCAAATTGCGCATCAATTTCACGAATACAGGTTGGACTTGTCACATTAATTTCAGTGACATAATTCCCAATTACATCAAGACCTACAAATACCAAACCTTTTTCACGTAAGAAAGGACCAACTTTAGCAGCAATGAGTTTGTCATTTTCTGTGAGTGGACGCGCTTGACCTAAGCCACCAGCTGCTAAATTCCCGCGCACTTCACCATTTTGCGGAATACGTGCCAGACAATAAGGAATAGGCTCGCCATTTACCATTAAAATACGCTTATCCCCTTCTACAATTTCAGGAATGTAGCGCTGAGCCATAATTGGGCGGGTGCCTAATTCCGTAAGCATTTCTAAGGTAGAACCAATATTTACACCGTCTTGGTATAAACGGAAAATACCCATACCACCCATACCATCAAGTGGCTTAACGATCACATCACCGTGCTCGGTAATAAATTCGCGAATCAAGCTCTGCTGTGATGTCACAAGTGTAGGCACTTGTAGCTCTGGAAACTGCGTAGCAAAAAGTTTTTCATTGCAATCACGCAGTGATTGAGGCTTATTAATAATCCATGAGCCTTCACGCTCGGCTTGCTCAAGCACATAAGTCGTGTAGACAAAATTCATGTCAAAAGGCGGATCTTTACGCATGAGTACAACATCATAAGCCGCGATCGATTCTTTTTTCTTTTCGCCTAACTCATAATAATGGTTGTAATCTTCGAAAACTTTTAACGGAGAGATGAGACCGTAAGCCTTACCTTGATCGATATATAAATCTTGTTGTAATGCATAACCTAACTCATGTCCACGACGGCTCGCCGCCCACAACATTGCCATGGTTGAATCCTTTTTCAGATTTACGGTTTCAATCGGATCCATGACGACAAGTACACGCATGCTCAAGCTCTTCTTAAAATTTAAATTAGCATGAGTATAGCTGAGATTTTTCACTCGTTTTTCTTAATTTTAGTAAAACCTTATCGGTTATTTCTTTATCTTGAATTAAGGTAAATTCAGTTAAACTATGATCATAAAATATTATTTTTAAAGGCTAAAGATGAAACTTTATCGCTATTTAACCGGACCTGATGACTCTGCTTTTTGTGCACGAGTGACTAAAGCACTTAATCATGGTTGGGAGCTCTATGAAGCACCTACTATGACTTTTAATGGCTCTCAAGTCATTGTAGGCCAAGCGATTTGCAAAACAATTGACGAAAATTATGATCCAGAAATGGATATTTTAGATGTTCTCAAAAATAATGCGTGATTTTAGAGGGGCATTTTTATCAATAAAAAGCCCCCTCTAAAACCTAATTAACAAGAAAAACTAATGAGTCAACTCAATAAGTCCTTTAATTTGCTAATTAACTTCCTAAAAATCAGTTAATAAAAAATAAATATGCCATTTTTTAAGTTAATAGTTCTTTTATTCTAAACAATTAAATGATTATAATTATCATTTATACTTTTATTTTTGTTAATTGATTTTATTTTTATGTTAAGAATTTCTATATCATCTCCCCAAATTAAGGGTTCATTCCCGCTCAGCTTACTCAGTTTAATGATTTTAAATATTCAAGGTGCTAACGCCGAGGAATTGATTGACTCCTCATCAAAAGCCGCAGCCACCATGCCAACCATAAAAATCGAGGCCATGAGTGAGCTCGACCCGATTAAAAGCTATATCGATTATGACAAAGCCAATGTCACTCGTAATGGTTTAGATAAAAAAGATATCCCTCAAACCGTTGATACCATTGATGTACAGAAATATAAAATTTATGGATCGAATGATTTAAGCGTCATGCTGCAAGGTACACCAGGTGTATCAACCAGTTACGATATGCGTGGTGATGGGATCACGATTCGTGGTTTTGGTGCCGACACAGGCGATATTTACCGTGATGGCATACGTGAAAGCGGGCAAGTACGCCGCAGTACAGCCAATATTGAACGTATAGAAATTTTAAAAGGCCCCGCTTCGGTTTTATATGGCCGTAGTGCTGGCGGCGGGGTTGTGAATATGGTGAGTAAATTCGCCAATTTTGACTCTAAAAGTTCAGTTGGCGCATATGCAGGTTCATACGATAACTACGGAACAACCGCTGACATCAACCAAGTACTTAATGACAATTTAGCAGTGCGTTTGACTGGAGAATATGGTGAGGCAGGCAGCTTCCGCTCTGGTATTGAAAATAAGATTGAGATGTTTTCCCCAAGCTTTACCTATAAGAATGACGATGGAAAGCTGACTTGGACCACACAATATACCTATGACAAATTAGGTCGTGTGCCTGATCGCGGACCATCACATAATATTCTGCCTGCGGAAACTTCAATCAAAATGGGATTTGCCCAAGACGGCGATTATGTTGATGATATTTTGCAAGTCGTTCGTACCGATGTGAATTATGAATATGCGCCTGATTGGAACTTCCACTGGGCGGCAAGTTACCGACAAGCAGAACAGAACTTTGACCACTTTTATTTTGGAAATTATTGTGGTTTAGATGGAAAAAACTCAAAGAATGAGGCTTGTACAAAAAAAGGTTACATCGACCAAATTTACTACTGGCAACAAACCAGCAATAAGACCACAACCAATACATTTGATATTAAAGGAAAGTTCAAGACAGGCCAGCTTGAACACCAAATTATGGTTGGTACAGACTGGACTTATGAACAACGAGAGCCACGTCTAGCCAATAAAACTCAAAATGGGTCGGCCATTTATGGTTACGTTAATCCAATCACTGGTGAACGAGAGTACAGTCGTGGCAATGGCCCATTAAAGATTAGTCAGCATAACTATAATGAAGGCACAACTTACGGCGTATTTATTCAAGATTTAATTGGTCTAAATGACCAACTTAAACTTATGATGGGACTCCGCTACGATTACTTCGACTTTTCAACTACTAACAAAATTAACAATGAACATCGTAATGTAAAAGACAGTACTTTTAGCCCAAATGTTGGCTTGGTATGGCAACCAGTTCCTGAACATAGCTTTTATACGTCTTACTCTAAAAGCTTCGCACCGTTTGGTGGACAAATGGGTGTCAACCAAGTTACTGGAAGTACCGATGTCGCGAAAATGGATAAAGAGCCTCAATATAACGAGCAATATGAAGTTGGTGTAAAAAGTGAATGGTTCGATAATCGTTTAAATACTCAATTTTCTGTCTTTGATATCCGTAAAAATAATATTCGCTATAAACCAAACCCTGACAGTGAACCAGAGGTTTGGGCAACTGCGGGTCAACATCAATCTCGTGGTCTCGAATTTAGTTTTATTGGCCGTGTACTTGATAATGTCTTTGTTCGCGGTGGGTATGGCTATACCGATGCCAAAGTTAAAGAAGACAATCAAAACCCTGAGCGAGAAGGCAATTATTTAGCCAACACATCTAAGAACACCGGTAATTTATTTGTTCGCTATTTACCAACTGAACAGTGGTATACCGAAGTGGGCGTGACCTATGTGGGTTCTTATTATCCAAATATTAATAATCAAGTAAAAATGGAAGGCTTCAATCGTGTCGATGCAGCAATTGGCTACAGTGCCGACCCTTGGAATGTCACACTTGCGGTAAATAACCTAACCAATAAAGAGTACTGGCGTTCGGACAGCATGCCAGGCACACCACGTAATGTGTTATTGCGTTTGAATTATCAGTTTTAAGTAAATATTAAAAAGGCATACCCCTATTTAGAGGTATGCCTTTTTGTTTTTAGATACCGTATTTTTCACGGTAAGCTTGCATGTTTGCTAGCGCTTCTTTTTCGCCTTTCGCTTCTAAATAATCCATTAAATCTTTCATGGTAATCAGTGCGTGCACAGGGATTTCTAATTCTTTTTGAACTTCTTGAATTGCAGAAAGTTCACCTTGCCCACGTTCTTGACGATCTAGCGCAACCAACACACCCGCAATAGTTGCACCGGCATTTTTCAAAATCGTTACCACTTCGCGAATCGCTGTGCCTGCGGTAATTACGTCATCAATGATCCAGACTTTTTTACCTTCAACTGCAGCACCGACTAAAACACCGCCTTCACCATGATCTTTTGCTTCTTTACGGTTAAAGCCCCATGGCACGCTCTTGTTATGTGTTTGCGATAAAGCAACAGCAGTCGCAGCTACAAATGGAATACCTTTGTAAGCTGGTCCAAAAATCACATCAACATTTTCACATTGTGTTAATTTATCGGCATAGCCTTGTGCTAAAAGAGATAAAGCTTCACCATCGTTGAGTAGGCCTGCATTAAAAAAATAAGGACTCACGCGTCCAGATTTTAAAGTAAACTCACCAAATTTAAGCACACCGCGTGATAATGCGAGTTCGATAAATGCTTGCGGGTGAAATGACACAGGCGTTGTCATGAGGTGCTCCAAATTCACAATTGAGGTTAAATTTTCGCATGATACCAAAGGATCAGTATCCAAGTGATGTAAAAATTCTTCGAGTCGTTTCCATTAACGTAAATGGCTTACGTTCTTCAGTGACGAAAGGCTTACTTGAATGGTTAGAACAATCAGATGCCGATGTCGTATGCATGCAGGAAAGCCGCATTACCCATGAACAATGGACTGAGAAATTTAGACCCGAGGGATGGCATACCCATCTCTTTCCAGCAGAGCGTGCAGGCTACGCAGGTACTGCAATTTATAGCCGCTTACCCTTTGTCTCTATTAAAGATGGTTTAGGGTTTGAATTGGCCGATAGTCAAGGCCGCTTCATTTCTGCCGAATTCGATTTAGGTTTGTCACATCCCGTACATATTGCATCATTATACTTACCTTCAGGCTCAAGTGGTGAAGAAGCGCAAACACGTAAAGATTTATTTTTAGGTGAATATGCCAAAATCTTGAAACAATGGCGTGATGAGAATAAGTCCATCATTATTTGTGGCGATTACAACATTGTTCATAAACGGATTGATATTAAAAACTGGTCTGGCAACCAAAAGTCGTCTGGCTGTTTACCACATGAGCGTGCTTGGCTTGACCACATTTATGATGAACTTGGTTATGTAGATACTTTCCGTGTTGTAAGAACAGAAGCGGAATTGTATTCATGGTGGTCAAATCGCGGACAAGCGCGTGCGAAAAATGTAGGTTGGCGTATTGACTATCATGCATGTTCACCAGACTGGAAAGCGCGCACTGTAAATGCATGGGTCTATAAAGATCAATGGTTTAGTGACCATGCTCCAGTTATTATCGACTATAAAATTCAAGAATAAGTGAACACATGTTCACTTACATTGTCGTTTTTGCTTACAACACATGTCGCTTTTGAGTATTTTTCTTACACATGTTTAACGGCATTATAGCCCCACGGCACAGGGAAGCAGTCAGGATGACGCAAAAGGATAGGACGCCGTAGGAAGATAAAATAAACTTAAGATAAGTTTATTTGCAAGGATGTGACAATGGACGTTGAAATGAGACCCGCATGATCAGGATGATTAAATGCGGGTTTTCTCTTTTCTATCTCTTATTTTTTGCGCTACGTTCTTTTAGTTTTTTAATTTATTCTTATTAAGCTCATTATTACCTCGTCTTATGACAATAACATGACATTCTTTATTGTTTTAATCATTATTTTTCATTTGTTTTAAAAGTATCTGTATAAAGTAGTGCTCAAATGCATTTTGGGTTAGGCTGTGTGTTCTTTCTTTTTGACATGGTCCGATAAAATGTTAAAAATTTATGGTATTAAAAACTGTAACTCGATGAAAAAAGCATTTGATGCTTTACAAGCAAAAGGTTTGAGCTACGAATTTCACGATTATAAAAAACAAGGGATCGATGCCGATACTCTAAAAATCTGGTTAAAAGAAATTGGACAAGACACGGTGCTCAACAAGAAAGGTACCACGTGGAAAAAACTATCTGAAGAAGAACAAACGCGTGCTTTAAGCAGTGAAGATCATCTTATTGAGGCGCTAATTACTCAGCCAAGCTTAATCAAGCGACCAGTTCTACAGACCTCTAAAGGGTTTCTTGTGGGCTTTGATGAAACGGCCTATCAAAATTTAAGCGCATAAAAAAACGAGCCCAATGGCTCGTTTTTTATTTAGGCTTTTAGTTCGCACGAATCCAAGTTTGGTTACGGCCCAATGCTGAAACGCCAATATAACCACGTAATTTAAGCTTCTTACCGCCCTCAGCCAACTCACCTTTTAATTTGTAAGTTTTGCCAGATTTCGGGTCTAAAATTGTACCGTTTTCATAACTGTTACCACCTACATTTTTTAGATTATGTACAATGGTCACACCTTTAAGCGGTTTGTTTTTATACGGACCTTCACATTTTGTACAAGCGTTTTCTTCACCTGGTGTCAAAATGTTTTGAATGGTTGCAGTTAAGGTTCCATCCTTCTGTTCCGTAAATTTTACTACGGCTTTGGGTTTATTGGTTTGGTCATCAATCGTTTTCCATACCGTTCCGTTTAGTGGGTCAGCCGCATTGGCAAATGCAGCCATACCAACAAGTCCTAAAGCTAAAGCAATCTTTTTCATTTTTGTAATATCCTTGGGTCTTCCAAGACTTCAGTATTCAAAACTCGCAACGATATTGCAATTTTTGAATGTGACTGTTTCGTGTAACCTTGTAACCTTGAAAAATAAAATTTATAGGGAAACAAGTAATTAACATAAGCGGATACTATATGAATATACCTAATGTTTTAAAATATTATTTCACAGAAACATTTCTTAAAACAGCAATTCGCAAACCAAGTCAGTTGAATTTACCTCCAACTGCTCTGCGCCCTATGCTTGAACAACTTTGCCGAGCCTTTCCAAAACAAAAAAATGTAACCGTTCGACCAATCCGACTTGCTGGGATTAAGGGTGAAGAAATTAAAGCCCAAGATTCAGCGACCCAGCTTATTTTTCATATTCACGGCGGCGCCTTTTTTTTAGGAAGTTTAAAAACACATCATGCGTTCATGACAGATTTGGCTGCTCGTACCCAAATGCAAATTATTCATGTGGACTATCCACTTGCACCCGAGCATCCATATCCTGAGGCAACTGAGGCCTTATATGACGTCTATCAATCGTTATTAGTTCAAGGTATCCAGCCTAAAGATATTATTTTATCTGGTGACTCTTGTGGAGCTAATTTGGCTTTGGCACTTTGCTTACGTTTAAAAGAACAACCCGAGCTTATGCCAAGTGGCCTGATTTTATTGTCACCTTTTCTAGATTTAACCCTAACCAGTGAGTCTTTAAGATTTAACCAAAAACATGATGCCCTACTTTCTCTTAAAGCCCTGCAAATAGGTATTCAACATTATATTGGCAACCATATTGCGGCAGACGACCCACGTGTTTCACCTATTTTCGACAACTTAGAAGGTTTACCGCCAACATTAGTTCAGGTCGGTTCAAAAGAAATTTTATTAGACGATGCCAAACGTTTTAGAGAGAAAGCTGAAGAAGCAGGTGTCAAAGTACACTTTAAACTTTACACAGGCATGTGGCATAACTTCCAAATGTTTAATGCTTGGTTCGAAGAAGCAAAACAGGCGATGGCGGATATTGCTGAGTTTGCTCATGAACTTGATAAGACGTAATCAAAATGAAGAAGTGACAAATTTAAAATTTGTCACTTCTTCTTATTTTTCACAATCCAAATCATGAGGTTTAATTTATGAATCATGGTATGTTTAGGTTATGAATCCTTCAAACTCTCCCTCTTTAGGATGATCTGACGAAGAGACATCTCTATTTAGGAGTTCCTTTATTATTATGAAAATTCGTTTAATCACTCGTCCTATAAATAAAATAAAACAGGTGATTCTCAATTTCATCCATCACAATCACATTATTAACTGGACCCCATTACAAAAAAGCGCACTAATGCTTACCCTCGCCTGCGCAATGAATTTCAGTTGGATTTTATGGAAAGGCTATATTTTAATTACTCCTAGTGTTTGGCAATGGGCAAACCTATCTTTAGTTGAATCACAAATCTGGCTGAATTTACTGACCTTATTTTTATTAGCTGTACTCATTATTCCTTGTTATCGCTACAAAGACCAAGCTTGGGCGCAAAAAATTGTGCCTTTAATTAGTGTACAAGCCTTTATGTTGATGTTGTGCCACGATGGATATTTAATTGGAAGTATCAGCCCTGCCACAATGGTGGGTTACGTAGGCACTATTGGCGTAGGTTTGGTTTTATTTGAAAGAAAAATTGTTTATAGCGCTTTTATACCTGCAACTATTATTCTAGTGGTATGTACATATTTAAGTATGACGGGAGTTATTTCATATGCTCCCCTATTTAATTTTACAGCGATGCGGCATGCCCAAACCAATCCATTTTGGCTAGGAAGTATGCTGTTTTTTATTATGCCCATTTTAGTGGCGTGTTTTATTTTATTTGAAATATTGCTGACTCAATGGCGTCAACGAGAAACCTATATTCAACGTTTAAGCCAAATCGACCCATTAACTAATGTCTTAAATAGACGAAGCTTAAACACCCATCTTGAAGCACTTCATGAACAGCAATTTGATTATGCCGTGATCCTTCTTGATATCGATCATTTTAAAAAAATTAATGATATATACGGACATCATCAGGGTGATCAGGTTTTGATTGAAATTGCTCAGTGTCTTTCTGAAAACTTACGTAATGAAGATATTATTGGACGTTTTGGTGGAGAAGAATTTATTTTATTACTTCCTCATACCGATATTATTCAAGCAGAAAAAATTGCTGAACGTTGCCGGCAAGCTTTACAAGAATTGACTATCTTCAATAATCAAAATATCCAAATTCATGTAAGTGCCAGCTTTGGCATCAGCAGTTCTGCATTTGCAAATGACCCCTATCTTGTGATTAGACAAGCCGATCAAGCGCTCTATGCTGTAAAGGCCTCTGGGCGTAATCAAGTACGCACTTTTCACCAACTACCTCAGATCAAATCAATTTGAATCTTTAGCTTTTGATAAGCTTGCCAGCTGTTGTAAAAGCTCTTGCTGACTAAATGCGCCTGTTAAACGTAAAGAACGAATTTCTTGCTGTTGCTTGTTTAAAAAGAGATACGTAGGAGGCCCAAGAATATTCCATTGTTTGAGCAATGCTTCATGTGACTGGTCATAATGACTCAAATCAAGTTTAATGAGATAGTAAGGCACAAGAGCCGTCTGAACCTCAGGTGATTTTAAAATACGATGTTCAATAGGCTGACAAGCCACGCACCAATCGGCATAGACATCAACAACAATAGCCCGATCAGCAGGAGCTGCTGCTAAAATCTTTTGAAAGTCTGCTGCCGTGGTCGCCACATGCCACTCAGCCATATGCTCAGAATTTTGCAAGCTACGATTTTGAATATGTTGATACTGGTTATAAACCACAAATGGCGTTACCAATAAAAGCAGGAGCGCATAAAGCCACTGTAACTGCCCTTTTTTCCAAAAGAACTGATACAGCGCATAGATAATAAAAGCTAGCCCAAGTACGAAACTAAGTGCTTGCATCCCCCAATCTGGTAATAAAGGGCGGATGAAATAAAGGCTTAACCCCAGCATCAGAAAAGCAAAAATCACTTTAATCTGATGCATCCAGTCGCCCGCTTTAGGTAAGAACTTTGCACCTAAAACACTGGCAATGAGTAAAGGGATTCCCATGCCAAAACCGAGACAGAATAAAAGCAAAGCACCTTGCCATTGGTTCTGGGTTTGAGAAATAAATAATAAAGTTCCAGCCAAAGGCGCAGTCATGCATGGGCCAACCAAGAGCGCAGAAACCACCCCCATAACGCCTGCGCCAACTAAAGTACCACCTTGTTGCATGGACTGAATACGATCAAGGCGATTTAACCAAGTTTGCGGTAACCGAAGCTCAAAAAGCCCAAACAAATTTAGTGCAAAAACCACAAACAACAAACTAAACGCAATAAGGGTAGCAGGCTGTTGTAGCCAGCGTTGGAAATTTAAACCCGCTGAAGAAGCAATCAAGCCTAGACCTGCATAGACCAATGCCATACTACACACAAAAGTAAGTGCAATCATCCAAGCTTTTAAACCTTTGTGATCTCGGATAATTAATGAAGTTAAAATCGGCAGCATTGGTAAAGAGCATGGCGTAAATGCAAGCAGCATGCCTAAACCTAAAAATAATAAAACACCATACCAAAGCGAGTGTTCAATTAACTTTGCTGACCAAACCTGATCTTGGGCAATCTCCGGAGCAGCTCCTTCAGCTTGAGTAGCTGAACTCTGATTCTCTAAAGACTCCGTAGAGCTTGATGCTTGGGTATTTGCCAAATCTAATAAGCGTTTTGGTGCTGCACTAGCCTGATTTTGCAAACCGACCAGACCATCTGCGTCAGTTTGAAACTCAATAGTTTGTGGAGGATAACAAATACGGTCTTTGGCACAGCCTTGCCAAGTTACAGTGTAGTGCTCTGAAGGCTTGGTTTTAATCTGGAAGTTGACTTGATGGTAATAAACTTCGCTTTGGCCATAGTTCTCATCATATTGAGAAACCGCTTTAGGCAATTTTAAAGTTAAAGGCTGATTGCCCTGTTGTACGGTAAATTTATGTTGATATAAATAATAATTCGGCTGAATCTGCCACGATAACTTTGCGGTATGCGATTGTGGCGATTCAACCGAAAATGAAAAAGCCTGTTCGGGTGACAATAACTTATCTTCTGCAAAGACAAACTGACTCAATACAAAAGTAGCGGCTACTAGAAAATAAATAATTCCCTGAGAAATAAGCTTTTTCATCAATAATAATGAGTTCAAGTTAGTCTGATCAGAATAAGAATGCCATGCCTAAGCCACCTTTGTAGCTCTTATCTTGACCTTCTAAGTCCACACCAATATTTGCATCAAGTTGAGTGCGGTTATTTACTGCGTAAACTAGACCTGTTCCTAAACCATATTGGTAGTCTTGGCTTTCAGCTTTACGATAAACAAATTCAGAATATCCTGAAAGTTTGCCCGCAATCTTATAATTGATGGTTGGAATTGCAGTCACTGCCCAGTTACTGTTTTGTACTTCATAACGCATGGTAATAGAAGTATCCAACAAATCATTATATTTATAAGCTACTGCTGAACTTAAACTATATATATCGTCATGGGCAGTAAACTCATCATTACCTGTTGCGATAACAGCTTCAGCCAATACAGCCATTGTTAAATTTTCATCATTTAAATCAATCGCTTTTTTTAAGCCGATACTTACATCGCCAAAACCTGAGTTATCCGTTTTTTTACCCGCACGTTTAGTTTGAGTCCATGCCGGACCTTGCCAGCCTAATTGCAATTCCAAACCATCAGCTAAACCTGTACGGAATAACATATCCTCATTTACAGTAACTGTTTTTTCTTTAACGCCATCAACAGTTGACTCTGTATAAGTTGCACTTGGTAAACCTTGTTCCCATGCTAATTTACCAACTGGTGTAATGCCTGTTCCAAAGCCTGAACCCGGACGATCAAACGAGAACTCTGCGGCAAAAGTACTTCCTGCAGCAACGGCGGTCAGAGCAAAAGTTAAAATTTGAAATGTTCTCATTCTATTATCCAATCAAGTAGTTAATTCTTTTGACATTTTTGCTCCGTGACGGCGCAATAACTCTAGTGTTTCACGCTCTTCTTGAAGCGCTTCTGACCAATCTATTTCATCAAAATCACAATCAAAGAACAACTGACTGATTGAAGATAAAATGGTGAGTCCTTCTTCATCACGTGTGTTTGGATCAACTTTTTCATCTAGCAAGCGCTGAACTGCTGGTGCACATGCCGAACTTGCTGCATCCCATAGTGGACCATAAAACTCTTCTGCATCCCAAAGATGAACATTTGCCTTTGCCTGAATGAGGGCTTCAAGAATATCGAGATAAACTTGCAGGGCTTGCTGTTTTTCTTCTTGTGATAATGGAGTCCCCGCTTCATACGCTTCAGAGACGTCTTCCCACCATTTAAAAATTCCATCACAAATAATGGACACTGGCGGTCCTTGTTCCGGATCAATGAAATTCGGATCAAGACCCTCAGCAAGTAATTTTTGTACTTGCGCGAGTTCTAATTCTTCTATGGCTTTAATTAAAGCCTGCTGTTGGGTGGTTAACATGACCATCTCTCAAAAATATATTAGCGCTATTATGCCTAATCTCTACTGAAGATTTTAGAGGTCAACGCTATTGCATTGCAAACCTAAAGTTGTGAAGAGTTTTTATTGGACTTTTTATGTATTCATAAAAAAAGCCCCGAAGGGCTTTTTAGTGTTTTTTAAACTTCATCATCAATGAATTCTGGTTGACCACCTCTCGGGTGTTCTTTTTTCTCAAAGGTATGTTCAAGGCTACGTTTTAGCTTTTCAATCGCGCCATGAATTGAAGCGTCAATATTTCCTGCTTTATGGTGCACTGCAACTGGTTTTAAGCCAGAAGGACGTGCTTCGATCATACAGTGGATATCTTTGTCTCCACCTTTGTCCCCATTTTCATCACTAAAATGAACCGAGAAATGTGTAATACGTTCGCTATGACGTTGGAATTCTTGAGTAAGTTCTGCACGTACATAAGTAATTAAACGTTCACTATTATGGATGTTTTTATCTGTGCGGATTTCAATATTCATAAATACCATCCTCTCTTTCTTACTGTGGATCTTTTCTATGCAAAACTTTTTTATGTTGGCATGTTTTAAGCATGCATGAACTGACTTCAATTGTACATTTTGATGGTGTAATGGTTTGTTATCTCCTGACTTAAACGTACTGCTTTTAATTTATTTTGAAGATCTTCATACCTTCAATATCAGTCCATCTATAAAAATATGCAAGCTGATTTTTTAAATTTTTATGAAAAATTGAACAAAAGGAGAGCAATTGTGCCCGAATCTTATCTATCTGGAGCAGAACTTATTGAGCAGATTCAAAAGTCTCCTTATTCACGTGATTTAGTCGGTTATCACGGACAGCCTCCAGAGGTGAAATGGCCTAATAATGCTAAGGTTGCCGTGCAATTTGTGCTGAATTATGAAGAAGGTGGTGAAAAACATATTGAACACGGCGACGAAGGTTCAGAGCAGTTTTTATCCGAGATTATTGGCGCTGCAAGTTACCCAGCCAAACATATGTCGATGGACTCTATGTACGAATATGGTTCACGTGCTGGTTTTTGGCGCATTCATAATGAGTTTCAACGGCGCAAGCTCCCCATGACCATTTTTGGAGTAGCAATGGCACTTGTTCGCAACCCTTATATTGTAGAGGCAATTAAACAAGCCGATTACGATGTGGTTTCTCATGGCTACCGCTGGCTTCATTATCAAGAGAGTGATCTTGAAGTCGAAAAACAGCATATGGAACAAGCTTTATCTGTTTTAGAAAACTTGTTTGAAAATAAAACCATAGGTTGGTACACCGGACGTGATAGCCCCAATACGCGTCAGTTGCTTGCTGAGTTCCCGCAAATACAATACGACTCTGATTATTATGGTGATGAACTGCCTTTTTGGACGACACTTACCGATACGGCGGGTGCGTCACGACCTCATCTGATTATTCCTTATACTTTGGAATGTAACGATATGAAGTTCTGCTCACCAGGTGGATTTAATAGTTCAGAACAGTTTTTTCAATATTTAAAAGATAGTTTTGATGTGTTGTATGCCGAGGGAGAAACTGCACCAAAAATGATGTCTATTGGAATGCACTGCCGTATTTTAGGGCGTCCGGGTCGTTTTAAAGCATTACAAAGATTCCTAGACTATATTGAAATGCATGATCGTGTTTGGGTATGTCGCCGTCAGGATATTGCAGAATATTGGTATAAAAATCACATAAATCAATAATTGATTATTAATTTTCCAAATTCTTAAGCAAATCTCAAATCACTCTTGGCACTGTTATTGCTAAAACTCTATATCACGACAATGAGTTTAGGAATAACAGTGTTTTTAGCCGAGTTTAATCAAGCCCCACCCGACCAACTCAAGACTCTATTAAACAACTGCGTCCATATTCCTGTATGGGCCGAAAAAATTATTTCAGAACGTCCCTACTCATCAACTTCAGTTCTTTTAGGGTATGCAGAACAATTAAGCCACACATGGTCATGGCAAGAGATTCAGGCCGCGTTAGCCACCCATCCAAAAATTGGTGAAAGACAGGCAAAAAAACAGCTCAATGCAAAAGAGCAAAATTTTTCAGTCCAAGAACAAGCTGGCATTTCCTTAGATGAACAAACACAACAAGCCCTGCTGCAAGGTAATATCGAGTATGAGCAGAAGTTTGGTTTTATTTTTCTAATTAAAGCCGCAGGCCTCAGTAGCAACGAGATTTTAAAAAAACTCCATCAACGTCTTCAAAACAACTTAGCTATTGAAAAAACAATTGTACATGAGCAACTCGCTGCAATTGCTCTATTACGTCTATCTCAGGAAGTACAAGCATGATCAGCACTCATATTTTAGATACGAATTTAGGTAAACCGGCGTCACAGGTCGAAGTGAAGTTGTTTCATGCAGCCACTCATGAACTGATAGCGACTGCAATTACCAACCAAGATGGGCGAGTGAGTGATTTTGGAATAAAAAACTTAGGTACAGGTGCTTATCAACTTGAATTTGAAGTTGCCCCTTATTTTTCATCACAGCAAATCAAAACCTTTTTTCCCCGTGTTTGTATTCAATTTTTCATAGAAGACACCAATCAGCATTACCACATTCCATTACTGATCAGCCCGTTTGCTTACTCCACTTATCGCGGCAGCTAACTCAAATATAAATAGGAGAAAAATATGAATCATCAGCAAAAGAATGCGATTTCTCCAGAGCATGAATATTTAGGAATTTCCAAAAGTTTTGCTTACGGCTTACAGCATGTACTCACCATGTATGGGGGTATTGTAGCCCCGCCACTGATTATTGGAACGGCAGCTGGCTTAAGCGCAGCACAAGTCGGAATGCTCATTGCAGCGGCCCTATTTGTAGGCGGGTTGGCAACTCTCATACAAACCATCGGAACCAAATATCTAGGGGCAAAATTACCTCTGGTGCAAGGTGTGTCTTTTGCTGGTGTGGCAACCATGGTTGCTATTATCACTACAGGCGGTGGTTTACCTGCTGTCTACGGCGCGGTTATTGCCGCATCTTTAATTGGACTATGCCTTGCACCTTACTTTTCAAAAATTATTCGTTTTTTCCCACCTGTTGTGACGGGATGTGTCATCACGATTATTGGGTTATCTCTGTTACCCGTTGCGATTCGCTGGATGATGGGTGGTAACAACAAAGCACCTGATTGGGGTAGCGTCGAGAATATCTCTTTAGCTTTGCTGACCTTAGGCATTGTGATTATTCTAAATATGCTGCCACAAGCAAGTATTCGCCGTTTATCAATTTTGTTGGCTATTGTTGCTGGTACTACCCTTGCCTACTTTATGGGTTTTGGAGATTTTAGTCAGGTGAGCTCAGGCGCATGGCTGCAATTTCCACACTTATTTGCATTTGGTTTACCAACTTTTGAGCTAAGTGCAATTTTATCGATGCTAATCGTTACTTTGGTGATTATGACGGAAACTACAGCCGATATTATTGCTGTCGGAGATATTGTAGGAACCCAAGTCGATTCAAAACGCATCGCCAATGGTGTACGTGCAGATATGTTTTCAAGCGCTATTGCTCCTATCTTTGGTTCATTCATGCAAAGTGCTTTTGCCCAAAATGTTGGACTGGTGGCAATTACAGGCATCAAAAGCCGCTTTGTCGTGGCAGCAGGCGGAGTCATTCTGATTATTTTAGGTCTATTACCTGTTATGGGCCGCCTTATTGCGGCAATTCCTATGCCAGTACTTGGTGGTGCGGGTTTGGTCTTATTTGGGTCGGTTGCAGCAAGTGGAATTCGCACTTTGGCAAAAATTGATTATAACGATCAGAAAAATTTGATTATTGTAGCAACTGCTTTATCAGCTGGGATGATTCCAATTATTAACCATGAATTTTATGC
Organism: Acinetobacter sp. EKM10A; assembly: GCF_011075215.1. Classification (NCBI taxonomy): domain Bacteria; kingdom Pseudomonadati; phylum Pseudomonadota; class Gammaproteobacteria; order Moraxellales; family Moraxellaceae; genus Acinetobacter; species Acinetobacter sp. EKM10A. Next base: position 116,024 of record NZ_JAALLK010000004.1, on the reverse strand, counting down.
TCATTTCCCAGTTTGGGTACAAACTTTGTTCCATTCGGGTATTAGTTCGACTTGTATCTTTGCTATCTTATTGAATTTGTTATTTAATCACTTACCTTCATTTCGCAGCTCGCGTACCCCTCATTTAAGCCAAACAATAAACACACGAAATACACATTAATGAGTTAGTTTTTTAGCGCCCCACTTCGGTGGGCTTTTTTTTAACCGTTGATCAAATTTGGCTTCATTTTTGCTTAAGACCCTGTATCCTTAGCGTGCTTTATTTGGGGGGAGATCATTTAAATGCAATTAAAGCAACTTGCGGCGACTTGTGCCTTGTTATCTGCAACTGCCATGGTTCAGGCAAAACCAATCTGGCAAGATTTTAGTGTGACTGGACTTTATGGTGAAAACTATGAAGTTGTAGATGACAAAGAAACTACGATTACTTTGGAATATGCAGCAAAAGTTAAATATGCTGATGTATTTTTCTTTATGGACCGCATGCGTGGCGAAGATGACTATAAAAGTACTTACTTTGAGTTATCACCACGTTTAAGCTTAGGTGAAGTTTCTGGCAAAAAATTGACATACGGCCCAATTAAAGATGTGCTCATTAGTACCACTTGGGAAAGTAATACTCAAAACGGCAATAACTTTGACAACTTCTTGTATGGTTTTGCAGTTGATTTAGATATCCCATATTTCCAATATGCGAATTTAAACTTCTACCGTGCGAACAATGAAAAAACTGACGACGATTATCAAATGACATTCGTTTATGGCATTCCATTAAAATTAGGATCTGAAGATTTCTTGGTAGATGGTTTCCTAGACTGGTCAACCGCTGAAGATGACCATGCGAGTGAGTTGAACTGGACAACTCAATGGAAATGGAATGTAGGTAAACACATTTCTCCTGATACACGTCTATACCTCGGTATCGAGCACTCAGTGTGGAATAACAAATTTGGTATTAAAGGTGCCGACGAAAATAACGTCAGTGCATTGGTTAAATACCACTTCTAAAATTTTTATTTAGAAGATAAAACAGCAAGGAAAACTCCTTGCTGTTTTTGTTTTTAATCGAGTGGATTACCCACAATATTACTAATAATTCCTTGCATAATATGTCCGCCTTGTTCACGGCGTAGTTCCGCATACCATGCCTGCGTGACCGTTTCATCTTTCATATGCGTTACGTCACAGCGTTTGCGCGCACGAAGCACCAATTCATTGGCACGTTCATTACGCTTGTTTTGATAGCGGCGTAAAGCATCCTCTAGTCCCAAAGTGTTAATTTGCAAAGACCGCGCTAAATAAATCGCGTCTTCCATAGCTTGGCAACCGCCTTGCCCAATATCAGGTGTCGTGCTATGTGCAGCATCACCTAAAATCACCACACGACCTTTATAAAACTGTGTGAACGGTTCAATATCATGGATTTCTACCCGATTGGTTTTTTGCGGGTCTAAGCGCTCAATAAGCTGCTGCACGGGTTGACACCAATCAGCAAAATATTGTTTTAAAAGTTTTTTATATTCATCCCGATTATTCTCTAACCCTGCTGGTAAAGGTACATCTAAAAAGAAATAAAAACGTCCATCCGCAACTGGCATCAGAGACGCGCGCTTACCCTCTCCTACATAAGTCGTCCATTGCTGAGCTGGCGCTAAATCTTCGGATATTTCAACCAGACCATTCCAGTTCACATAACCTGCATAGCGACGTTGTACCTGCTGACCTAACACATAGGCCCGAGTCATTGAATGCGTACCATCTGCCCCTATGAGTAAATCAGCCTGCGTTGAGCTGCCATCTGCAAAATGAACCTCTACAAAATCAGCTTTATCTTCAAGGCCTACCATTTTTTTGCCTAAATAAATCTGATCTCGACCAAACTCATCCATTAACATATTTTGTAAATCGGCACGTGCAACCGGATAAGGGCGTTGTCCTACTTCTTCAATTAATGGTCGTAAACTGAATTGTGTCATCACATCTCCAGTTAAACCATCTACATAGGCCAAGTCATCCATTTGTCCACCAAGTTTGGCGATTTTGTCAGTTAATCCCAGATAGTTCAGACATTTCACCCCATTCGACCACAGCGAAATTGCGGCGCCGACCGGAAGAATCTTTTCAGTTTGCTCAAAAATACGAACTTGGTGACCAAATTTCTTTAATGCAATGCCTGTGGTTAGACCTCCCATTCCCGCACCAATAATCACCACATTCATAACACGCTCCTATAGATATTCACCTATAGGGTGCTTATGCTAAAAACATGCCATCGTTCAAAATTTATTTAGCTTTTCCACAAAACTGGCATGCACCATGCTTATATATTTATGTATAAAACTCATCTCAACACGCTCAGTGTGAGTGCAGTTTTAAATGAAAAATCATGTTTTTAACAAGAAATACGGATACTCCATTATGGCAACATTGCACGCTCCAGCTTTTGAACTTCCTGAAATTTTGAATACTAAAACAAATTTGGCAGATGCCCGAATTGGTGCACAAGTGATTGAGTGTTCAGATGATTTCTTTGCCGAAGCAAAGCGAATGCTGCAATTTGAAGCACCTATTTTTGTTGAAGATAAATTTGATGATCATGGCAAATGGATGGACGGTTGGGAGACCCGCCGTAAGCGTCATGCAGGCTATGACTGGTGTATTGTGAAACTAGGTGTGAGTGGAAAAATCAGTGCACTTGATATCGATACCACGTTTTTTACAGGAAATTATCCTGCTTCTGCCTCATTAGAGGCATGTTATGCACCAAATGGTGACCTTACTGGGGCAAAGTGGCAGAGTATTTTAGAAAATACAGAGCTAGGGCCGAGTCAACATCATATTTTTATGGTCAATAATGATACAATTTTCACGCATATACGCCTCAATATTTTCCCAGATGGTGGTGTTGCCCGTTTACGCGTTTATGGTGACGTTCATATTCAGGTGACCGACCACGAGCAGACTCTCGATTTATTGGCCTTAGAAAATGGCGGTCGTGTAATTGCTTATAGCGATGCGCACTTTGGACATCCACGTAATTTGATTAACCCAGGCCGTGGCGTCAACATGGGAGATGGGTGGGAAACCAAACGCCGCCGCGCACCAGGTTATGACTGGTGTATTCTTGCATTGGGTAAAAGCGGAAAAATTGAAAAAATTGAAATTGATACGGCGCATTTTAAAGGTAACTTTCCTGCTGAAGTTTCTATTCAGGCGGTCTACCTTGAAAATGCAACCGATGCACAGCTGATTCCACAAAGTATGTTTTGGTCTTACTTACTTGAAGCCCAACCTATGCAAATGGACCATATTCATGAATATATGAATGAAATTTTACAGCATGAAAAAGTCTCGCATATCCGTATTAATATGATTCCGGATGGTGGTATTAGCCGTGTCCGTTTATGGGGAAAAATTGCCAAGTCATGATCATGAAGAATGTTCAAATTCAGCCTTTAACCATTGAGAACTTTCAGCCCTTCGGAGAAGTCATTTGTTGTGACGGGCATGATTTTTTTCATATTAATGATGCACACACCGAGCGCTACCATGCGCTCGTTGAAACTGAAATTGAAGGGGAAGCAAAGGCAGGAATTAGTATTTTCCGTAATATTAAGGCCAGTGTGTTGCCTCTAGAAATTTCAATGCTAGAGCGCCATCCGAAAGGCTCTCAAGCATTCATTCCATTACAGCAACAAAAATTTTTAATTATTGTGGCTCCTGGTTTAGACGAAAATACTCCTGATATTTCAAAACTATGTGCTTTTGTTTCGGATGGCAAGCAAAGTATCAATTATCGGGCAGGTACTTGGCATCATCCTTTGCTTACCTTTGAAGCACCGAGTGATTTTGCAGTAGTGGATCGAATTGGAGGCGGTGCAAATTGCGATATTTTTCAATTTCCCCATCCGATAAAAATTACTGTCTAAATTAAAATAGACAAATCTGTCTATTTTTTAATTTAATAGTAGAACCCGTTGTGGTGATTTCCAACAATTTAGGTTTAAATAAAAAAATCCCCACCAATTGAGCGGGGATTTTTTCATTTATTTTTAAACCGTAATATCAGCTAAGTTACCCTTCTGCTCAAGCCATTGCTTACGGTCTGCTGCACGTTTTTTTGCAAGGAGCTTGTCGAGTAAACCTGCCGTTAAATGTGCATCATCTAGATCGAGTTGCACCAAACGACGGGTGTTCGGATCCATTGTTGTTTCACGTAGTTGAATTGCGTTCATCTCGCCCAACCCTTTGAATCGGGTAATTTGCGGGTTCTTATTGCCTTTAACATTTTTCAAAATGGTTTCAAGCTCTTCATCATCTAGCGCGTAATGGACATCTTTACCAATGTCGATACGGAACAATGGTGGCATTGCTACATACAAATGCCCTTCTTCAACCAATGCTGGAAAATGTTTAACGAATAAAGCGCAAAGCAAAGTCGCAATGTGTAAACCATCCGAGTCGGCATCGGCCAAAATACAGATTTTGCCGTAACGTAATTCAGATAAATCATCACTACCCGGGTCTACACCAATTGCAATGGCAATGTCGTGAACTTCCTGAGAAGCAAGTACTTCATCTGAAGAAACTTCCCATGTATTTAAGATTTTTCCACGAATTGGCATGATAGCTTGAAAGTTCTTATCACGCGCCTGCTTGGCACTACCGCCCGCAGAGTCACCCTCAACAATAAAGAGTTCACTTTCTTCACGTGTTTGGCCCACGCAGTCCGCCAGCTTACCCGGTAAAGCCGGGCCAGAAACAATCTTTTTACGCTCAACTTTTTTCGCAGCTTTTAAACGGCGCCCTGCTTTAGAAATTGCCATTTCAGCAAGTTGCATGGCAATTTCAGCATGCTGGTTGAGCCAGAGTGCAAACGCATCTTTAGCAATATTTAAAACTATATTGGCAGCTTCACGACTCGAAAGACGCTCTTTGGTTTGACCAGAGAACTGTGGTTCTTGGAACTTGAGCGACAAAATGTAATTCACGCCATCCCAAACATCTTCAGCCGAAAGTTTAAGATTACGTGGTAATAAATTACGTAACTCACAGAATTCACGTAGCGCTTCAGTCACCCCTGAACGCAAACCGTTCACATGAGTACCACCTTGTGCAGTTGGAATCAGGTTGACATAACTTTCTTGAACCTGTTCACCACCTTCTACATTCCAGCAAATCGCAAATTCACACGCAGCACGGTCTGCTTGCCCACTGCTTACAAATGCAGGGTTTGGTAGAATTTCACGGTCTTGCAATTCATCCATCAAATAATCGACAAGGCCATTTTCAAATTGCCATTCGATTTTTTCATCGTTAATTTGATCGATATAAGTGATTTTTAAACCAGCAGCTAAAACAGCTTTGGCTTTTAAATTATGTTTAAGTGCTTTTAAAGCAAATTTTGGGCTATCAAAATATTTAGCTTCAGGCCAGAAACGTACCGTAGTTCCTGTCGCACGTTTAGGTGCTTTACCTTCTAACACCGCTAAAGGTGCAACAGGTTCGCCTTGCTCAAAGGCCATCTGGTATAAATTACCCTGACGCTGAACTTCTACCTCAACACGTGTAGATAAAGCGTTTACAACCGAAATCCCCACACCATGTAAACCACCTGAAAACTGATAGTTATCAGTACTAAACTTACCACCAGCATGCAACTTGGTTAAAATGATTTCGATACCACTTTGGCCATATTCAGGGTGAATATCGACTGGCATACCACGGCCATTATCTTCAACCGACAACGAACCATCTTTATAAACCGTGACACAGATTTTGTCGGCATGACCAGCTAAGGCTTCATCGACAGCATTATCAATAACTTCTTGGGCTAAATGGTTAGGACGAGAAGTATCGGTATACATCCCCGGGCGACGACGAACAGGGTCTAAACCGGAAAGAACTTCAAGCGATTGAGCCGTATATTGTGTCACGTTGTACGTTTTCCTTATTTGATGGTGTGCGCAAAGAATTCGATCACTAAGGGTAATTTTTCTTCAAAATCTTCCATGGCATGATTGCCATGAGCATCCGTCAAAATCAATGAGGATGGTGTTGCAGCACTATAATAGCGTTGTGCTTGACGATAATCCAAAATTTCGTCGCCTTGTTGCAACAAGACGAGTATTTTGTCAGCATTTTCAGGCTGTTTCAGTTCCAGTTGTTCTAACTGTCGTAACTGAACATGATCAATTGACCATTGATCGTTCACCTTATAAGGCATGCTTTCAACTTGAAATAACTCATCAAACAGCTTCCATGGTTGCATAGCAGGGTTAATCAGTACAGCCGGAATATTATATTTCGCGACAAAATACGTCGCAAAAAAACCACCAAGACTACTGCCGACTAAAGCCACCTCTTGTAAAGACTCAATCAGCTCTGAAACCTGTGCTACTACCTGTTCCGGAGATCTATTTAAATCTGGCAAATGCACATTTATGCCCAATTCGCTACAATACTGCTTAAGGCTGAGCCCTTTAATTGAAGAAGAGCTACTATTAAAGCCATGGAGGTAGATAATATTCATATATTTTTCCCTCTAAATTGAGAATAAACTCACATTTTTGTTCTCAGTTTGTATATAAAAACACTATTGTCAGACAAGAAAAACCACTCAACTTACCATTCATCAGTATTTTAAAAACATGTGTTATTTAAACTACTAAGATGGAAACGTTAGCTGCCGTTCATAAAAAGTACAGCTTAAAACGTCGGTTATAACGTAAATGGGGAAAAGATATGCCGAGCTTAACACCGTTACATGAAACTTATTGTAAATGGGATCGTACGCCACCTAGTCAGGCCGACGTACTAGAAGGTTTAGCTCAACTGTTCAGTACCAGCTTAAATGGTGTACATGAATTAATACAAGTCATTAATATTGAAGTATTAAAAAATGCTTTTGGTATTAGTGCCCAAAATGCTAAAAATTTCCAAAAACGGCCCTCTGTCCAAAAGGCATATCAGTTTTCTTATGGTGCCTTACAAAAATATGGTAGTTGTTTTTTAGCACCAGGGCTGCGTCGCATTATTGAAAAATTTCCAACCCTTCATGAGAAGCCATTAACACCAACCCTTCATTTTTTAGTAGGAGTGTTAAATGGTATTTTCGGAGACTATCTACTTAAACAACATAGCCCCCTCGCCTTGCCAATGGTTCTATACGACCACTACGGTGCAATCCAACAAGGCGAACTTGCAGGCCGTATTGTAATTTTGGTTCATGGTTTGTGCATGAACCATCTTACTTGGTCAAATGCACATTATGGCGGGATTGGTGAGCGTCTGTTAGCACAGCGTGATCACAACACGATGCTGTATTTAAATTACAATACAGGCCGCCGTATTTCAGCCAATGGCCGCAGTTTCTCAAATTTATTAGAAGATTTAGTACAGCGTAATCCAAGAATTACCAGCATTGATTTAATTGGTCATAGTATGGGTGGACTGGTTTCCCGTAGCGCACTGTTTTACGGTAAACAAAATATGTACCAATGGATTCATATGGTCGAAAACCTCGTCTGTATTGGTTCTCCCCACCACGGTGCAGTGCTTGAGCGTTTTGGATTTGCGCTACAAGATCGGCTAGGCGCTTTTCCATTTGTTGGCCTAATTGGTCAGCTGGTTAACATCCGTAGTAATGGGATTTTAGACCTACGCCATGGTAGTGTTCGAGATGATGACTGGGAATACATGGATGCCCGTATTGGTATGATGGATGACAACCGTGCTCCGGCTCCTCTACCTTCTCATATCAATACCTTTTTAGTGGCAGGAACACTCGAGTTTGAAAAGGTGCGTAATAAAGCGCTTACCGTGATTGGCGATTACTTAGTGAGTGTAAAAAGCGCACTAGGTGAACATCCTAATCCACGTTTTCAGCTTAAAGTTCCAGACTCACATAAAGCGGTGTTTTATGGCTTAAATCACTTTGAAATTCAATATCACTCAAGTGTTGCCGAACAGATTACTCGCTGGCTATATCCTCATGTGAATGATTATGTGCAAGAAGGTATTCAAACCCATATTATTGATATGCCGAACTATACGCTTGAAGATTTAGAAGGAATTGTAGAGACGTAAAAAAAAGCCCAACTTATGTTGGGCTTTTTTAATTAATTAGCTTTTGTAGAAGAAAGAAAATATTTTTAAATTTCAACCTTCCAAGCTTTATTGGCAACTAGTTTTCCATTTTTTATATTTAAAACGATATTATATGCTGCTGCACCACCATTATTAAAAGTATTTAAAATAAAAATATTATTATTTAAGAAATATATTTTAAAATCAGCAAGCTCGTTCTTGTCACTGTCTATACCATTTTTAGGAAAAAAGTATTGCTCTATATCATTTTCACCAATTTCTATTTTCTTATCTTTACTCTTAATAATGATTTTATCAAGTTGTAAAAAATCATTATTAGGTAAAGTACCATCAGTACCAAAGAATTTTTTATTATTAAAATACTTATATTCACCTTTAAAAGTTTTATAAAGTTTAGGATCTAAAATAGCTTTTTTTTGCATACACTTCTACTATTATATTTTTATCATTATAAACAGCTTTTTCTCTAGAATATTGAGATAGCTTAATAGAATTGTAACCACTAAAATTATTTACTCTATTTTTATAGACAAATCCAGTTACACCATTGCTTGCATTAACTAAACAAAAATTATTTGTCCCTTCATCCATCACACAAGAAACAATTTCATTATTATTTAATTTGGACGTAACTTTAGAATTTAAACTTGAATTTCCTCGTACATTAACGTACCCATCCTTATCTTGAATAAAACCAAAGTCAGCATATGAACTCTCAATAGATCCAATCATGAAAGCAGTAAAAACGATAAATTTAAAATGTTTTTTCATTTTGAACAAACTCATTATTCACTTCGAATTTCTATTTTATAATACTAGTAATATCAAATTTTAAGCTAATATTACTATTATCAAATGCAATCAAAATTTTAATAACGAACAATTACTCTTCATCATCATGACAATCATTTTTCTTATTTTTTATATTTATATCAGTTGTATAATTAGTTCTAAAATTTAAATTTATTAAATTTTCTTTTCTAAAGATTTTCGGCACTATATTCCAAACATTTTTACCGTTAGTAACAAATGCTAAATTAAATTCCGGAACTTTATTATTATTAGTGTTAATTTGATATTCTACAGAAAAACTATCTTTTTCTTACCAACAATATTATATATACGTGGCTGCTTTAAACCTTGATCACAAGCTTGATATATAAAAATTTTATCTTTTAAAATCTTAATTGTACTTTCACTACAATAACACCCACCTGTTTCCAAATCTTTCATGATACCATTTGTATATCTAAATGGTTTTATTAGCTTTCCTTCTAAATTATCAAGGTCCAAATATGAATTTTTCAAATCTTTTATTTTAGAATTATTAAAATCACTTAAACATTTATAGTTTCCACTATTTACTTCTTTTCCATTAAAATTACATTTTAAATTTCTATTTTTCAACCAAGAACGTTGAGTATCAACAAGATATTTAACTTCATTTTTATTATCACTGATATAGCCTTTTATATCTGAATACACACTATTCAGTTCATGCTCACTATTACTATATATTGTTTTCTTATCTAACTGTTCTGGTTTATAATCTGTAGCATTTGAGGTAATACATACGCTAAAAATCAATAAAAAATTATGAAATTTAATAAAACTAGTTCTCACTATATACACCTTTGATAAAACACACCAAGTATATATTAGGTTTGTTTTATTGGTATCAAATGCCAAATAAATTATATTTTAAAAACCATATAATAACTATTCATCTTTAATAAATAAGTTATCCTTACTATCTAAAACTTCAGGAGAATAAAGGTAATATTTTCCCTTTTTAAAAACTACTTTCCCGAATCTATTACCACTTTTATTATCAAAAAAATAAAGTTCATTATTTTTCTTTTTCACTTTGCATACATAGGACTTATCAACCTGAAAGCCGACAATAGAGTACACACATTTCTTGGGTGCTACTGTTAAAGTTGACTCTATCGTGGCAACATTTCCATCAGGTAGCTCCTCTGAACTATAATAGTGATATGTACCATTCCATATTTCTGTATTTGCAAATGTATGATTAGCAAATAGTAAAATTAAGAATAATATTGAATATTTCATGTTATTTCCGCAGCATTTTAATTAAATCACTTCCATCATCATATTTTATATTTCCTATTTTTTTACAAGAAGATTCTTTATTAATAACAAAGTTAATAAATTCTGAATATTGATGATATTCAACTTTAACTGTTACTAAACTATCCGTATCCTGTAATATTTTATATTTATTAGGAGTATCTTGAGAATGAATTAAAATATTAAAATCAATATTACAAACCCCATTATTTCTTGCACTACATTCTTGATCTTTTATAAGTAAATTTGTAAGGTTTTTATCAAAAAAATTACTTAAGGTTTTAATATTTTTATTTTCAATAACCTCATCTCCATTAATAGGAAATTTATTATATAAATCAGTAATTAGAGCTTTTGAAGTATTGTAACATTCAGCTTCTTTTGCGGAAGCGCAACCAGATAAAAGGCTTAAACATAAAATTTCTAAAATTAAAAGTTTCATTAAAATCTCCTATTTAACAAATTACATTCTAAAATATCTGTAGTTAACATGATCGCTATAAATTCTATGACCTTTTTGTTTAAAATCAGAAATCCATTGGCTACCATCATAGCCTGCAATATGGCCATATTGATGCTTATCAGTTTTGGTGATGATATAAATATCACCTAATTGAGGTTTATTAAACTCTTCAGGTATTTCTTTATAACCTATTTTTTTGAGAGTTGGTCCCCAATCTGATGCTGCGACAGGATGTCCTGAAGTGTCGGCTCCTCCTGCCTCTAATGCAATTCTTACATACTTTGCACATTGATGTTGACTTTTTTCTTTAGCTCTCTTTCTCAAAATTTCAGCAAATTTTTCCAAATTAATTTTCTGAGTATTTTTTATCTCAGTTTGATTTATGTATGCACAATTATAATTTTTCTCTAAATTTTGACTTTTTATACCTTCGGTTAAATGTTTTTTAATTTCTTGTTCAACCTCCCAAACTTTAGTTGAACCATTTTTAAATCCTTGTCTAATAACTTTTTTACCATCCCGTTTATATTCCTCATTCTCTTTCATAAAACTAGGATTTTGATGATATGGGCTTTCTAAAAATTTTTTAGAAGTTACTTCTGCGTCTTTGGGTGCCGCATATACAATATCTTCATCTTCTAATCGGTTTTCTTTGACATTTTTAGGATAATTAACCCATAAATATAATCCAGTTAGATTTTTAATCTTTGTATGAGCAGAGTTTAATTTATAGTATTTTTCTACATAATCTAATTGTTGTACAGCTGACATTTTCGCTAAATCAGATCTTTTAACTTTTAAATCAATTGAAGCAAATTTTCCGAATTGGATAAGACCAACATAACCACCTTTAGCATCGTCTGTTAATTTTTTGCTGATAAAAGTTCCAATTTTTGGACTAAAAGTTCCGGCAGACTCTAAATGCATAACAGCCATTAATTGGCTTGCCATATTCTCTGAATCATTAGGCCACAAATTTTGTGCTATTTTTATAACTCTTTTCCTAAATTCACAACTAACTTTAGATCCCCAAGCCAAATTATATTGTTTACAAATGCATGGTGAAGTTGCATTAGTAGCAACTTTCATTGGTTTTCCTGACTCTTTTGTATATTCATCAGTTATATCTTTTGACTCTATTCTTTTTTGAGGTTTATCTGAAGTATTTTTATTATTATTTTCATGTGAATTTACTTTCTGAGTAGAAGATGATTTATTATTTTCATGCTTAGATTGTTTGTTATCAGGACTTTTCTTAGAATCACTTGATTCACCTTTGTATGGAATTTTAATAATTTGTCCGACATCTATATGATCAGGATTTTTTAATTTATTTAAATGTACAATTTCACTAGTTTTACAATTAAATCGATGAGAAATTGAAGATAAGTTTTCTCCTTTTTTTACTTTATGCGTTAAATATCTATAATTACCAGGTTTATTCGTTGATTTTGCTAAGATAATATTATCTAAAAGTATTTTTGATGATATTACTCTTACTATCTCCTTTTTATAAATAACAGTGTGTCTAACTTTTTCTTTCAAATCACCTGTTATAATATTTTTTAAATATACATAAAGAGTATCGCCTACATCTCTACTTATCATTACTGTTAAGCCATTACTATTTGTCATTCCAGAAGCAATAGTTGTGCCCTTTTCATTCTTAATAACATGATATAAATTAGGTATATTATTACCAGTAAATAATTCAACAAACCTAAACTGAATTAAACCTTTCTTATTCATTTTCTCTCCCCTTAATTAGAATTATTATTTAAATTAGAGTCATTGTTGGTTTCATAGTCATCAAAATCCTCAAACTCTTCTGTTTCTTTATGCCATTTATCAGCACTATATCCCACTAAAACCTTCATTTTGTCAGGCGTACTACTCTTGAATCTTTCTGTTCTTCCTAATTCATCTAAATTCCCTTGCGTAACTCTTTGATTTTCAAAAATTGCACTATATTTAATATTTTCGAAATCACTCCATTGAAAAATCTTATACAAATCAATTCTATTACTATAATCAAAAGAACTAGGTAACTCAGGAACCTCATAAGAAACCTTTGCCCCACTCGTAAACAAATGCTGCCCAGCTTTACTTTCAAACTTACCACCTGTTGTTGAAAATACCCCATTGGCATTAATTTTGAGCTGTGACCCACCTGCGGTTAATATAATTTCTTTTGGACTGGTAAGCTCGATTTTTTCTTCAGTAGAAATAAGCTTAATCACCTTCTTCGCAATTGCTTCAATAGCATCATCTTGTGCTTGTAGTTCGAGCTTTCCTTTCGCGGCATAAGCACGCAAACCCTTTTGCGCAGCAAATAAACTAATTTTGTCTTGTGCATGCCCAATAATATTTTTCTGAGCACTCAAATTAATTGAACCGCTGGCACTTTCGGCAATATCTTGCGAAGCTTGCAAAATAATATTTTCAGGCGTCGTCAAAGCAATACCATTTGGTGATGCTAACAACATAAGGGCTTGTCTAAAGATCTTACCTTGCTCTTGCTGTTTAGTATCGGAACTGCTTTCTAAACCTTGGGTATAACCCTCCATAAAGCCTTGTAAAGAACTCAATGCTTTAGAAGGTGATACTTCCAATTTACTGCCTTTACTAAAAGTTCCACACGTACTCATCAAATCAAAGTCTTTAGTCTCGACATTTGCTAAGACTTTCCCGACCTCTTGAATACTTTCAAATGGATTTTTATGAATTCGGTCTTTAATACTTGCGAGTTTTCCTTTAACAATATCAGGGCCATGTTCTTCAACGTTTTCGATAAATGCTTTTAAATTTTCTACCGCATCTTTAGCATCGCTAAAGAAAGAATTAAATTCATCTACAACGCCTTTTGCATTTCCCCCTAGTGCACCAATGTCTTGAATAAAGCCACCGCAGTCTTTTAGGGCATGGATAGGATCGTTATTAATTCCTTCTTTGAATAGGTTTACCGTACTATTTAATGCCTGCCCTGTGGTTTTTAACTCAAGAGACTGGATGAATTTGGGTAAGCGATTAATTACATTCAAAGCATCAGTTTGTTGCTTGGCTGCAACTTCACTGAGCATTTTCATGCTTTCATAACCTTGTGAAAGTAAGGATTGTGCTTGTGCGGCCTCTAGATGGTCTGCAATCGCTTGCTCTTGTGCATAGGTACTAATGAGCATGCCTTTACCCGCCCGCACAGCTCCCCAAGCGTCTGTTCTAAGCTCAAAGCCTTCACCACGGCCTTGGCTTGTCGCTTGTTCTTTAGGATGGCTTAAATTACCTAAATTCAACTGTGTTGCCGCATGGCTACTTTGGAGTTGAGTACTGATCTGCCCTGTTGTGTCATCAAAGCGTAATTGGTTGAAGCCACTTCCATTGATTTCCTGACTGCGTATGCCACTTAGCTTTTTAGTATCAGGAAGCTGCCCTTTTACATCGAATTTAGTTGGCGAACGCTGTGCTTCATGGATTCGGCCCGTCACAAATGGACGGTCGATATTGCCATCAAAGAAGTCAATGACCACCACTTCACCAATACGTGGTAAGAAACGTGCACCATAACCTTCTCCTGCCCAAGGAGTCAGTACATCCACCCAAGCCGAGTCGGTATCATTGTCATTACTACCTGCGCCACCATCATGGCCATGATCATCACTACGAGTAAATAGAAAACGTACTTTAATGCGTCCCCATTCATCGACATGAATAGTTTCTCCCTCAGGTCCCACGACTTTCGCTCTTTGTGGGTAAGCAATTGGTCGATGCTGTTCCGGATTGTATTCAGGTGCCGTTTTGATTTGACGGCGTATTAACGTCAGCTCATTACTTTGACGTTCGATATCATCGTAACCATGTTGATCCCAACGACTTTGGGTTAATAACTGGCTAACTTGCTGATGTAAATCTTTAGGTAAATTATTTTGGTTATAGAAATTTTTGGCAATGATTAGGAACTCTTGATCTGCTCCTTCATGCTGATCAATTTCAGGGTGTTCGCGTAGATTAAACCAATAGCCGACTTGGGTATCGCGCACACTACTGTAGGCTTTAAAGTATTTGGCCCGACTCGCATGCATGTCAGTGAAGTGCTGATTTAATTTTTCTAATTGGCTACTGCTTGAAGCGGTTGCCTGATCTTCCCCTTTTAAATCTTGCATCCAGGCGGGGCTTACGTGCCATGCTTGCTCAAGACTTAAAGTAGCCGAATCAAAGTTATCTGAGTGTGTATGGGTAGTAACAACCGAACCATTACCCTCTTCTTGCGCTAACGCATCGGGCTGCCAACGCTGTACATGTACGGCAGTCGGTTGCAGACTTCGCACTGCAACAAAGCCTGTAATACTATCTTGATATTCGGTTGCGCTACTTCTGTGATAGCGAATACTACGACGCGCTAAAGCTTGGTATTGGTTATTGTCATCAATTAATCTTAGTTTTTGAGCTTGTATTGGTGCAGTAAAATGAGGGACAAGAAGCTCTGATTCATCAATGAGCCAACTAACACCCTCACTTCGCCACAAACGTGTGAGAAAGTCATAGTCAGACTCATTATGCTGCATAGTGAACGGACGAATATCATAGTTTTGACTTAACCCACCCAAATCAAGACTTAAACTCGCAGCAAACAGTGGACTTTTTTCTTGCCATTCTTTAAATAGAACTTCGGTAATTTCTACAATACTTTTATTCATAAAAACACGACTATTACGGCGTTTGTGCCATAAATTTGTCGCATCTTCTATAGTCAGCTTATAAAGCGTTAAAGCGCCATCACTTTGTCCATAACTGGCCTCAGTCACAATACCTGTAGTGCGGAACAATTGCCCCGAATCAGTGACCTGATCAACAGCGACTTGGACACCAATAAATTGCTTCAGTGCAATTTGGGCATTGGTTGAAAGGCAAATCAATTCTGCCATTAGGCCACCATTTAGCTGATGTTGGCCTTCTATACGTTGTAAGAATACTTGATGATTGAGTAGTTCATTAGAAAATTGTACGTGGATAGCACGTTTCTGAGCATTTAGCCCTATTTTTTCCAAGACACTAAATATATTAAAAAGCATTTTTTTATAATCATAAGGATATATAAACGGCTGCACTTTATAAAAAACAGAACTATCTGTCTACAAAATTATGCGTTATTTCTATCAATTTTTTTATATTTTCACTTATTCGAAAGTTATAAAAAAAGCCCAACTTAAGTTGAGCCTTTTTTAATTACTTTAAACTTACTTTTTAGCCGTCTTAAACACTGGATAAAAACGGAATAACTGCCATAAACAAACCAATAACAGTAAAAGGAAATAGACCAATGACCAAACTGGTAAAGACTGACCTAAAAAAGTCCAGTCAATTGCCGCACACTCACCTGAGCCAGAAAGTACCTCTTGTAAAACGGTTTTCATTGGTAAAGCATCAATGAGGTAATTTAAACCCGGACCACAGCTTGGTACTTGATCTGGTGGTAAATGCTGTAGCCAAACATGTCGGCCCGCCACCCCCACTGACCATAAAATTGCAATACCTGCCAAAAATGCATAAAAGCGTTTAATCGCATTGGAAACCGGGTTATGCAAAAACGCAATAAGAGCCACAAAACCCATTGCCATTAAGCCAACACGTTGAAAAATACAGAGCGGACATGGCTCTAACCGTTTTACATGTTCCAAATACAACGCAAAAGACATGCCGACAATGCTTGCCAGAACAAGCAGTCCACTCACCAAACGGTAACTTAATCGCATGTAAAACCTCGTTTTTATCTATATTGTTCAAGATATTGATCAAAACTGATCTGACTATCTTGCTCAAGTTGTTCTTGCTGCTGTAAAGATTGCACAGCCAATTGTTCAAAATATTGCAAAGTCTCTGCACTAATCTCATGCTTTTCATAAGTTTCAGCATGTAACTGTGCCATATGACTACCAAAGCTCCAGGTTCCACCATGCTTTAATGTGTCATCAATCACATGAGCAGATAATGTTTCATCTACTTCATCAATACGTTCTTGCATCACAGCCAAAGCCGAGCTGTATAGATCTGTTGCATAGGTCTGATCGAGTAAGCGAGCACAATCCTGCATTTTAGAAATATGCTGACGTGCCCAATCTTCAATATGATAAGACCCGTTTAAATCAGTAATGGTTGCGTTTGGTGCTCGACCACGGTTAACCACTTCTGTCTGGTTTTTCTCAATCAAATCTTGCTCAGGGCATAACAGTTCAGGACTATCGCTTAATAAACAATAAAGCGCTAATGCCTCAAGGAAACCTGCTGTTGTTTCATTGACGCCAATTGCCGAATATGGATTTACGTCCACTGCACGAAGTTCAACATAACCCACCCCTCGATTTTTCAAGGCTTGAGACGGTGTTTCACCCGCTTGAGGAACTTGTTTTGGACGCACGAGACTGTAATATTCATTCTCGATTTGTAAAACATGATCATTAATTTGCAATGGTTCACCAGAGGCATCATTTAACCCTAAACGGCTAAATGGCGGATATGGAGAATGTACTGCTTTTTGTAAACCGGCCAGATAACCCGTTAAATTGTTATAGTGAATGCCTAAACTTTTTTGTGCCGAGTTTTGGTAGCCTAAACGCCCCATACGCAGAGCTGTAGCATACGGTAAATAATATGACCCTTTGATTAAAGGCAACAAATGATGTTCATGACCCGTCAGAAAACAACGGCAAACCGATGGGCTCGCACCCACCAAAAACATAACCAGTGGCGTTAAACGAATAAAGTTACGAATCAAACCAAAATAGCGATGACTACGATAATCTTGCAGACTAAGTGCTTTTAATTTTTCGTCAGTTTCATGTGCCTGCAAAGCAGAAAAAAGAGAATCAGGGAAAGATAAATTATAGTGTACGCCCGAAATCGTCTGCATACGGCGACCATAACGAATACCTAAACCACGGCGATAAAGCGTCTTGAAACGGCCAATATTAGAAGTGCCATATTGAGCTAGACGAATACGTTCTTCATTGTCATCTAGCATACATGGCATAGACAACGGCCAGAGCTTTTCACCATTTTCTAAATGACGGTGCACAACCGCATGAATATCGGTGAGCTCATGCAAGGCATCACCAATGGTTGGCTGTGGTGAAGTAATAAACTCCATCAACGCTTCAGAATAATCTGTGGTGATTTTCGGATGTGTTAAAGCTGAACCTAATGCCTTTGGATGTAACTCTTGTGATAAGAACCCATTACTTTGCATACGTAGGCTTTCAC
The DNA here is from genome assembly GCF_011075215.1 of Acinetobacter sp. EKM10A. Lineage (NCBI taxonomy): Bacteria > Pseudomonadati > Pseudomonadota > Gammaproteobacteria > Moraxellales > Moraxellaceae > Acinetobacter > Acinetobacter sp. EKM10A. The sequence continues at coordinate 98,107 of NZ_JAALLK010000004.1, read as the reverse complement.
GTTCTATTCCACGTAACATGCCTTGTAGTAGCGACGAATCCACCCAAGCAGGAATAACTGATTGAGATGGTGTAGTGGGTTGACTCATGCATTTGCTCGCTTATAAAAGATCACTATATACAAAATCGTGACATGATACGGCTATTGATATGATCACATCATTTCAGTTTGGCAATTTTTATCACAATCTTGTTATTTAAGACACGAAAGAATTGTGATTTTATTGAAGAATAATTGCTAAAGAGTTGTCAATATCATGAACGATCAAGACATTTTAAACTTCTGGTTTTCACCTGAACACCGTTCACTCTGGTTTGCAAAAAGTGAGGATTTTGACGCAAAAATTCGTGATCAATTTGCAGACGTTCATCGGCAGGCAACTCGAGCAGAACTTTGGTCTTGGCGGAAAACACCAGAAGGTCGTCTTGCAGAGATTATTGTGCTAGATCAGTTTTCTCGCAACATTTATCGTGATCAACCCGAATCTTTTGCTTATGACGGCCTTGCTTTAGCCTTGTCACAAGAAGCAATTAGCTTGCAACTCGATGCACAACTTAACCCAGAACAGCGCTCGTTTTTGTACATGCCATTTATGCATAGTGAATCGAAGCTAATTCATGAGTTTGCTTTAAAATTATTTCAACGCCTCGGCAATGAAATTAATTTAAGCTTTGAGAAAAAACATAAAGTGATTATAGATCGCTTTGGACGTTATCCTCATCGCAATGCCATCCTTGGACGTGTCTCAACACCAGAGGAAACCGAATTTTTATTAGAACCGAACAGTAGTTTTTAAGACTTCTCTATTTTTAATGCTGACGCATCCATTCTTTTATGCTCAGCTGGGAGTTCACCATGAAATATCTCTCTCTTTGTTTAGCTTTAGGCACTGCCATAACTTTAAGTGCTTGTTCAACTGTACCCAGCAAACCAAAAACTTTCGATCAGCTTGGCCAGTTTTCGGCCTATCCGTTAAATGCTCAAACGTTTCGAATCAGCTTTCAGGCTGATCCAAACATGAGCTATGGAGCAGCCGAAGAAATTACTTTGGTGAAATCAGCACAGACTACAGTACAAAAAGGTTTCCGCTTTTTTAAAGTGCTGAACGACCCAAGTAATCAAAGCCAAAAGCCACCGCGTCAAGCTGTAGTTTACCCATCTGCACCAAGCTTTTACCCGTATGGTTACTACCGCCGCTATCCGGGTTTCTGGCATGATCCGTTCTATGATTTCCCGCAAGTGGTCAATATCGACCCTGTTCAAGTGTCGTATACTATTGAATGTTATCGGGATCAAAAGCAGGCTCCTCAAGATGCCTTTGATGCAACGTTAATTCTCAAATCTATCGGACAAAAATATGGTTTAAGCCCGACAGGAGAATTGTTGCCGCCACCTGAGCCGCCAGTAAAACAAAAATGAATAGGATGACCGTATGAATATGGCAGAAGAAGTACACCATGCACCCAATCTGAAGCGCAGCAAATATTTCGCTACGATGGCACTTATTATTGTGGTGGTGCTGTGGATTGGGTTATTGATCGCCAATCGCTTTCTGCCAGAGTACACAGACTTAATTCATATTTTAATGCTAGGTGCGGAAGCTGGTGTAGTGGGTGGACTAGCAGATTGGTATGCGATTACCGTTCTGTTTCGAAACCCATTTGGTAAGCTTCCCATCCCTAAGTTTTTGCGTGATCATACCGAAATTATTCCACGTAATAAGGCACGTATTGCCGAATCAATGGGTCGATTTGTGCAGGAAAACTTCCTGTCGCCTCAGGTGGTCGAACGAAGCCTAGAAAAAACCGATTTAAGTCTTGCCATTGGCCAATGGCTTGCCAGTCCACAAAACAATACGCAAGTGGTACAACTCATTCAGCAAACTGTACCTAAAGTTTTTGAATTTGTGAGCCAAGAACAAATTGCCAATTTCGTGCAAAACAACAGTGTGCAATGGGTGCGTAACACTCAAGTCAATAAACTTGCGAGTGAAATGCTGCGTGCAGTATTGGAAAATGATTTCCACCAAGATGTACTGCAACGTGGTCTCGATATCGCGCATGAGTGGGTGGTACAAAATCCGGATAAAACTCGCGAATTGACAAGAAAAATGTTTAAAGCGCTGGGCGTCTGGTCTCTTGCAAAAGGTGCAAGCTGGATCGGTATTGATGTTCAGCAGCGCACCATTGATTCACTGGTTGAAAAAGTAGAATCAATGCTGGCTGACCATGAACACCCATGGCGACAGGAAATTGAAACTATTGCCCACTCGCTCATGCTGGAGTTGGCAAACCCTGAGAGTATTGCCAGCCAACGTCTAAATAGTGGCAAAGATGCGCTGCTAGATAGTCCTCAAGTCTTAAATTTCATTAGTGGCGCTGTCACTATTTTATGTGATGCCATTAAAGAAGATTTAATGAAAGAAGACTCTGGTATTGCAATGAACCTCAGAGCTGCCATTCAGCAGTTGGGTGAAAACCTTGTCCAAAATGTAAAAGTACGTGAAGTTCTCAACAAAGAAATGACAGGACTTGCCATGAACTTTACGGACCAATATAGCCATAAAATCATACGCTATGTGAGTGAGCGTATTCATGAGTGGGACTCACGTGAAATGATTGGAAAAATTGAAAACGAAGTCGGTGGCGACTTACACATGATTCGTGTGAATGGCGTTGTGGTAGGTGCATTTATCGGCTTAACTCTAGGTGTAATACGAGCAGCGATTGAATCAATTTTATAACGTTAATAATTTCCTTAAGAGAACAATATGCTACAGCTTCAGTCCAAATTGCCCACACAAGGGGTGACTATTTTTAGTACAATGACGGCAATGGCACAGCGCTTGGGTGCACTTAACCTTTCACAGGGTTTCCCGGATTTTCCTGCACCCCCTGCTTTGCTCGAAGCCCTATCTCAGGCAACTTTGGCTGGACACAATCAGTACCCACCTGGTGATGGCATTCTCGCACTGCGTGAACAGCTCGCTTTACAATTTCAACAACGTGATCATCTTCAACTTGATCCTGTAACTCAAATCACGATTACGCCCGGTGCAACCATAGCAATTTTCTGTGCCATACAAGCCTGCATCAACACAGGTGATGAAGTCATTATTTTTGACCCGAGTTATGACAGCTATGGACCTTCTGTCGAGTTAGCAGGTGGTAAAGCGGTACATATTGCCTTGCAAGCACCTGACTTTAAGGTGAACTGGCAACAAGTTAAAGATCGAATTAACGATAAAACCCGTATGATTGTGGTAAATACTCCCCACAATCCAACAGGTACAATCTGGTCCAAACAAGACTGGTTAGAACTCATTGAACTAATTCAGGATAAAAATATTGTAGTTTTATCTGATGAAGTCTACGAACACTTAGTTTTTGATGGTCAGCAACACTTTAGCGCGTTGCATTTCCCTGAGCTCAGAGAACGTAGTTTTGTGATTGGTTCTTTTGGAAAAACCTTCCATGTCACAGGTTGGAAAACCGGTTACTGTGTTGCTTCACCTGATTTAATGCGTTTGTTCCGCCAGATTTATCAATATGTTAATTTCTGTGGCACAACACCTTGTCAGATTGCGCTTGCGCAATATATGCAGCAACACCCAGAACATATTCAGGAACTTTCACAGTTTTATCAGACTAAACGAGACCGATTTAATCAGGCGATTTACAATAGCCGTTTTTTGCTTAAACCATCGCAAGGAACTTATTTCCAAAACCTTGATTACAGCCAGATTAGATCTGACTTAAATGATGTGGAAATGTGCCAGTTTCTTGCCGAGCAACATAAGATTGTGGCTATTCCTGTTTCAGTGTTTTACCAACAAGCCCCCGAGTCTTTACGCTTGATTCGTTTCTGCTTTGCAAAAAATGATGAAACACTGCAAAAAGCAGGAGAAATTCTGAATCAATGTTAATAAATTTAGTCACTTAGCATAGTAAAAATACTACAAGAAATTCCACACAACTATGCTAAGTTGAATATCCGACCCGCTCATCAGAGAGATGGGCGATGGAGAATACATGCCACCAAGACAGTCTTTAATTCATCAGCAAAATCTTTGGAAAACATTTTTTGTTTTCTTATTGCCCCTGATTGCAACCAATATCTTGCAAAACCTGTCCGGTACCATTAACACCATTTTTGTTGGACAAATGATGGGGGTCGATGCGATTGCTGCCGTCTCGGTTTTTTTCCCCATTTTGTTTTTACTGCTTGCGTTTATTATCGGTATTTCAACGGGTACTACTGTTTTAGTGGGTCAGGCTTGGGGCGCGCAGAATATTGAAAAAGTTCAAAGTGTGGTGGGCTCTACTCTGTTTATGACCATCATTGGCGGTATCATTACCGCAATCATTGGTGTGTTTTTTGCCCATGATATTTTAGAACTTTTAGGTACGGATCCGAAGGTGATGCACCTCTCTTTGCCTTATGTGCAATGGATGTTGGCAGGTAGTCCTCTTCTCTTTGTTTATATTATCTATACCTCAATTTTACGCGGTGTAGGAGACAGTACTACTCCTTTACTTGCACTGGCTTTAACCAGTGTGATTGGTTTGGTCATTACCCCGATATTACTTAAAGGTTATTTTGGTTTACCCGCTCTAGGAATTATTGCTCCGGCAATTGCGACCATTACTGGCTATGTAGCTATTCTCATTTTTCTTGCGATTTATCTAAACAAGAAAAAGCATCCTCTTCGACCGAACCGTCAGCTTTTGCAACATATTCGTCATAATTCGGAATTAAGTAAAATCATTTTACGCCTAGGTGTTCCAACCGGTATTCAAATGATTACCACTTCAATGGCTGGTTTAGTCATTGTGGGTTTAGTGAACCGTTTCGGAGCTCATGCCACAGCTGCGTATGGTGCCGTGAATCAGGTACTCAACTATATTCAGTTTCCAGCGATTTCGATCTCTATCGCGGCCTCAATCTTTGCAGCACAAGCGATTGGTGCTGGTAAGTCGGACCTACTCGCACGTGTTACACGCACCGCTTTGGGAATGAACTTTTTATTTACAGGTACCTTAATTGCACTCGGCTATCTATTTTCAAAATATTTGATGGCTTTATTCATCACAGATCCAACTGTGGTGGTGTTAGGGCAACAGCTTTTATTTATTGTACTTTGGGCAATTTTATTCTTTGGTGCAGGTGCCATTTTTGCATCAATTATGCGTGCCAGTGGGACTGTAACCGTACCGATGCTGATTAACATCTCTGCCATTTTATTTATTGAAATGCCATGTGCTTACTGGTTTAGTTCGATGTGGGGACTTAAAGGCATTTGGGTCGCCTATGCCTTGGCATTTGTCAGTTTATGTATTATTCAAGGCTTGTATTATCAATTTATCTGGAAGAAAAAGAAGATCAAAGTTCTTATTTAGAATGCATTAAACCTTATAAAAAAAGCCATCAATTGATGGCTTTTTTCTTTTAAACCTTATTTCATCCATTTGGTTACAATGGTTGAAGCACGTTGATATCCCGTTGGGAATAAACGCTGGAATGCATCCAGAATTTTTGCATCGCTACCGATGAGTAAACGGCGTTTATTTTTCAAAACTGCATCTAAAATTTGACGAGCTGCTTCCTCTGGTGGGGTACGCAATAACTTGTCAAAGTTTTGAATCGATTTAGTTGGGTCCATACCCAAGCTACTCAAGCTATCACTCATTTTTGCAGCTTTAGCAATATTAGTACGAATACCGCCCGGATGTACACATAGCGAACTTACGCCGCATTTTTCAATATCTAACTCTTGACGCAATGACTCAGTAAAACCACGTACCGCAAATTTAGTTGCATTATAGCCAGACTGTGTCGGTTGAGCCGTTAAACCAAATAAGCTGGAAATATTAATAATATGGCCATCTTGTGTTTGCTTAATGAACGGTAAGAATTCTTTAGTACCGTAAACCACGCCCCAGAAGTTAATTCCCACAATCCACTCTAAATCTTCGTAAGTTGCACCTTCTACAGTTGAGCCTAAAGCTACACCCGCATTGTTAAAAATCAGGTTAACACAGCCATGATCTTGAACAGTTTCCTGTGCCCACTGCTTTACTGCCTCGCGGTCAGAAACATCTAACTTCTTGGTTGTTACAGTAATGTTACTGTACGGTTTTAATAGCTCAACGGTTTTCTCTAAGCCCTTTTCATTAATGTCACTTAATGAAAGATGGCAGCCCTGCTTTGCCAGAAGAATTGCTAATTGTTGCCCAATGCCAGAACCCGCACCCGTAATTGCAGCGACTTTGTTTTTAAAATTTTTCATTGTCCATCCTTTGTTTTTCGATTTGCACAACTGGTTCATTGCATGTGCAATTTAGACTCTTTCAATATAATTTTGACAATATACATTGTCAATATAGTACACTGTAATTTCAGATAGATTGGCACAATTCTGCTGACCGCTTTATCATAGGGCTCATATTTGCCAAAAAACCGATAAATTAGGAAACCATTTATTTATGGCGACAAACGACTCAACCAGTAAAAAGAAAACAAAAACTGTGAGTAAAGAACGTCAGTTCAAAGGGTTATCTCTGTCTGAGCGCAAAGAGGCACGCCGCGAAAAACTCATTGAAGCTGGTATTGCAACTTATGGAACCCTTGGCTTTTTTTCCGTGACGGTAAAAGATGTCTGCCAAGAAGCAAAACTCACCGAACGTTATTTTTATGAATCATTTAAAAAGAGTGAAGATTTATTCCAGACTATCTTTTTAAAAATGATTGAAGAATTACAGCAAAACTTGATGCAAGCCGTCATTAAAGCGGCACCGGACCCTGAGCAAATGGTCGATGCTGGTTTACGTGCTCTACTGAGTACTTTAAAAGACGACCCTCGTTTGGCTCGTATTGTGTATGTCGATGCAATTTTGGTCCAAGAATTACATAATCAAGCCACCATTCAGGAAACTCTCGCCCAGTTTGATCGTATGATTCAAGCTTTTGTGATGCTAACCATGCCGCAAATCCAGCATAACGAAAATGAACTCTCATTAATCGCTACTGGTTTAAATGGATACGTGACACAAATTGCCGTTCGATGGGTGATGGGCGGGTTTAAGCAGTCTCTAGAGCAAGTTTTAGCGGCCTGCCGTATCGTTTTTTTAGCTTTGCTCGCGAAAGTTTCAAAATAATATTAAAGTTTTTTGACACTGTTTTTGTTGTAAAAACCTCGTTTAAGATAAGCTTGTAACACACTGAATGGTTTTAAGAAAATTTATACCTATCTGTCATCATTTGGTCATGCGCTTGCCGTATTTTTGTCACAAATTATTGCTAAATTCGATTTTATAGACTTTTCTGCAATGAAATTGTCATAATTAATCTTTGTAATAAGCCTGTCATAACTACAAAACGGTTCACCGTTAAAATCTACAAGGTATTACGCTGTGAAAGATGACTATATTTTAATTGTCGATGATGAGCTTCCTATCCGCGAAATGATCCATACCTCTTTGGACATGGCAGGCTTTCAGTGTTTACAGGCAGAAGATGCCAAACAGGCTCATCAAATTATCGTCGACCAACGTCCGGCGCTTATCTTGCTCGATTGGATGTTACCCGGGGGCGTAAGTGGGGTCGACTTATGTCGCCGTTTAAAACGTGATGAAAACTTAGCAGAAATTCCAGTCATTATGTTGACCGCTCGCGGTGAAGAAGACCACAAAGTACAAGGTCTGGATGCTGGTGCAGATGACTATATGACCAAACCATTTTCAACCCGTGAATTGGTTTCTCGTATTAAAGCTGTTCTACGCCGCGCAAATGCATTAAGTGGTGAAAAAACAATTGATGCCAATGGTTTAATTCTTGATCCTGTAAGCCAACGCGTAAGCTTTGGTAACAGTATTTTAGATATGGGACCAACAGAATACCGTCTGCTTGCATTTTTTATGACCCATCCGGAACGTGCCTATACACGTGCCCAGTTGCTCGATCAGGTGTGGGGCGGTAATGTATACATCGAAGATCGTACTATCGATGTGCATATCCGTCGTTTGCGTAAAGTCCTAGAACCTTTTGGTGTAGACCGATTTGTTCAGACTGTACGTGGTACAGGTTATCGTTTCTCAACACGTGCAGATTTAGCCGCAGGTTAACCAAAATTTATGTATGAACCCTACCCCGTCCCCGAACAGGTACGTGAACAAAAGCTTTCCCGCTACAGTAGTTTATGGACGTTTGCTAAACAAGATTTACGACTTTTATTATTTTTCCTGATTATTGCAGGTTTAGTCGGTTTAGGAATTGGGTATTTCTGGAGCTGTATTTTTATTGCCTTTGTGGTGTTTTTTACACTTCAGTTGCGTTCTTTATATTTGGTCAATGACTGGATTGCCAATAATCCATACGATGTCCCTCCGAACCTCAACGGAATTTGGGGGGCATTATTATTTAACGTTTATCGTGCCCAGCGCCAAGAACGTATTGTTCAAGCGGAAATGGTAGGACTTATTGACCGCGCTCAATCTTCATTAGTTGCACTTGCCGAAGCGGTAGTCTTGATTGATGATCAACATCAAATTGAATGGTGGAACCCAGCCGCAGAGCGTTTACTAGGAATTAGTCCACTTGACCGTGGTCGCAACTTACTAACCATTTTGCGCCAGCCAACTTTTATTGAATATTTTAACAATATTGATCAGGCACCCGATGGGATTAAGCTTCACTCAAATCTTGATGATGACCGTTATGTACAGGTTAAGCTCACACGATTTGGTGGGGAAAGTCGCTTACTTGTGGCATACGATGTAACTCGTATGCATAATCTTGAGCAAATGCGTAAAGACTTTGTCGATAATATTTCGCATGAACTGCGCACACCATTAACCGTACTGAGTGGTTATATCGAAACATTTACCGACCAAGAAGATATTAACCCGCGCTGGAAACGTGCATTTGACCAGATGCAATCTCAAACCAAACGTATGAATGCGTTGGTTAATGATTTACTACTGTTATCAAATTTAGAAAATAATAAGAAAATCGCAAAAAATCAGATTATTGAAATGCCGAGCTTAATGAATCAATTATTTGATGATGCTCAGGCCTACAATGCCGATTATGGGCATACACTCAATTTACATATTGATAGCCACTGTGACCTCATCGGTTCAGACATGGAAATTGCCAGCGCATTTAGTAATTTAATTACCAATGCCATTAAGTACACACCAAAAGGCGGAACCATTACCATTGGCTGGCACGATGACGGTGAGCATGCTTACTTTAGCGTACAAGATACCGGTATCGGCATTAACCCTAAACATTTACCGCGTCTGACTGAACGCTTCTACCGCGTGGACAGCGACCGTAGTCGTCAAACCGGTGGAACAGGTTTAGGCTTAGCGATTGTAAAACACGTACTCATGCAACACGGCGCCTACTTAGACGTGCAATCTAAAGAAAATGAAGGTTCAACTTTTACCGCAGTTTTTCCAAAAGAAAGACTCTATAACATGACTTAAAATCATCTTTCTTCAAATATAAAAAGCCGACTTATGAAAAGTCGGCTTTCTTGTAGCATTTAAACCCATTTATTTAAAATTCGAGCAATACGATTTTGTCTGATTTTTCTCTATGACATTTAAAAAGTCAGTAGCAAAAGTATGACTCTGACGTAGTGCATCGCGATGATCTCCACCATCAATCGTTTGATAAATGGTTGGTTTTTTTAATTTACATAGCTGTTGGTAATAAGCATATGTTCCTCTAGGGTCAACTAAATGATCTTTAGAACCCTGAACAATCATTAACGGTACAGTCGGCACCATATTTTCAATAGACTGCTGTTTTAAATAAGACAAAAGAGGTTTTAAATCTGCATTAGGTCGAAATATGCTAGAAGGAGATTTCTTCAAATCAGATTGAAGTTCAGATAAACAGCGGCTACGTGCTTGAGTCAGCACATTGCCCATTTCTGGACTGACTAAATTCTCAGGAATAATACTTGGCTCTGCTGCTTGCGCTCCCAATAATACAATCGGGAAAAATGCTGTCACACTTGGTTCTGGGTTTGGATGACTCAACACATATTCTGCAATGCCTTCATATTGATAGCCGCCTGGCGCAAGAGCAATTGCCCCTTTTAGATCGAGTTCGGGAGCATCTTTTTGACCATAAGCCGCCACGGTAATAGCAGCAGCACCTCCTTGGCTATGTCCCATCACCAACCACTGTTGATTAAAATCTTTTGGCTTAAGTATATGTAACGCCCGCACTGCATCTACTACTGTATGCAATTGGCTCTTTGCATTCATATAAGGATGTGCACCTAAAGTACCCAGACCTTGATAATCAGGTGCGACTACTGCATAGCCTCGTGCAAGCCAACCATCTAACGCTTTTGAAGCAACTTCCTGATATGAATGAACTGGTCCACTGGCATAATCACCCGAAGGTGCACAAGTATCGGCTACTCCTGTTGTACCATGCGCCCAAGCTAGTACGGGCCAGCCATTTTTTGGTGGTGTTCCTTTCGGTAATAAAATAAACGCTGAGGCAACGATAGGCTCGTTATTCACACCTCGACTACGATAATTTACTAATAAGCGCTGATCTGCATGAGGAAATAAATCCGTCACATCTTGTTGCGCTATAGAAAGTATTGAGCCCGGTTTTTCACTCACAATTTGCTTACTCAAATCTGTAATTGGAGCAGCCATAGCAGAACCAGATATCAAACAAATACTGCTAAATAAAATTTTTAATAAAGAATTACTTTTTCTAATCAAGGGATTACTCCTCTATTATTTACATTACATCTATTTAAATAATCAATTTATAAAATATAAATTACCATAAAATTATCTATATTTATATTCGGTCAAAAATATATTGAAATATAATCATTGAAATTTAATAAAACTATATTTTAAAAATATCCAGTATAAATATAGTTGCAAAAATTAATCCAATTTCAATGATAAAAAATATATGCTGATATTTTCTTAATTACTATAGCGATTAAAATGTCAAAACAAAAATTTATACCCTACCTGATTTTTCTTATTCTCGGTTCTCTATCCATCCATAGCTTTGCAGACGTACAAGTATATGGTCCGGGTGGCCCAGCACCCGCCATGAAAGAAGCCGCCAAACAATTCACCAATAAAACCAGCATAGCTGTTCATGTGAATTCTGGTCCTACTGCTCAATGGTCTGAAAAAGCGAAACTAGATGCAGATATTATCTATAGTGGTTCCGAAGCCATGATGTCTGATTTTGAAAATGCTTTTTCTGAGCAAATTATAAAAGATTCGGTGGAACCTTTATATTTACGCCCCGCAGCCATTTTAGTACGCAAAGGAAATCCTAAAAATATTAAAGGATTTAAAGACCTAGCTAAATCTGGCGTTAAGGTTTTAGTTACACATGGTGCAGGTCAAGTCGGTATGTGGGAAGATATTGCTGGCAGAACCGGAAATATTCAATTAACAAAAGCTTTTCGAAAGAATATTGCCACCTATGCAGCCAACACAGGTATTGCCAAGAAAAACTGGGAAGAAAATAGCAGCTATGATGCTTGGTTAGTCTTTAATATTTGGGGAATCAGTAACCCAGATGTTGGACAAATTATTCCCATCGAACCGGAGCTAGTTGTCTATCGCGACACAGGTGTAGCATTGACTAAACATAGTTTAAAAGACACTGAGACTAAACGTTTTGTAGAGTTTCTATCTTCACAGCAGGGCAATACTATTTTCAAAAAATATGGTTGGACTAAATAATTAAAAAGGGAGCGCAGCTCCCTTTTATTTTTAAAATTATTCACTCTAGTTCACCTAGAATATATTCATTTCAAATTAAATATACGCCTGCGGCATATAAAGCGCCCAATATTAAACAAAAGGCTGAGCTGACATACCAAAATAAATCACTATTACCGACAAATTTTGACTTTAACCATGGAAAAGCAAAACCACGGATAAGAAACACTGCTGCAACAAGCGACAAAATAATTTTTGTAAAAGGTAATACCTGTATTCCCTTTGCTGCAAAGAAGGCATACATAGAACATACAGTCAGAATTAAGCCCACAGTTATAGCTGTAAAATTAGGATACCAGTGTCCTCTTTCAACCATCTGGACAATACTTTTCCCAGCCCCTAAAAACCGAAAACCATTTGCTCCCCAGAACACACAAACAAAATGAAGTAATGCGGCACACAATGTTAATAAAGCAGCAAGATATAGTAGAACGTTTGGAAGTGATTGCATTAGATTTTATACTAATCAATATATGTGAGATTTATTATACTTAATTATAAAATATATAAAACTTATAAATAGTTAAAATAAAATTAACTTGGTATTTAATATTTTAAATACCAAGCTTAGGTCATCCCAATTATTTACTCTCAAACTCTTTAAAATCAGCTTTTCTGATTTTTGCATGGATCCCTTTGGTTTTATCTACTACTTGTGAAACTTCAAAATCAGTCGCGGCACTTAAATAGGCATACGCTGTCGCTTCATCAATACCGTATTCTTGGTTTAAGAAACGAATGGCTTCACGTGTAGATTTCTTCATCGCTTCATCAAGATCTTCATCAAGTCCTGGTGTAATCCAAAACTCAGCATTTTCAGCTAAAGGTTGTTTTAGCTCTTTGCCCGGTATTTTGTCCTTACCTGCTTTGAGTAAGGTAAATTTCAGCGTGGCGCGGGCTGAAGCTTCTAGTGCCGTTAATGCCACTTCCCCATCGCCTTGCGCGAAATGACTATCACCCGTATAGAATAATGCACCTTTAACCTGAACAGGATAATACGCAGTTGAACCTGCACCTAGTTCATTAATATCAATATTTCCGCCATACATTGCAGGTGGTACAGAGTGAACAGGCTCAGACGTATTGGCTGCTACCCCCATAATTCCCATAAAAGGATACAGCGGAAAACGTATTGATTTACCAGATTCTGTTTTTAATACTCCTTCGTATTCACCTTTAGCGTTTTTTTCAATTGGAGTGAAAATCGATACATTTCCATAACGTTCAGGATGCTCAGCCGATGCATTTTCTTGCTTTGCTTTTTTAGGAAACTCCCCTACTAAAGCACCTTTACCATGTCGACTTGAAATCACACCGTAAGGAACACGCGGCTCAACTTTAAGTACCTCAACTTTCAAAATATCACCGGGCTGTGCGCCTTCAATTGCAACAGGGCCTGTCACAATATGCGGCCCATCTTTATGAAAATCATGCTTTAAATTTGACTGCGTAATTGTTTTTGCATCTTCCAAGATTTCATTAGATTTGACACCTTTCGATTGAAAGAACTTTTCAGCATTACGCCCTTGGTCTTCAAGCAAACCTTCATGAGAAACCGTATCAAATGTCACAACACTACCCGACGGAACAGTAAGCACGGGTTTAGCATCTCGATTTGGTAAATAGCCCCATGTAATGGTATTTAAAGTAGATGGAACATAATAATTCCCTTTATATTCCCCAGTTTGAAGTTGAGTAGGTTGTTTTGAAATTTGATTTAAAACTTTAAAATCATTGGCATGAGTGAGTGAAATACAAAGTACAGATAAAACCGAAGCTGTCAGACATTTAACTTTTAACATGATTTCAGAACCTAAAAAATATGAAAATTACAGTAAGGTCCTGAGTAGTTAGCAAGCATTGTGCCAAGGCTAAAGGCTGTGCAATATCTAAAAAGCACCTCGTATTTATAAAATTAAATAAATTTTTTGTATTTAATTACTTATCTTCAAATAAAAGTAAAATTACGACTTAAAACTAACTTAAATATTCCTTTCTCTTTTTATTTATTAATTTTCAATCATATTAATATTTTTGCTCTTTTCAGACACATATTTATAGGCTAGCTTCTATAACGTGCTATTTCAGATCACTTAACAATAATTATATTTCCATATAATATAGATAAACACATAGTTATATATTTTACTTTTATATAATTTAAATCAAAAAATAAACCCTGAATAATTAAACTCAGGGTTTGCTTTTTATACGAGCTCTATAGAAGACTAAATTGTATGCCCCATGCGCTCGCCCATAACAACAACGGACTCGGCTTTAAAACGTTGCTCCCATTCGATCTTATCTTTTTCAAATAAAATAACAGCTGTAGAACCTAAATAAAAACGTCCAAGCTCAGCACCTTTCTCTAGCTTTAACTGATGATGTTGTAATTCGATACGGCCTGAAGGTTTTACCTTGCCTGTTGCCACAGTTTCAATACCAGCAACAATCATCGCACCTACTAGAACAACAGCCATACGGCCAAGTTCAGTATCAAACAAACACACCATACGTTCATTACGAGCAAATAATCCCGGTACATTTTCAGCAGTGACCTGATTTACCGAAAATAGCTCGCCTGGCACATATAACGTTTCTGTTAATGTCCCTGCAAACGGCATATGAACACGATGGTAATCACGCGGTGATAAATAAACTGTCGCGAACTCACCGTCTTGGAATGGCTGAGCCAGTTGTGGATCGCCAATGAGTTTCTCTACAGAGAAACTTTGACCTTTTGCTTGAAAGACTTCACCTGCAGTAATTTTACCAATTTGAGAAATTGCGCCGTCCGCTGGTGACACAATGCTATCTGCATTTTCGTCAATCAGACGTACACCTTCTTTTAATGCACGGGTAAAAAAGTCATTAAAAGATTTATATTTCAGTGCATTGCCTTGTTCAGCAATCGATAAATCAATCCCATATTTAGCTTTAAACGCATGAATAACAGCGTTTTTCACAACTGGATTTTCACTCGCAGCAACTTTACCTACCACACGGCTCAATTGATGCTGTGGTACAAGATTTTGTGCCTTAATAAATAATTCTTTTTTTAATCGAGATGTGAAACTCACGACGGTGATTCTCCAGTAATAATAGGACTATCGAGGCGATTGCCCCATTCACTCCACGCACCATCATAGGCTTTTGCTTCCCAACCTAAAAGTCTAGCCAGAATATAAGCCAAACCAGAACGGTGATGTGACTGGCAGTATACGACTACAGGTTGTTTTAAATCGAACCCAAGTTGTTCAAGACGCTGCCGCGTGCGTTCAAGCGGATGCAATTTTAGATGATTTTGACGATTAAGTGCAGTACTCCATTCAAAATGGAGGGCATTTGGAATGTGACCACCGCGTCGCGCTGCTAAACGGACGCCACTATATTCATCACTCGTCCGGCAATCCCACAATTGCACACTTTCTTGCTCAACTTGTTTGCGTAGTTCTTCATAGTTCACTCGGAACTGAGCAGCATGTGATAAATCGATCTGAATTAAGTTATCAACTCGAGGTAATTCTTCAACCTCGGCTGTGGTGAGTAAACCTGCACCAAGCCATGCATGAATTCCGCCATTAATTAAACTTGTACGGGTAAAACCTAAGCAATGGAGATTCCAGATTAAACGCCCTGCCCATGCTCCACCTTCATCATCATAGACCACCACGTGGTGATTTGGTGAAATATTCAATTTTTCAATTAACGCTTGTAAACCTGCTTCATCCGGTAAAACACCTGTTGCTTCTTCATGTTGAGCAACTAACCATTTAGGCTGTAAGTGAATAGCATGCGGAACATGGAGCTGCTCATAAACTGATGCACGGCTCAAATCTACAATACGGATATATTCATTGCCTAAATAAGGCACTAACTCTTCTGCTTCTATTAATAAATCGAGTTTAAAATCAGGGAGTGTCATTGTCATGGTTACTTTTTATACCAGCTTAATTTCATCTTAGCATAAGCTTATATCTATCAAACTCTGATTTTCTGCTAGTGTTTAGCAGAAAATCAGATATTAAAATTCTCAAGTCTTAAGTGGCTGCCAAGCGCTTAAGCTCTATTGTAATTAAATTGCTTCATCCAGCTCTTCGATTTGGAAAACCTGACGTAAATAGGCCAAGAATGTATCGTTATCAGTCATGGTTTTGCCAGGGCTGTCCGAAATTTTAGCAACAGACTGGCCATTACACTCAACCAGTTTCAATACAATATTGAGCGGTGTTTGGCCCATGTCATTGGTCAAATTAGTACCAATACCGAAACTCACCTGGAAACGGTCTTTGAAATATTGATGTAGCTCCCAAGCCTTTGGTAAATTAAGGCCATCACTAAAGGTCAACATTTTGGTTTTGGTATCAATTTTTAATTTACGATAGTGTGCATACGCTTTATCACCCCACTCGTACGGATCACCACTGTCATGACGTAAGCCATCAAATAATTTGGCAAAATACAAGTCAAAATCTCTTAAGAAAGCGTCCATACCAACAACGTCAGTTAAAGCAATTCCTAAGTCTCCGCGATATTCTTGAACCCATGTTTCTAAAGCAGCTTTTTGAAAGTCACGTAAGCGAACATCAAGCGCCTGAAACGCTTGTAGGAATTCGTGGGCCATGGTTCCAATTGGCGTAATATTTAACTCTTTGGCAAGCAAGACGTTACTTGTACCACGGAACACATTTGGCACAGTGTTATGGAATGCAGCAACTACATGTTTTTGCCATTCAAAACTATAACGACGGCGGGTACCAAAATCAGAAACTAAAAATGGTGGATCATTCGGTTGTTGAGATTTTTCGTATTGCTGAATTAATTCAAGTTTTGCTTGTAAACGACGCTCGCCTTCAGCCCAGACTTCATCTGTTTTAATTCGGCTAAAATATAATTCATTTACAATGGCTAAAACAAAAATCTCAAACATCATGGCTTGAACCATTGGCCCTTCAATACGGATATCTAATCGACCTTCTTCATCTATACTCGCATGAATAAAACGGCGTTTGAGTTGAAATAATTCTAAATAATCGACAAAGTCGCTTTTAATAAATCGTAATTTTCTTAAATATTGTAGTTCGTCTTCTTTATATTTGAGATTACATAAATGGTCGAGTTGCTCGTTTAAATCATCCAAAATATCCACTAATGGATAGACCGTATCTTCTAAATTTCTGCAACGAAAATGATAGACGCTATGTGTTTGCGGGAATTTATGCAAAACCACTTGTAGCATCGTAAATTTGTACAAGTCTGTATCAAGTAAAGAATGGATAATTGGAGACATAGTCAATGATTATTCGCTTGCTTCTTAGCATTAAAGCATATTTTTCTAGATGAATTGCGAGCTTTTATACCATTGTTGCAGTTCCATGAAATTTCCTTTTAAAAATCATTTAATTTAATTTCTGCTAAACTGCATCCACTCAATTAATTGCAGAAACTTTCTCTAACAATGCGCGCTTTAATACAACGAGTTCTTGAAGCTAAAGTAGTAGTAGACGGTGAAACGACCGGTGAAATCCAGCATGGCTTATTGATTTTTTTAGGAATCGGTCGAGACGACACGCTCGCCACCGGACAAAAGCTCATCGACAAGATTTTGAAATATCGTATTTTTGATGATGAGCAAGGCAAAATGGGCTGGAATGTATCTCAGGTGAATGGCGGAATCCTGCTTGTTTCACAGTTCACTTTAATGGCTCAAACGCAAAAAGGACTACGTCCAGACTTTGGTCCGGCCATGCCACCTAGCGACGCAAAAGCACTATATGAACAGTTAGTAGAATATACTCGTTCACAGTTTGAAAATGTTCAAACAGGTATTTTTGCTGCGGATATGAAAGTTCATTTGATTAATGATGGACCAGTCACTTTCAATCTGGAAGTTGAAGCATAGATATAAAAAAACTCCCGAACGGGAGTTTTTTGTTAGATCTTAACGACCAGTTTTTTCTTTAATAAAAGCCCGTGCTTGACGTACTTTATCTTTTACTGGTTTTGGTAATTTTGGTGGAATCAATTTAGCTGCTTGATTAAACCAAACGAGCAAGCTGAAATCACCTTCCATTTTAATGCTACCGTCTTGCATACCCGTCATAAATGCTGTTGGGTCACCTTTGAGTAAAGTTTTTACACCTTGTTCACTATCTGCAAACTGCAAAATAAAGTCAGCTTTTTCAGGTGATCCAGCAACTGTATCGATGTGACCATGATTAATAATAATTTGGCGAGCCACACCTAAATCAGTACCAATTTGAATGCGGAATGCGCGGTCATGCACTAGCTCAATAAACTTAGGACTTGTACGTGCCAACTGTTTCATACGCAGCGCCAAACCTGCTACCAATAAATCTAACGGGTCTGTACTGACATCAACAAGTGGTAACTTGACTACAGGTATAGAAGAAAGTTTCATGAACATTCACGCCTATTGTATTTTTATGAAAACCTTGGGGCAAAACTCAGCAAGGACTCACCATTGCCTGTTTCGTGCATCGACTGATGATATTCTAATTGGCAACGCAATCTATATATGAAACGTCAACAGACCAGTCTATCGTAGCATAACTGGCTATTTTTTAATAAATGCTTTGTATAATAAAAATCATGTTTTCGTAAATAAAAAAGGCATGCTGTGCATACCTTTTTACCGTTAGATAACAATTGAATTATCGGCTAGAACATTGCTGCTGATCATCTTCATATACTGGCGTGTGTTCTATATATTGGCGATTTGCCAAAGCCTTCTGTGCCTGTTTATCCTCACGTAATAAAACAAATGTAACCATTACCATCGCTAGACTTAGTGCAGTTAAATAACTATATGTGACTGGCATTTCAAAAGTGACTTGAACTCCAAAACGGACCACTTCCAATAGCCCCCAAAAAAACATCCCTGCAAGCATAAAACCAAGCCAACGACGGTAAGGAGAAAAGAACACAGCAACAAGCGCGACAGCAATTAAGCTGAGTCCGGCGATAGCGGCAAAATTCGCTGTTACCATAGAAACCTCCGTCTTAATGAAAACGTCTAAAAACATTCGGTCTGAACACCAGACCTCATTCCAAAAACAACTTTAATTCATGATTTGTGTTGAAGCTTAGAAAGCATTATGGATGTTTTTTTTTAGAAAAAAAGACCTGTTATTTGTCGATGCGACATACTTTGTCGCAACATTCTTTTGTCATTACATTTTTGTAAATTTAAAAAAGTTCTACTTCCTATATGGCATCAATTCTGGCGTGTCATTACAAAAAACTATGCTGTTTTTTTGCCTCAAAATAAGTTTTTTTCAGTTTTTTTTATTGCCTTTTTTCTGTGCATAATTTTGTCATAACTTGCTTGTTTTTATGACTATTCTGCATAAAAAAAGCGCTACTCTTGAGCAGCGCTTAATGATTGTTCACTATTATTTAAGCACGGCTTAAATCTTTATCATGCATACCGAGTAAATACAGTACTCCATCCAGACCAACGCTTGAAATCGCCTGATTTGCATTTTGACGCACCAGTGGTTTAGCACGATATGCTACGCCAAGTCCTGCAATCGCAAGCATCGGTAAATCATTTGCGCCATCGCCAACAGCCATCGCTTGCTCTAGTGAAATACCGAGTTTGTTCGCCAGCTCACGCAGCAACTCTGCTTTACGGGCACCATCAACAATTACACCTTTTACTTCACCAGTCACAACGCCATCTTGTACATCTAAAACGTTAGCGTGAACTTCATCAATGCCTAATTTAGCTTGTAAATATTCAGCAAAATATTGGAAGCCACCAGATAAAATTGCCGTTTTATATCCAAGGGCTTTTAAAGTCGAAATGAGGCGCTCGGCACCTTCAGTGATCGTCAATCGCTCTGCAATTTTAGGTAAAACTGATGCATCAAGACCTTTGAGTAAAGCAACCCGCGCACGGAAACTTTGCTGGAAGTCCAACTCACCTTGCATCGCTCTTTCAGTAATTTCAGCAACTTGCTCGCCCACCCCTGCTTCAAGCGCCAATTCATCAATTACTTCTTGTTCAATTAAAGTTGAATCCATATCGAAGCAGACTAAACGGCGGTTACGTCGATAAGCGTTATCTTCCTGAACAGCCACATCAATATTTAATTCGCTTGAAAGAAGCAAACAAGCTGCACGCATAGCTTGAGCATCTAAAGTCGGACCACTGCTTAAACCAAACTGTACACAAGCACGGCGAGGCAATGTGCTATCTTTTTCAAGATCTACACGACCTGATAAACGAGTTACAGTTTCGATGTTAAAGCCTTGGCTAGACACAATTTGTGTAACGGCTTGTAAATGTGCAGCAGTGAGTTCCGGTGCTAAAGCCGTGACGATATAACGAGTTCGTCCACCTTCGCTGACCCATTGATCGTATTCTGCACCCGAGATAGGTTTAAAGCGCACTGTTAAGCCAATATCATGTGCTAAAATCAAAATCTCTTTCATTGCCAACGCGGTCGCGGTTTCATTTTCAGAGGCGACCACAATGCCCAATGTCAGTTGATTATGAATAACAGCCTGACCTACATCCAGTATTTGCAATGAATGTACGGATAGTACTTGCATTAATCGGGTAAACTGGTTTGGTTGGTCCGGTCCTAAAAAGGATATAAGAATGATTTCTCGCATGAATTGACTCTAGTCTGAGTGACAACTATTGTAAGAATCATAATCGAATTTCAATATAATTGCCTTGGAAGTTTAACTTGATTGCGCCTAGACAAGGGCTATTTGCTAGCCTACTGATCATTAGTTTTGCATTGCATACCTTTTTATTGGTGATTGCAACGACACACCAGCTCAATGAAAACCGTGCGAGTCAAGGTCAGCTCATGACCAGTCAACTCGTTGCAGACAGCTTATCTGAGCTTGAACCTGCCAATACGGTCTCTTTAGCTCTGATTGCCAATCGCTATGCGACCAATCCAAGTGTGGCATCTATCCGTATTCTTGACGCCAATAAACAAGTTTTGGCAACAAGCGGCATGTCAAAAACTCGCCAAGGTGAAATTTTTGTTCGTGATGCGCTTCAAAACGAGAAAAAAGTCGGTTCTATTGAAATCACACTAATTCAACCAAGTATTGGGGAAATTCTTCGTACCCAATGGCTTGCGATTTTAGCCTCACTGTTCTTACATGTTTTATTATGGCTTGCTTACCGTGCCATCGCTCGCCCAACGCGTAGCGAATACTTAGCTCGTATTAATGAAGAAAACCGTTTAAAACATGAAATTCAAGAGTTAACTCAAGCTCTCGCGCTTGAAAAACAAAATACAGTGACCTTGGTAGCCCAAGCTCAGCAGCAAGCTAAAGCTAAACCAATTGTTCGCTCGCAACCAGAAAAAAGCTTAGAGTCTACAGACCAAAATACCTTGGCACTTAATATTCAATTTTATGACCCTAAACAATTATTAAGTAGTGTTAACCAGTCTGTTTCTGTACCGTACTTTAAACTTTGTCAGCTCTTTTTAAATAAGAGTATTGAGCTATGTACAAAGCATTATCATTTGAAAGCAACTGATATTGATGTTGTAGATGAGTTTCATGCAGAGGGCGCAACACTTGCCATTTCGACTTCACATCCACACGCTGTAGAGTGTCTACTTATGGTAGGTACGGTTTTTCAATTGCTTTCAGATGTTTTATATAAGCGTTACCGTGAAGATAAACGCTTTGCACTACAAACTCGCAGTGCCGTGTGTAATGCCGTAGAAGCAATGCAAATTGATGCCAAAGAAGCTGCTCAACGTTTAGCGCAACATCTTCATGCGAAAGAATCTGCACTCTACCTTGATAATGAACAGCTTAAAGCAATTCAAGACAGCTATCAGCTTGTTGCAATGCCTAACCCAAGTAATGTCATGACTCGTCATGCATTTATGATCAATGGTATGAATGCTGAATGTGCAGAGCTTGCACAAAATATTCGAACTGAAATTTTGATGGGTAAAAAATCAATTCCTCAAAATGACAGCCCGAGTAGTGCAGCATCTTAAAAATTTATTGCGCGCATTTAAACCTAGCCATCCGGCTAGGTTTTTTTATCTAAATTTATGGTATTTATTTTAAATAATTTTATTTCTTTATGATTTATTTATCTAAATAAATCCGGTTCTATGATGTTGAGTCGTAAATTTGGATAAATCAGAATCATAGGCAAAATTCTATAAACAGCGTAAACTATGCGAAATTTATTCAATAGAAATTGTCTTACGACAAAAAAAGGTGAAAGCAAATGCCGCTGAGTCGTGTTGAAGAACTTGTCGCCGATATCCGTGCAGGCAAAATGGTCATCTTAATGGATGACGAAGACCGTGAAAATGAAGGTGACCTTGTCATCGCAGCAACGCATGTACGCCCTGAAGATATTAACTTCATGATTACACATGCACGCGGTTTAGTTTGCTTAACTTTAAGCCGTGAACGTTGTAAACAATTAAACCTCCCGCTGATGGTTGACCAGAACGGTGCCCAGCATGGTACTAACTTTACGTTATCTATCGAAGCAGCTGAAGGTATTACCACAGGTATTTCGGCAGCAGAACGTGCTCACACGATTCAAGCTGCTGTGGCAGCACATGCCAAACCAACCGATATTGTACAACCGGGTCATATTTTCCCACTCATGGCACAGCCAGGTGGTGTATTACACCGTGCAGGTCATACCGAGGCAGGTTGTGATTTAGCACGACTGGCAGGTCTTGAGCCTGCATCTGTCATTTGTGAAATCATCAAAGAAGATGGCACAATGGCACGCCGCGCAGATTTAGAAATTTTTGCTGAGAAGCATGGCCTAAAAATTGGTACAATTGCCGACCTAATCCACTACCGTATGACCAATGAGCAAACTGTAGAACGTTTGGATCAAAGAACGATTCAAACAGAATATGGTTCATTTGAGCTCTATCGCTATCGTGAGATAGGTAACCCTGACATTCACTTGGCTTTAGTCAAAGGTGAGCCAAAAGAAGGTGTTACAACGGTACGTGTACATGGTTTTAGTCCTGTTCGCGATTTGCTTAAGCTAAATAAAGCTGACGGTGAACCGGCTTGGAATCTAGACCGTGCGCTACAAACGATTGCAGCAAGTGACCGCGGCGTTTTAGTCTGGATCGGACAAGATCATTTGCAAGACTTGGGACCAGCGTTGGATGATTTAACTAAGCCAAAACCGGTGAAATCCAATGCAGCACTTTCACATCAATATCAAACCATTGGTGTTGGTGCTCAAATTTTGCGTGATTTAGGTGTTGAAAAAATGAAGCTTCTTAGCTCACCATTGCGTTTCAATGCCTTATCTGGCTTTAATTTAGAAGTAGTGGAATATGTCACTGCTGATCAAATCACAACGAAATAATCGAGGTTGCTATGGCAATTCGCCGTATTGAAGGTTTATTACATCTCGCAAGCGAAGGTCGTTATGCGATTTTAGTGGGTCGTTTCAACAGTTTTGTTGTTGAACATTTATTAGAAGGCGCGATCGACACGTTAAAACGTCATGGCGTAAATGAAGATAACATTACTGTTATTCACGCTCCAGGCGCATGGGAACTACCGATCGTTGCTAAAAAATTAGCTACATCAAACCAGTTTGATGCCATCATTGCACTCGGTGCAGTCATTCGTGGTAGCACACCTCACTTTGACTTTGTTGCTGGTGAATGTGCGAAAGGTTTAGGTGTAGTTGCGTTAGAAAGCAGCTTGCCTGTTATCAATGGTGTATTAACTACTGACAGCATCGAGCAAGCAATCGAACGCTCAGGTACAAAAGCAGGAAACAAAGGTAGCGAAGCTGCTTTAACTGCAATTGAAATGGTTAATTTATTAAAGGCAATTTAAAGCATGTCTCAAACACTGCAAGCCGCTTATGCAGCAAAACGTAAAGCACGTCGTTTTGCTGTACAAGGTATTTATGAGTGGCAAATGAGTCACAACCCTGTACATGAAATTGAAGCGCGTACACGTGCTGAAAATGCCATGCATAAGGTTGACTTAAACTATTATCACGAACTACTTACTCAAGTTATCGCTCAGCACGAAGACCTTGATGCGTTACTTATTCCGGTACTTGACCGTGAAATTGACGCGCTAGATGGTGTAGAGCTCGCAACCTTGCGTTTAGGTGCTTACGAGTTACGTGATCATCTAGAAATTCCATATCGTGTGGTACTTGATGAAGCAATCGAACTTGCGAAGCATTTTGGCGGAGCAGACAGTCATAAATACATCAATGGTGTATTAGACCGTTTAAGTTCGACACTGCGTAGCGCAGAAAAACAACAAGCAAAATAATAGGCTTGATGTTCTATGGCTGAGTTCTCAATTATTGATCAATACTTTAATCGTCAGTCACATCCTGACGTTGCGCTTGGTATTGGTGATGACTCAGCCTTAATTACCCCCCCTCCAAATCAACAACTGGTGATCTGTGCCGATACACTTGTTGCTGGACGTCACTTCCCTCTTGAAACCTCGCCCCATGCGATTGGCTGGAAAAGTGTTGCCGTAAATCTGTCTGATATTGCTGCAATGGGTGCCAAACCACATAGTATTTTACTTGCGATCAGCTTGCCTCAAGTTGACCATGAGTGGCTTGAAGGATTTAGTCAGGGAATCTATGACTGTTGTAATCAATTTGGAGTTGCCTTAATTGGCGGAGATACCACTCAAGGTCCGCACCTTACCATTACCGTCACAGCCATGGGCTGGATTGAAACAGGAAAAGCTGTATTACGTTCAGGCGCTAAGGTCGGTGATTATGTTTGTGTAAGTGGGCAGATTGGTGATGCTGCTTATGGGCTTCAGCATTTAGGACATTCCCTACAACAAAGACTGGACTATCCGACGCCACGTTGTAAGCTTGGAGAAGAGCTAAAAGGGCTCGCCTCTAGCATGATCGATGTGTCAGATGGTTTAGCTCAAGATTTAGGACATATTTTAAAAGCATCCACGGTTGGAGCACGACTCATCCTAGAAAAATTACCTGTTGATCCTGTACTGCAACAACTAGAAGAACAACAACGTTGGCAATATGCATTGGCAGGTGGTGATGACTACGAATTATGTTTTACAATAACACCGCAAAATTATGAAAAACTTTTGCAAAAACAACTAGACGTTAAGATTACAATGATTGGACAGATCGTTGAGCAAACAAAACTAACTTTTGAGCATTTGGGTTCAGATTACCCATTGCAAATTCATGGATACCAACACTTTGCATAAACCGCCGATTCATTTTAAAGACATGTCTTGGTTCAACCGCTGCATCGTTTTCTGTGGGGTTGGTTTTGGATCTGGTCTTGCTCCTAAAGCACCTGGTACTTTTGGCTCTGCTTTTGCCTTACTTTTTGTTCCCATCTGGTTATCTCTCGGATTTACTTTAAGTTTAATCGCTATTCTCATCATGTCAGTGGTGGGT
Organism: Acinetobacter sp. EKM10A; assembly: GCF_011075215.1. NCBI lineage: Bacteria > Pseudomonadati > Pseudomonadota > Gammaproteobacteria > Moraxellales > Moraxellaceae > Acinetobacter > Acinetobacter sp. EKM10A. Next base: position 72,880 of record NZ_JAALLK010000004.1, on the reverse strand, counting down.
ATTTATATTTGCGGTCAAACTGCAAAAGTAATCAACGTACACGATGATGGTCGAATTGTGTGGGATGAATTTGCAGGTCAATCTATTACCTTTATTCCCCTGCTCTATTTACAACAAATAAATTGGATTTGGGTAATTACAGGATTTATATTATTTCGAATTTTCGATGTTTGGAAACCTTGGCCTATACGCGTCATTGATCGCCAAGTACACGGTGGTTTTGGTATTATGCTTGACGATATTATTGCCGGTGTATGGGCTGCTCTTTGTACACTAATTATTATCCATTTGAGTTAAATCATTCGAGTTATTCATGTCAACTACTGTCATTATTCTTGCTGCAGGCAAAGGAACGCGAATGCGTTCTCAGCTCCCTAAAGTACTACAACCTTTAGCTGGTCGCCCGCTACTAGGACATGTTATTAAAACAGCAAAACAACTATTAGCAAAAAACATCATTACCATTTATGGACATGGTGGCGATCACGTAAAAAAGACATTCGCACAAGAAAATATTCAGTGGGTTGAACAAGCAGAACAGTTAGGGACCGGTCATGCTGTACAGATGACTTTACCGGTACTTCCTAAAGACGGCATTTCATTAATTTTATACGGTGATGTTCCTTTAGTCCGTCAAACAACACTTGAACAACTGATTGAAGCATCAAATAAAACCGGTATTGGCATGATTACTTTACATGTCGATAACCCAACAGGTTATGGCCGTATTGTCCGCCAAGACGGTAAAATCCAAGCGATTGTTGAACATAAAGACGCAACCGAAGCTCAGCGTCAAATTCAAGAAATCAACACAGGTATTTACTGTGTCAGCAATGCAAAACTGCATGAGTGGTTGCCTAAGCTTTCAAATGAAAATGCACAAGGCGAATACTATTTAACTGATATCGTTGCGATGGCTGTTGCTGATGGTCTAGAAATCGCCTCAATTCAACCAGAGCTCGCATTTGAAGTTGAAGGTGTAAATGACCGCCTACAACTTGCAGCACTTGAGCGTGAATTTCAGAAGCAACAAGCAAAAGAACTTATGCAGCAAGGCGTAACTTTTGCTGATCCTGCACGTTTTGATTTACGTGGTACAGTAAAAGTTGGTCATGATGTCCGTATTGATGTGAATGTCATTATTGAAGGCGACTGTGAACTCGGTGACTTTGTCGAAATCGGTGCTGGCTGTATCTTAAAAAATACAACCATTGCAGCGGGTACTAAAGTCCAAGCGTACAGCGTTTTCGATGGAGCGGTTGTTGGGGAAAATACCCAAATTGGTCCATTCGCACGCTTACGTCCAGGTGCTAAATTAGCAAACGAAGTACATATTGGCAACTTTGTTGAAGTCAAAAATACAACGATCGGTCTAGGCAGTAAAGCTAACCATTTCACCTATTTAGGTGATGCCGAGATCGGTGCTGAATCAAATATTGGGGCAGGTACAATCACCTGCAATTATGATGGTGCAAATAAACACAAAACCACTATTGGCGATGCAGTTTTTATCGGTTCTAATAGCTCGCTGGTTGCGCCTGTGACTATTGGTAATGGAGCAACAGTCGGTGCGGGTTCTGTGATTACGAAAGATGTGGCTGAACAAAGTCTCTCCTTTGAGCGTGCTCAACAAATTTCTAAAGCAAATTATCAACGTCCCCAAAAGCTTAAAAAATAAGAGGATTGAAATATGTGTGGTATCGTCGGAGGCGTTGCAGAACGTTGTGTAACCGAGATTTTAATTGAAGGTTTAAAACGTCTTGAATATCGTGGTTATGATTCGGCTGGTGTTGCTTTACTGAACAAGCAACAGATTTTACGTGAGCGTCGTGTTGGTAAGGTAATCAATCTTGAAGATGCCGTTGCTGATCAACAACTCACGGGGACAATCGGTATTGCTCATACCCGTTGGGCAACACACGGTAAACCGACCGAAAATAATGCTCACCCGCACATGTCAGGCAAGGTAGCAGTCGTTCACAACGGTATTATCGAGAACTATCAAGAGCTTAAAGATGACCTTCAAGCTTTAGGATATGTATTTACTTCTCAAACAGATACTGAAGTGGTAGCCCATTTAGTTGCAGAAGCTCTAAAAAATACTGATAGTTTACTTGAAGCAGTAGAATCTGTAGTTCCTCAGCTTAAAGGTGCCTATGCGTTAGGTATTATTCACAGCGATTACCCAGATGAACTCATTACTGTACGTGAAGGTTCACCACTTGTAATTGGTGTGGGTATTGGCGAGAACTTTATCAGTTCAGACCAATTGGCCCTTTTACCAGTAACGAACCGTTTCATTTACTTAGAAGAAGGCGATATTGCCCGTCTTACTCGTACTACAATTGAAGTATTTGTAAAAGGTGAACGTGTTGAACGCCCAGTTAAAGAACTTGATGCAACTGTAAGCAGCGCTTCAAAAGGTGAATATAAACACTACATGCTCAAAGAAATTTATGAGCAACCTGAAGCAATCAAACAAACAATTTCTCAAGCGCTTGATGGCAACAATTTACGTGATGATTTCTTGAAAGATGCTGATGCAGATTTCAGTAAACTTCAAAACGTACAAATCATTGCGTGTGGTACAAGTTATCACTCAGGAATGATCGCTAAATATTGGTTTGAGCAATTGATTGGTGTGCCTTGCCAAGTTGAGATTGCGAGTGAATTCCGTTATCGCTCACCAGTGATTGTGGAAAATACACTTTACATCTGTATTTCACAATCAGGTGAAACAGCGGATACCTTAGCTGCACTACGTGAAACTCAAAAACGTGCTAAAGCAAATAATATCGACATTCAGACTTTAACGATCTGTAACGTCGCAACGTCTTCAATGGTGCGTGAAACTGATCACCACTTATTGACACTTGCAGGCCCAGAGATTGGTGTTGCATCAACAAAAGCGTTCACGACTCAGCTTGCTGCATTAATGTTGTTAATCTTGAAAATTGGTCAAGTGAAACAACGTATTAGCAATGTGATGATTGAAGAGCTTGCTCGTGAATTGTGGCATAGCCCGAAAGTGATTCTTGATACACTTAAGCAAGATGCTGAAATTTTGCGCTTGTCAGAATTGTTCGTTGAAAAGCAGCACTGTTTATTCTTAGGTCGTGGCACACACTATCCAATCGCATTGGAAGGTGCTTTAAAGCTTAAAGAAATTTCATATATTCACGCAGAAGGTTATGCGGCTGGTGAGTTAAAACATGGCCCATTGGCCCTTGTTGATACTGAAATGCCAATCGTGATTCTTGCGCCAAATGATGAAATGCTTGATAAGCTTAAGTCGAATATGGAAGAAGTTCAGGCGCGTGGCGGTGAATTATTCGTTTTTGCTGATGAAAATAGCGGTGTAGTCGAAAAAGACCGTCAACATGTCGTTCATATTCCAGCAGTAAACGAATGGCTTGCACCAATCATTTATAGCGTACCAGTTCAGTTATTGTCTTATCACGTTGCTGTATTACGTGGTACAGACGTTGACCAGCCACGTAACTTGGCGAAGTCAGTAACTGTAGAGTAATTCAAAAAAGATCACTATTAAGGCATCACCTGCTTTAATAACTGATTTATTAAGCCCGATATGCATTAATTGCCTATTGGGCTTTTTATAGCTCTACAGCTTTTACAGACAATTTCTCAGATAACAAAGAAAAAGTAACATCCGCAACTTCCAACGGGTCTGAACTGGTCCAAATAATATGATTTCCTTCATTTGGACTTTCAGAACTTAAATGATATTGATTGAGCTGACGAATTAATTGTGCCGTTACAGCTTCCGAAGGCTCAATAATTTGAATATCACGACCTACAATTTCCTGAATCGTGTCTGAAACAAATGGATAGTGTGTGCATCCTAAAATAATCGTATCGACTTTTTGCTCGACCAACGGCGCCAAAATATTTTTTAAATAATCTTTAACTTCCGCGGTATGTGCTTTGCCCGTTTCAATTTTTTCGGCTAAGCCAATACACGGCACTAAAGACACTTTAATATCTTGCGCATACGTTTCAATTAAACTTTTTAAGTTTTTGCCCTTCACCGTGGTGGCAGTTGCCAAAACCGCAATATGCTTGCTCACAGTCATTGCCACAGCGGGTTTTACCGCTGGTTCTATCGCAATAAGTGGCACATTAATTTGCGCTCTAATCGTTTCAACCGCAACAGCCGTCATGGTGTTACAAGCAATCACGATCGCTTTGCATTTGCCCTGAGCAACTAGGTTTGAAATTAGATGCGTGGTTCGTGAAACAATCCAGTCGCTTTCTCTGTCTCCATAAGGGACATATTTCGAGTCGGCGAAATAGATAATATCTTCATTTGGAAGCGCCTCCCGAATATGCTTAAAGAGAGACAACCCGCCTAAACCAGAGTCAATCATTCCAATCGGGTTGTTATTGTTATTCATGCTTTATCCTGTATTTCATGTGTTTAGAAAAATTCTTTCATGGTTGCCAAGTCTGTGAGCACGACTTTGGGCTGAATGGTTTTTAATTTTTCGGCCGATGTATAACCCCAACCTACCGCAGCAAAATCAATGCCTGCTTTATGTGCAGCTTCGCCATCAGTCGTTTGGTCGCCGACATAAATGGCTTGGTTTTTATTTACATCCAAAATGTTGAGAACACGCTTTATTCGCTTCGCTTTGCCAAATATAGACGAGCCACCATCAATATGGCTAAAAAGCTCACAGAGTTCTTTACCCAGTACATTTTGACAGTTTTCTTTAGAGTTTGAAGTAATAATTGCGAGCGTATAACCCCGCTTATGCAGTTCAATTAAGTGGTCCCGCATACCCTCAAACAAATGAATTTCTTCATCTCTTTCTTTCATTAACCGAATAAAGTCTTTCACAATCCAAGGCAGTTTCCACCTAGAAACATTCATCTCTTTCATAATTTCTCTAGGCGTAAGTTGTTTGTAGTAATCGACTTCGTGAAGGCTTACCGATTTAAATTTATACTTTGCGGAAAGTTGATTTAAAACGCTTAGAAAAAAATGAAAGGAGTCGGCTAAAGTGCCATCTAAATCAAAAATAATAGCCTGATATTCTTTTAGGTTTTTTTCCATTTCTAGTTTCGAAAATATATTTTTTCTTATTATATTCTGTTTTCTATCGGTTTTTAAATCAGGCCCAACGAGGACCTGACCTAAATTTCGGATTTTATTTTAAGCTGCCGCTTTTTGTTCCTTAATCCAATTTTTAATACGGGCATCGAGTATATTTAAAGGCAAGGTTCCTGCATTTAAAACCATGTCATGGAACGCTTTGATATCAAAACGCTCTCCAAGCTCCTGTTTGGCTAGCTCCCGTAGCTCTAAAATTTTCAGTTGGCCCATCTTATATGCTAATGCTTGGGCAGGAATAGCAATATATCGATCAGTCTCTGCCTGAATATCTGGTTCATCTAAAGCTGAGTGTTCACGCATAAAATCAATCATTTGCTGACGGGTCCATTTTTTATAATGCACGCCAGTGTCAACCACTAAACGACAAGCACGGAACAACTCACTCGATAGTCTTCCATAATCTGAAAGCGGGTCTTTATAGAAACCAACATCTTTACCCAGTTGCTCTGCGTAAAGTGCCCATCCTTCAATATAAGCGGTATGATTGGGTTGCTTTCGGAACATCGGCAAATTTGGCAGGTTTTGGGCAATATCAATCTGCATATGGTGGCCGGGAATTGCCTCATGGTAAGCGGTCGCTTCCATTGATATTTTGGAACGTTCAGAGAAGTCACCAGTATTTACATATACTTGTCCCGGCCGTGAACCATCAGGCGTTCCTTGATGATACTCCGCACCTGCCGCTTCTTTTTCGCGATATTGCTCTACAGGCAAAACTTCGACTTTATTTTTGGGTAACAAACCAAAGAGCTTTGGCAACTCTGGTTGCATTTGGGCAATATATCCTCGATAAATCTCTAAAATTTCTTCACGAGATTTTGCGAAAACCGCAGGATTTGTTTTTAAGGATTGTTGGAAACTTTTTAAGTCATTAAAACCTTGTGCTTTGGCAATTTTCAGCATTTCCGCTTCTATACGAGCAACTTCTTTTAACCCGAGCTGATGAATGTTTTCAGGGCTTTCCGAGGTTGTCGTATTATTTTCTACATAAAAGCGATAGAGCTCGTCACCGTTTGGCAAGCTCCATATACCCTCGTGTTGTCGTCCATGGGGCAAGTAATCTTTTTCAATAAACGTCCCGAGTTTTTGATAAGCAGGCCGAACATTCTGATCTATGGCCTGTAGTATTTCACGGCTTAAACGCTCTTGTTCTGCTTTCGAAATATTTTTTGGAAATTGCTTTAATGGAGAGGCATAAACACTGTCCTTCCCTGCGGGAGTTGCAATGCTATTAATCTGCTTTGCCACCTTTTCAATTAAATATTTGGGTGGCATCAAGCCGTCTTTTTGTCCTTGTTTCGCTAACTGAATACCTTGCTCAAGAATAAGAGGAATTTGTTTTAAACGAGCAATATAGTCTTGATATTGCTTAGCATTATTAAATGGAATCGAACTAATAAATCCCGGAAATTGTAAATGTAGCCCCCACATTTGATTAAAAGGCATTTCATACAATTTCAAATCATAATTTTTAAGTGTTTCTTTCAACTGATAAATCATTAAATCTTTATTTAATTGATCAGTTGCTGAAAACCCTGTGCTATCAATTGCTTCAAAACGTTTTAAAAAATTTTGCGTAGTTTTTTTATCTTTCTCAATCTGATTTTTTGAAAACTCGGTCCATCGATCGTTGTAGCGTAAATCGCCTAAAGTCGTTGCAGTTTCAGGGTTATTTTTCAAAGTATATTCCCACTGTTCCTGTAAAAGTTGGTTTAAAGCTTTCACCCGAACAGAGACATCACTCTTTTGTTTAGATTGTGATTTTTCGATAGTATTTGTATTTATTTCGGGGGTTGCAGTATTAGAAGAATGAGACATCCAAAATAAAACACTGATACAAGCAAAATGTAAGGTTCTGTTTTTCATTTAATTATCCAAACATATTTAACGAATTTTAAAATAAAGACAAAACAAATTACGTGCCAAGCAGCATATAAAATAGTGTAAAAATCGAGTATTTTTTTAACTAAATGATTTTATAAATTAATTTTCTTTTTAATTAAATTAATTATAGTTGCTATCTATATTCCATATTTGACTTTAATTTACCAGAAAGTCAAAAAAAAGCGCACATGAGCGATCTCAGTGCACTTTTCATTTCTACATTAAAAATTGTTTCTCAAGAAAACAAATATTGATAAACAATATAGGCAGCCAGTTTTGCTGTTCGATTATCTAAATCAAATTTTGGATTGCACTCAGCAATATCTAGAAGTTTGATTTTGCCAGACTCTTGAATATGCTTAAAAATCGCTTCAAAAGTCGCTAAATCAATTCCTTTTACAGCAGGTGCACTGACTCCCGGTGCAACCGCAGCCGCGAATACATCTAGATCAATCGTAACGTACAAACAGTCTACTTTTTCAATAAAAGCATCAACCGCTGCAAGCACGTTGTTTAGGTTAAAAATATTAACCTCATGATCACGTAAATATGAACAATTCAGCGCATCGGCAGTATCAAACAAAATTTTAGTATTGGCATGGTTGGCAACCCCAATACATAAATAATTAAATTGTTTTTGATGCTGTTCTGAAAGTCGAGCTGCCTGTAAAAAAGGTGTTCCAGAGGTGGCATGCTCTGCTTCACGCAAATCAAAATGGGCATCGAAATTAATAATGCCGATTTTTTTATCTGACGCGTGGGCTTGTACATATTGGAACAGACCGCTAAAGCTGCCAAATGCAACTTCATGTCCACCGCCCAATACAACAGGTTTTAAGCCATGTTCTAGGCTATCTGCGACTTGTTCAGCTAATTCGCTTTGTGCTTGCTCTAAATTGCCATATTCACAGGTCACCGTCCCCAAATCGACAATACTGACTGGACGATGAATTGGTAAGTTAGCCAGTTGGGTACGAATCGCATCTGGTGCGTCGGCAGCACCAACTCGGCCTTTATTACGTTTTACGCCTTCATCAGAGCTAAAACCAATCAGGGCAAATTCAGCATGTTGGGTGGTATTCACAATATGGTGAATACGTTGATGTGCCTCACCCTCGCCATCATGTCGGCCTTGCCATTTAAATGTGTGATTCATGTGACACCGTTTAAAAAATAACTTCTTGTCCATGCTGAACGACTCGCTTAGGCAAATCTCCGCCCAGCCAGTAAACAATTTCAGATGGATGTTCAATATCCCAAGCCACAAAGTCAGCGACTTTACCTTGCTCTAAACTGCCGTGTGTTTGCTCTAAACCGAGCGCTTGTGCAGCATGAATGGTGACACCGGCTAATGCTTGCTCAGGCGTTAAACGGAATAACGTACTGCCCATGTTGAGCATTAAACGTAAAGAAAGTGCTGGAGATGTACCCGGATTTAAATCACTCGACAGCGCAATACGCACTCCGTGTTTAATAAGACTTTCAATCGGTGGGTATTGTGTTTCACGCAATAAATAAAAGGCACCCGGTAATAACACTGCAACCGTGCCCGACTCTGCCATGGCTTTGACATCATCTTCGGTCATGTACTCTAAATGGTCAGCCGACAAAGCATGATAACGTGCGGCCAAGCTTGAACCACCTAGCGATGAAAGCTGTTCGGCATGAAGTTTAACGGGTAGCCCCAATGATTGTGCCGTTTTAAAAACACGTTCAACCTGAGCTGGCGAAAATGCTAAATGCTCGCAGAAAGCATCAACAGCATCGACTAAAACTTCAGCATGCAGTTTAGGCAGCATTTCTGTACAGATATGCTCGATATAAGCATCGCTTTGGTCTTTGTACTCTGGCGGTAAAGCATGTGCAGCTAAACACGTGCTTTTTACCGTCATTGGTAATTTTTCACCAATTTGACGGATCACACGCAGCATTTTGCGCTCGTTTTCGTAGTTGAGTCCGTAGCCAGACTTAATTTCAATGGTGGTTACACCGTCTTGTTGCATGCAGCGAATACGCTTAAGGGCTGAGTTCAGTAATTGTTCTTCACTGGCTTCTCGGGTTGCACGAACAGTACTGGCAATACCGCCACCACTTGCAGCAATTTCAGCATAACTCACGCCCTGTAAGCGCTTTTCAAACTCAACACTACGGTTACCACCAAATACGCTATGCGTATGACAGTCGATGAACCCTGGGGTTACCCAAGCGCCATTTAAGTCAACTGTTTCGGAATAAGTGTCGGCAGGAAGTTGTTGTTGTTTTCCAATCCAGTGGATGAGATGCCCTTCTGTGACAATTGCAGCATCTTCAATGTAGGAATATTGCCCATTTTGCATGGTGGCAATATGGCAGTTTTGCCAAAGTTTTTTCATTAGCCTATCCTCGAAACTGCCCAACAGTAAAACTATTGGGCAGCTGATTTGTTAGCTTTCCATTTCTATGTTTTGCTGGACAGGCTCACTTTCCTTTCCCAAGCTTTGCTCTGGTTTTACCCAAATACGATAAGCAATAGTTAAGAGAGCAAGCCAAGTGATTCCTACATAAATTGCAGGACGCGAATCTGGGAAGTAGCCCATCATCACTAAAATGAACACCATAAAACCGATTGCAAAAGCAGGGGCATATGGCCAGCCAAATACAGGGAAATCAAGTGCCTTAATTTCAGCAGTAGATAATTTACGGCGCATCGCGACTTGTGAAAGCAAGATCATGAGCCATACCCAAACAGTTGCAAACGTTGCGATTGATGCAATGATGACAAACACATTTTCAGGAATCAGGTAGTTCAGCACCACACCAATTAACAGCACGCCAGCCATAACCACAACAGTCATCCAAGGCACACCATTACGCGATAATTTTTGGAAAATTCGAGGTGCCTGACCACGATTTGCCATACCGTACAACATACGGCCTGCACCAAACACATCACTGTTAATTGCCGAAATTGCAGCAGTTACCACCACAATATTTAAAATATTTGCAGCAGATTTAATGCCTAAGTTTTCAAAAATTTGTACAAACGGACTACCTTGGCTACCAATCTGGTTCCATGGGAAAATCGACATGAGTACAAATATAGTCAGTACATAGAAAAGTAAAATACGTACCGGAACAGCATTAATTGCTTTAGGTAAAGTAGTTTTCGGGTCTTGTGATTCACCTGCTGTAATACCAATAATTTCGATACCACCGAAAGCAAATACCACTACAGATAAACATGCAACCAAGCCTGCAATGCCATGTGGCATAAAGCCTTCATAGATCCATAAGTTTTGAATCCCCGGCACTACACTGCTATGGTCAGCATGGAAGCCATAGAACATCAAACCTAAGCCACCTAAAATCATGGCAACAATGGCACTCACCTTGACAATTGAGAGCCAAAATTCGAGTTCACCAAAGACTTTCACATGAATGAGGTTAATCGCGCCCAAGAACATGATGAGAGACAAAATCCAGATCCACCGTGGGACATCGGGATACCAGAACCCCATATAAATACCAAACGCAGTGACATCGGCAATTGCAACAATCACCATCTCAAAAACATAAGTCCAGCCTGTCGTAAAGCCGGCCAAAGGACCAATGTATTGAGAAGCATAGTGGCTAAATGAGCCAGAGACAGGGTTATGGACTGCCATTTCACCCAGTGCGCGCATCACAATATAAATTGCAATCCCTGCAACGATGTACGCAAGTAATACTGAAGGCCCTGCCATTTTAATAGCAGTTGCCGAACCATAGAAAAGCCCAGTTCCAATTGCTGAGCCCAATGCCAAGAAACGAATGTGGCGGGTGTTTAAGCCCCGCTGTAGTGTGGAGTTTTGTGACATTATAATCTCCAATCCTTGAGGAAATTTAGTTGGATTCGGCCACTCCATGTGACCGTTTTATCAATCACACTTCAGATAAACTAGGGAGTAGTTTTGGAATGAGTAACTCGTTTAGGCAACCACTCGCAAGCAATTCACTAGCCTGTTCGATATCAGGAGCAAAGAAACGGTCTTCACTGTAGTAAGGAACTTGGTCGCGCAAGATTTTACGAGCTTGTTCAAGTTTAGGCGAGCTTTTTAAACCTTCACGGAAGTCTAGACCCTGACAAGCGCCTAACCATTCAACAGCTAAAATGCCGCGAACGTTATCAGCCATATACCAAAGACGTTTACCAGCATTTGGAGCCATCGATACATGGTCTTCTTGGTTGGCTGAAGTCGGTAAGCTATCCACACTTGCAGGATGTGCAAGCGCTTTGTTGTCACTTGCAAGAGCAGCAGCGGTTACCTGAGCAATCATAAAGCCCGAGTTAACACCGCCATTTGCTACCAAGAACGGTGGAAGCTGTGACATATGACGGTCCATCATCATCGAAATACGACGTTCAGATAGTGAACCAATTTCTGCAATTGCCAATGCTAAATTGTCGGCCGCCATTGCAACAGGTTCTGCATGGAAGTTACCACCAGAAATCACGTCACCTTGTTCAGCAAACACAAGCGGGTTATCAGATACGGCATTTGCTTCAATTTCTAATACTTCAGCAGCCTGACGGATTTGAGTTAAACATGCACCCATCACCTGTGGTTGGCAACGTAAAGAATATGGGTCTTGAACTTTGCCACATTCTTCATGTGAACGAGAGATTTCACTCGAATTAGTCAATAAATCGCGATAAGCCGCAGCTACATCAATTTGACCTCGTTGGCCGCGTACTTCGTGAATACGCGCATCGAAAGGTGCACGTGAACCAAGCATTGCTTCAACACTTAAGCCACCACAAACTGTCGCGGCAGCAAATAAATCTTCTGCTTCAAATAAGCCGCGTAAAGCGTAAGCCGTCGAAACCTGCGTACCATTTAAAAGTGCCAAACCTTCTTTAGCCGCTAAAGAAATTGGTTCCAAGCCTGCAATTTTTAAAGCTTCAACTGCTGGTAACCATTCACCTTTATAACGTGCCTTACTTTCACCAAGTAAAACTAAAGACATGTGTGCAAGGGGTGCCAAGTCACCAGAAGCCCCTACTGAACCTTTAAGTGGAATGTGTGGGTAAACTTCAGCATTAATTAAGGCCAACAAAGCATCAATGACTTTACGACGAATACCAGAGAAACCACGTGCCAAGCTATTTGCTTTCAATAGAATAATTAAACGAACCATTGCATCATCAAGTGCTTCGCCTACACCTGCGGCATGCGAAAGAACTAATGAACGCTGTAATTTCTCTAAATCTTCAGGCGCAATTTTAGTTGAAGCAAGTAAACCAAAACCTGTATTAATACCGTAAGCTGTACGTCCTTCATTTACAATTTGCTCTACACAAGCCACGCTTGCATTAATTGCAGATGAAGCACTTTCATCTAATTTAACTTTAATTGGGTTGAGGTAAGCTTGACGTAAATCGGCTAAGGTCAGTTTTCCCAGTTGGATCAGTAATTCCATGTTGGCTTCCTAATTTTTTGCACTATATTCTGCTGAGACGGTGCTTTTCACAATTGCAAAAAGCACCGCCAGTTCTTCCATGTATTTTTATTGCGTGATCATTGGCAAGTGTAGGCCTTGCTCTTTGGCACAGTTAATCGCAATTTCATAACCTGCATCGGCATGACGCATAACACCTGTTGCAGGGTCATTGGTTAGTACGCGAGCAATACGTGCAGCAGCTTCATCTGTACCGTCACACACAATCACAACGCCTGAGTGTTGAGAGAAGCCCATACCTACACCGCCACCATGATGTAGAGACACCCAAGTTGCACCGCCTGCTGTATTTAACAATGCATTTAATAAAGGCCAGTCTGATACTGCATCTGATCCGTCTTGCATTGCTTCAGTTTCACGGTTAGGACTTGCAACCGAACCTGAGTCTAAGTGGTCACGACCAATCACGATCGGTGCAGACAATTCACCGCTACGAACCATTTCGTTAAATGCCAAACCAAGTTTTGCACGTAAGCCTAAACCTACCCAGCAAATACGCGCTGGTAAGCCTTGGAAGCTAATACGTTCACGAGCCATGTCTAACCAGTGATGTAAATGTTCATCATCAGGAATTAACTCTTTAACTTTGGCATCTGTTTTATAAATATCTTCCGGATCACCAGAAAGCGCTGCCCAACGGAATGGACCAATACCACGGCAGAACAATGGACGGATGTATGCAGGTACGAAGCCTGGGAAATCAAAAGCGTTTGCTACGCCTTCTTCTTTCGCCATTTGACGGATGTTATTGCCATAGTCAAATGTTGGAACACCCATTTTTTGGAAATCAAGCATGGCTTGTACGTGTTTTGCCATCGACTGTTTTGCAGCTTTTACAACAGCTTCCGGTTCTTTTTTCGCGCGTTCACGGTATTCATCCCAAGTCCAGCCTACTGGTAAGTAGCCATTAAGTGGATCGTGTGCACTTGTTTGGTCAGTTACCATGTCTGGACGTACACCACGGCGTACAAGCTCAGGTAAAATTTCAGCAGCATTACCATGAAGTGCGATTGAAATTGCTTTACCTTCTTTTGTATAACGGTCAATACGCGCTAAAGCATCATCTAAATCAGTCGCTTGTTCATCTACATAACGTGTACGTAAACGGAAATCGATACTTGCTTGTTGGCATTCGATGTTTAAAGAACATGCACCTGCAAGTGTTGCAGCTAAAGGCTGAGCACCACCCATACCGCCTAAACCGGCAGTAAGAACCCAACGACCTTTTAAATCACCATTGTAATGTTGGCGACCTGCCTCAACGAAAGTTTCATAAGTACCTTGTACAATACCTTGGCTACCAATGTAGATCCACGAACCCGCTGTCATTTGACCGTACATTGCCAAAGCTTTAGCGTCTAATTCGTTAAAGTGTTCCCAGTTCGCCCAGTGCGGTACAAGGTTTGAGTTTGCAATTAAAACGCGTGGCGCATCTTTATGAGTTTTAAATACACCTACTGGTTTGCCTGATTGAACTAATAAAGTTTCGTCAGTTTCAAGATTTTTTAGTGTATCTACAATTTTGTCGAAACATTCCCAGTTTCGTGCTGCACGGCCAATACCACCGTATACCACCAATTCTTTCGGGTTTTCTGCAACGTCCGGATCAAGGTTATTCATCAACATACGCAATGGGGCTTCAGTTAACCAACTCTTAGCCGTTAATTCAGTGCCGCGTGGTGCACGAATTTCTACATCACGAAATTTTGTTGTCGTTGTTGTCACAGTCGGACTCCTTCCTTTGAGCTTACATCAGCAGAACATCACTTGTTTCTGCATTTGTATAGTAATGTATTAACTTGTATATACATCTATATACTACACAAATATTTTTCGGCGTGAAGAGGCTTGCTCGTATTTTTTTTAAAAAGTTGAATAAACTTATGAATTAAATTAATTTATTTTTATATCCGACATAAAAAAAGCACATATCTTCTAACAAGACATGTGCTTTTTAATCAGTAAATGATGTCTTTTTAACGTTGAATTAGCTCAATGACATAGCAACTTTTGTGCTGTTTTTTTGGAAAATTGATTGATGTGACACTAGCATTTTTCTCAATTTTTAGCGTCTCATGAGCAGCAAGCTGAACGGAATGCTCATCAACGTTCACTTCCGTTTCACTACCCTGATTAAAAATAAAAATCAGGTCTGCCGAGCTTATAAATGCCTGCTCCGCTGCCTCATTCAACCACTGAAAACGGGCATGAAACTTTGCAGGATCATAAATTAAATTTAAATCCCGAATTGCACCGTCTACCAGTTCACTTTGGACCTGACTTTCACCATGAAAAGCAAAAATATCGCCCTGTTTCAGCTTTTTGGCAGGAAGGTCATCGACATGCAGTACCATGCCCTGCCCATCAAGTACGCTAATAATGCGTTGTTTATTGGGAAATAACGAAAATGGCCCAGAAGTTGTTACATCTGCCATCGAAATGCGCCACTCAAAGTCGGCTTCACCTTGGCTTCGAGCAATTTCTAAAGTAAAGCCTGCACCATTTTTCCAAAGCATTTTTGTATATTGATCGGCCCTGATCAATTCAATCATGGATTAAATTTCCCTTCGAGATAATAGCGACTGCCCGGATAAATCAATCGTGCACTTGAAATGAGTTGTTTGTTTGACCATGTGCGACGGCGGATGAGTAAACACGGTTCAGCTTTAGTAATCTTTAACCACTTACACTCTTGAGGCGATGCTAAAACGGCCTCAACAATGTGTTCACCTTCTGTCACGGGTGCTTTTGCCATGAGGTAAGCATTTGGAGTAATGGTTTTAAAATCTTGTTCTAAATAATCTGGAATCAGTGCTGCATCAACTAAACGATCTTCGACCTGAACAGGTACATCATTTTCATAATGCACAATAATCGAGTGAAATAATTTTTGCCCTTCGCGAGTCTGCATTAACACGCTTTGCTCTGCATTTGCATAAATTTGTTCTAAGACTAAAACTTCAGCATGATGCTTATGGTTTCGTGCAATAATCTCATCGGCAATATTGTTAATTTGAAAAAGTGCAGTTCGGCCTTGCCCTTCAGCAACGAAAGAACCAACACCCTGAATTCGAACAAGTAAGCCTTCTGTTGTTAACTCGCGTAGCGCACGGTTTACCGTCATACGGCTACAGCCGAGTTGATTAACGAGTTCACTTTCCGAAGGAATTTTTTTATTTACAGCCCAAGAGCCTTCATAAATCTTTTGTGAAATCAGCTGTTTTACGCGCTGATATAAAGGAACTGGACTATCAGCTTCAATCGAAAGCTCAGTATGTTCTTGTTTTGATGTTCTGGGCATAACAAATACTCAAAAAGGCAGCAGGCAAAAAGGTATTTTAGTTGACATGCTATGTATATACAACCACATACAACATGTTAATTTATGAATTAAATATATTTTAAAAAGTTTAAAAAATAAACATAGCTCGACAAGAGCTAATTTAAAGTTTTATGTAGAGAAATTCAAATATATAAAGGCTTTATCAACATTTATTTAATAGTTATTTTTGCTAAGTCAGTGCCCCATCCTAGAAAACAAAAATATCATTTTTTCTGGTTTACGAAATGATGCTTAAATTTTTTATTTAAAATAACTGATCGATAGTATTCTTCTGCCACACAGTATATTAATAAAACTGGAAGCACATCGAATGCGTAATTATAAAATAGATATTCTTCGAGGAATTTCTATCCTTTTGGTTCTTTTACATCATTTTAATATTCCCTATAAACTTAAAGATACATGGTTAGGTTTTGATTTCTTAGGTGAAGCATTTAGCACAGTCATCGCAAGAAATGGAAATTATGGCGTCACCATGTTTTTTGTGATTTCGGGTTTTTTAATTACCCATCACACTTTAAAACGAGACAAACAATTTTCTGCAATTAACCTCAAGCATTTTTATATCCGACGAGCAGCACGTATTTTACCGTGTCTGGTATTACTCATTTTAGGTGTAAGCATACTTGGTTCATTTGACTTAAAACCCTTTATGAACCAAGCACCGAATGGCATTGAGGTCTCTTATCCTTTAACCATATTTGCAGCCTTAACCTTCTGGATGAATATCCTGATTATTAAATTTGGTTGGGTAAACTACGCTTTGGGCGTGTTGTGGTCGCTCTCTGTAGAAGAAGTTTTTTACTTTGTTTTTCCATTATTGTGTCTACTCACCCGTAGTAATAAGGTCTTTATTGCTGTACTTGTTGGAGTGATTTTATATGGGCCTTATTTTAGGTCTCTCCATTTTGGAGAAGAAAGCGGCGCTTATTTATATCATTATTTTTCAAGTTTTGATGGTATAGCGGTGGGCTGTTTAACGGCGATTTTTTCTCATAAATATCAGCCAAATTGGACTTATAAAAAACCTCTTTCGTGGTTAATTATTTTGAGCATGACTGCTCTATATTTATATGCACCAATTAAAGAAGTCAGCACATGGGGTATTAGCTTATTTGCTCTTGCCACAGGCTTACTGATTTTGTGTTTTCAGCATCCTTCCGAAACACAGGCGCATAACCTATTTACCAAAGTGATGGTCTGGTTGGGGCAAAGAAGTTACGAAACTTATTTGTTTCATCTGGTTGTGCTGGGCCTTATGAAGGTTGCTTTTATTCCAGCTCAAACCGACGCTAGCATCAAAATTATGCTTTTAATTGGCTATTTGGTCCTGACTTTCATCATTAGCGCTGCTATTGAAAAATATTATTCGACACCGCTTAACAGCTACATTCGAAAGGTTTTTATTAAAGATAAATCATAAAAAAATAAGCCCCTTGAAAATAGGGGCTTTTTTATTAAGCGATCAACATCGTTTCATCATCTTGCTTAAAAGGATTAGACCAGCTCTGCCATGCTTGTGGTCCTAAAGCCATTTCTTCATCGTTTAACAAGCAGCTATCTAAGCGTTGTATTAAAGCTTGCTCATCCATTTGCATACCAATTAAAACCAGCTCCTGACGCGCATCACCTGTGCGGGCATCCCAGTTTTTCTTAATTTCTTCAATACTGGCTAGGTCACTCGGCCAGTCTTCTTCTGCAACGGCTGCCCACCAATAACCAGCTAAACCGTGTCGAGCCATTGCTCCCGCTTGTGACCATGAGTAAGCCAATGTCGGTTCGGCAGCCAACCAGAAAAAGCCTTTGGAACGCACAACTCCCGGCCATTCAGCCTGTACCAAATCATAAAAACGTTCTGGATGGAAAGGTCGGCGGGCACGGTAAACAAAGCTACTTATTCCATATTCTTCAGTTTCAGGTGTATGCTCACCGCGTAACTCTTTTAACCAGCCCGGTGCTTGCGCAGCTTCATCAAAATCAAATAGCTGTGTATTTAAGATTTTGTCTAAAGCGACCTTTCCAAATTGAGCAATTTCAATTCGGGCACGCGGGTTTAACGTTTTTAAAATGGCGATAAGCTGGTCTTGCTGAGCCTGATCAATCAAATCAATTTTATTCAGTATAATCACATCACAAAACTCAATCTGATCGATAAGAAGGTCAACCACAGTTCTCTCATCTTGCTCGCCTAATGATTCGCCGCGTTGTTGTAGGGTGTCAACTGAGCTGTAATCTTTAAGAAAGTTAAAAGCATCGACTACCGTAACCATAGTGTCGAGTCGAGCAAACTCATTGAGTGAGTTTCCATCTTCATCTTCAAAGGTAAAGGTTTCTGCCACAGGTAATGGCTCTGAAATGCCAGTTGACTCAATCACCAATTGGTCAAAGCGTCCTTCATTGGCTAAACGTCTCACCTCAACCAATAAATCTTCTCGTAACGTACAACAGATACAGCCGTTACTCATTTCAACCAGTTTTTCATCTGTTCTTGAAAGCTCTGCCCCACCTTCGCGTACTAAAGCCGCGTCAATATTTACCTCTGACATATCATTAACAATCACGGCAATACGGCGGCCTTCGCGATTATTTAAAATATGGTTGAGTAATGTGGTCTTTCCTGCACCCAAAAAGCCCGATAAAACAGTGACGGGAAGCTTGGCAAATGAGTTGGCGATTGCAGTGTGCATGGCTTGATCTCTTTGAATAATATTTAAACTGATCATGGCTGGCCATTTAAATATGGCCAGATCACAGGCGTAATCTATTTCTAAAACACAATAATGTTATGTTATAACATAACTATTGATCAAGTTTTTATTCCAGTTTTATCTAAGCCAAATCACTTAGTCTTTGAAAAAGTTGCTTTTATAGTCCCTGACAAATTGAGGTTCTATAGTGATGGTCTGGCCCCCATGCTCTAAAACCTTGACTATCAATATGGATTTGTCCTGAAGCATAAACACCCAGTCCCATATTAAACGCTTGGCCTTTAGTCGCCCAGAACTGACAAAGCTTGGTTTTAGTTTGTTGAATATTGAACTGGTCTAAGTCGCTAGGCTGTTCTGGCCCAATTCTAAAATCAAGTGCTGCATTAAAGACATGTCGGGAAGCATCAGCACCACCTGCACAACGGTTTAAAGCTAAAGCTCGATAGACCGAAGTCACTTCAAAATCGTTAATTACGCCATCATCAACCAACGCTTTTAATATATTGAGCGTCGGAACAATATTGGACCAAATCTCGCGTGGTGGAACTGCGTAAGGCTCAACTCCACATTTTTGCCAGTCTCTGGCTGAACGTAATAACTCGTGGTCTGGAACTAAATCGGCAAGTCCTTTTTGCTTAAGAAATTGCTTATAAGCTTGTACAGACTGTCTGTGATCTAAGGTTGCGATCCAAACGACATAATCTTCAGGCTGTTGTTTGATTTTAACCACAGTTTTAGATGGTTGAGGCAAAGTGGGAGAACGATGAGTAATCGTCGGCTGGGGTGTTTGAGTACTACAAGCCGCCAGAGATAATACGAGTAAACCTAAATAACGCTTCATAAATATATTCTATCTTCCCTAAACATCTGAAAGCCTTTAATCATTTAATTTCAGAAATGTTATAATATAACAATTATTAAATCCTTTAATTTCTGTTGTAAATTTTAAAAAATAAAAAAGGACGTATTTATACGTCCTCTTTAGCTTCTAACTATCTGTTTACATATCGGCTTCTAAAGCATGAACAGGCTGCTCAGCTTTTATTTTACGGCGCTTAAATTGATAAGCCACCATCAAACACAAAATCCATCCTGGAATCATCATAACTGCCACACGCATGTCTGGCGTTAAAGACATCACAACTAAAATTCCAAGCATGAATGCCATGCAAAGATAGTTGCTAAATGGATACATGAAGCTTGGGAATTTAGTCGTTTGGCCTTGACGTTGCATGAATTTACGGAATTTTAAATGTGTCCATGAAATCACTACCCAGTTAATTACAATCGCTGCTACGACAAGCATCATGAGTAAACCGAATGCTTTTTCAGGGAATATATAATTGAGTAAAACACACAATACCGTCACAAATGCAGAGACTAGAACCGCATTGGTTGGAATACCTCGTTTATTAATACGGGCAAGAGCTTTCGGGGCATTACCTTGTTGGGCAAGACCTAAAAGCATACGGCTGCTGCAATAACTGGTTCCGTTATAGACGGAAACCGCAGCTGTCAAAATAACGAAATTTAATAATGTCGCAACACCTTGGCTATCTAAAGAGGCAAAGACCATCACAAAAGGACTGCCACCTTCTGCCATTTGATTCCATGGAAATAATGAGAATAAAACAAAAAGTGTCGCAATATAGAAAATCAAAATACGATAGATAATCTGGTTTACAGCTTTAGGTAAAGTTTTGTCTGGATCACGCGCTTCAGCAGCAGTAATACCGAAAAGCTCAATACCGCCAAAAGCAAAAATAATCACAGCCATTGCCATAACCAAGCCTTCAATACCAAATGGGAAGAAACCACCTAATGCCCAAAGGTTAGAAATACTGGCCTGAGGCCCTGCTGTGCCGGTTGCAAGTAAATATGAACCGAAACCAATCATAGCTAAAATTGCTAAGATTTTAACAATGGAAAACCAAAATTCCATTTCGCCAAAAAACTTAACATGCAGTAAATTGATGCCATTAATGAGAATAAAGAACGTTAGAGCAGATGCCCACGTTGGGATTTGCGGCCACCAATATTGAATATAAAGACCAATTGCACTTAACTCCGCCATACACACAAGTACATTGAGTACCCAGTAATTCCATCCTGACATGAAGCCTGCAAAAGGTCCCCAATATTTGTAAGCGAAGTGGCTAAAAGATCCACTTACAGGTTCTTCTACGACCATTTCACCGAGCTGGCGCATCATTAAAAAAGCAATAAATCCTGCAATCGCATAACCCAAGATTACCGATGGACCTGCCAATTTAATCGATTGTGATATACCAAGAAACAGCCCTGTACCAATCGCTCCACCCAACGCAATCAGCTGGATGTGACGATTACTCAAACCATGTTTCAGGTTTCCTTGCTCTTGTGTTGACATATGATTATTCTCATCCTTGTCACGTAATTTTTTTCCAATAAATTACGTATATCATAAATTGATCGGATTTTCATAGAGATTGATGAAAAAATAATTGCGTTACTTTTCTCACAACCGCGCATGAAAACAGAAAATGCAAGAAATAACAATTATTATGCAATGTGTAATTAAATTATGTATTGCGTAATTTGATGAATTCAGTATTATAAGAACCATGAAGTAATTGGTTGTTCTCGGTCTCTATCAAACTCATAAGTAAAAAGATGATCTAAATAACGGTTAAAACTTATTGAGTAGCTCAGTCCCTAGACCGAACTTTTATTTGTATAAGACGCGAGATGAAGACAAGGAAGCGAAAATGGAACAAAAACTAAACTCTTTTATTGAAGTTTCACCTCAATCTGATTTCACTATTCATAATTTGCCTTATGGTATTTTTAGTAGAACAGCCGAAGGCGAGCGTCAGGTCGGTGTAGCTATCGGTGATTGGGTCATTGATCTCGCTGCTCTTGAAAAGCATGGTCTTTTAAAACTTTCAGATCAAGACACATACTTTAACCAGCCTACACTGAATAAATTTATTGAATCGGGCAAAGCCAATTGGTCTAAAGTTCGTAAAACGCTACAGTCTCTTCTTTCAGTTGATAATTTAACGCTTCAAGAAAATGAAGCATTGCGCCAAGAAGTTTTGGTTAAGCAAGACAGTGTTACTTTGCATTTACCACTTCAAGTATCTGGTTATACCGATTTCTATTCTTCTAAAGAACATGCCACCAATGTAGGCTGTATGTTCCGCGACCCTAAAAATGCCTTACTTCCAAACTGGACTGAATTGCCTGTTGGTTACAATGGCCGTGCTAGCTCTGTTGTAGTCAGTGGAACTTACGTCGTACGCCCTTCTGGTCAGATTAAACTTCCAAATGAAGAACGTCCGGTTTTCTCAGCAACTCGCAAGCTCGATTTTGAACTTGAGACTGCATTTATTGTGGGGAAACCAACTCAATTAGGTCAACCAATCGCCATTGAAGATGCATGGGATCATATTTTTGGCATGGTTCTGCTAAACGACTGGTCAGCACGTGATATCCAACAATGGGAATATGTACCTCTAGGTCCTTTCAATTCAAAATCTTTTGCTAGTGCCATCTCACCTTGGGTAGTCACGCTTGAAGCACTTGAGCCATTTAAAGTGGAAGCCCCAAAACAAGAGCCTAAACCTTTAGCGTATCTACAAGAAAATATCGCGAATAGTTACGACATTAATTTGAGTGTTGAAATTCAAAGCCCGAAATCAACACAACCTGATGTGATCTGCCGTACTAATTTTAAATATATGTATTGGTCTATGGCTCAGCAGCTAACTCACCACACCATTGGAGGCTGTAACGTTCAGGTTGGTGATTTAATGGGTTCAGGTACTATCTCAGGTTCTACACCTGACTCTTATGGTAGCTTGCTTGAGTTGACTTGGAACACCACCAAGCCTCTAACACTTGCGAATGGTGAAACTCGTGGTTTCTTGCAAGACGGCGACACACTCATCATGAAAGGCCACTGTGAGAAAAATGGTATCCGTATTGGTTTTGGTGAAGTCCGAAATACGGTACTTCCTGCATTAACTTTTGATTTTGCAGAAACTTCGGAGCCTGATTATGAAGCTGTATAGTTACTTTCGTAGCTCTGCAGCTTACAGAGTACGGATTGGTCTCAACCTTAAAAATCTCGCTTATGAAACTGTACCCGTTCATTTAGTTAAAAATGAGCAGCAAAGCGAAGACTATTTAAACTTAAATCGCAGTGCCTTAGTACCAACTTTAGTGGACGGCGATTTAACCCTGTCACAGTCATTAAGTATTTTGGAATATCTGGATGAACAATATCCTGAAACCAAATTACTTCCAAATGATGTGAAAGAAAGAGCCAAAATCCGTGCTTTTGCCCAAGCAATCGCTTGTGATATTCACCCGTTAAATAACTTACGCGTGCTGAAATATTTAAAAAATGATTTAAATGTTTCGGACGAACAAAAAAATTACTGGTATCAGCACTGGATTCTTGAAGGTTTTCAAACACTCGAACAGCAACTTCAAGATTCAAATGGACAATTTTGTTTTGGACAACACGCAACCATTGCCGACTGCTGCCTAATTCCACAGGTTTACAACGCGAAACGCTTCAAGATTGATTTGTCGGCGTTTCCAAAAATTGAATCAATTTATCAACATTGTTTGTCTATCCCAGCCTTCTATAACGCGGCGCCAGAACAACAACCAGATTGGGAATAGTAAAAAGGAGTTTCAACATGACATTTGCCATTAAAAAAATACATCACGTTGCATATCGCTGTAAGGATGCGAAGGAAACTGTTGAGTGGTATAAAAAAATGCTCAACATGGACTTTATCTTAGCTTTTGCAGAAGACCATGTACCTTCAACGAAAGCTTTTGACCCGTATATGCATTTATTCCTAGATGCAGGCCAAGGCAATGTTTTAGCATTTTTTGAATTGCCAACCCAACCAGAAATGGGCCGTGATGAAAATACGCCTCAATGGGTACAACATATTGCCTTTGAAGTTGAAGATTTAAATGCCCTTTTAGCTGCCAAAAAACATTTGGAAGACAACGGTGTTAAAGTATTAGGTATTACTAACCATGGTATCTTCCACTCAATTTATTTCTTTGACCCAAATGGACATCGTTTAGAACTGACTTATAACGATGCACATGCTGAAGAAAAAATTGCAAAAATTACTGAAGAAATGAAAACTGAAATGTTAGAGGAATGGAGCAAAACCAAACGCGCTCCACACCATACTCATTTCTTGCATGAAGAAGAATTAGGCGCGTAATTCTTTCAAAGCAATCGTTTTAAAAGTCGGCATTGATGGGAATAGTTTAAATGAACTGTTCTATATCAATGCCGATTTATATTGTTTAAATCTACTAAACCTCTATCAATTTACGCTATAAATGTAAGATGAAGGTGTTTGTAAAAATTGTGGATTATTAAACATGTGAATTTCGCTAATAGAAAAAGGTGATTTCTATTTTTCTATAGGCTCAGGCATGATGTAAAACGCATCAATGCCAATTTATGTTCTGAACAAAACTGTTTAACTGTTGAAGTAAATCGATTAAGGGTATTTAAATGATTGAAGAAAAAATATCTGGGGGGGTTCAATCACTTGAAGTTGGCTTATCCGTACTAAATGCCCTTTTAGAGCACAATCAACCCATTATTCTCAAAGACTTATCTAGTAAGCTTGAGATGCATCCTGCCAAAGTACACCGCTACTTGGTGAGCCTAATTCGCATGGATTACGCCAAACAACTTGAAGATGGCCAATATGCCTTAGGTGATCAGGCATGGCGTTTAGGCTTAAACTGCATTCAGCACAGCGATACTTTACAGTTAGTACAACATTTAATTTACGACTTACAAAGCAAAATTGGCTGTGGTATTCAAATTAGTAAGTGGTCACCCAAAGGCCCTGTCGTGGTTCAATCGATTGAATCTAACCACCCAATTTCGATTGTGACCAAAGTTGGCTCAATTATGCCTTTAGTCAATTCTGCTGCTGGGCGTTTATTTGCTTCTTACCTTCCTGAACATTTTGTTCGTCCTTTATTAGAAACTGAGTGGCAAAAACATCAGGAACTTGGGCTAAACATTGCGCCACATAACTGGGAAGAGTTTTTAGAACTTAAAGAGACGATCCGCCAACAACAAATGTCTGCGGCGAAAGGTGATTTACTTACCGGTATTAACGCAGTAGGCCTGCCAGTATTTAACTCAAACCAAGGGATTGAGTTTTGTATTGTGGCGCTTGATAGTGAAATGTTTTTACCCGTCGATCCACAAAGTAAAATTATTGAAACGCTTAAAAATGAGATTAATTCAATTAATCAATATATTAAAAGCCGCTAATCAATAGCCATAAAAAAACCAAGAGCCTTGCTCTTGGTTTTTTTTAGATTAGAGACAAAGCAAAACTTATTTTGCTTCGAGCACACCACGGCGAATCTGGTCACGTTCAATCGATTCAAACAGTGCTTTGAAGTTACCTTCACCGAAACCGTCGTCATCTTTACGTTGAATAAATTCGAAGAAGACTGGCCCAATCATATTTTCAGAGAAGATTTGTAATAAAAGCTTCTTCTGGCCATCTTTAGTACTGCCGTCTAATAAAATACCGCGTTGTTTTAACTCTTCAGTTGGTTCACCATGTTCAGGTAAACGCTCTTCAAGCATTTCATAATACGTATTTGGCGGTGGTGTCATAAACTTAAGACCAAGGCCTTTTAACTTATCCCAAGTCGAAATTAAGTCATCACAAATAAACGCGATATGCTGAATACCTTCGCCATTAAAATCAGCTAAGAATTCTGCAATTTGGCCGTTACCCTTGTCTGAGTCTTCATTTAAAGGGATACGGATCATGCCATCTGGTGCAGTTAATGCTTTAGAGGTTAAACCTGTATATTCACCTTTAATGTCGAAATAACGAATTTCCTGGAAGTTAAAAATCTTCTCGTAGAAGTTTGCCCAATACTCCATACGTCCTTTGTAGACGTTATGAGTTAAGTGATCGATTTCTTTTAAGCCCGCACCTTCAGGGTTACGCTGCGCATCATCAAAGAAAACAAAGTCATTTTCATAAATATCGCGGTCAACTAAGAAGATTGGCATGCCACCAATACCTTTAATTGCCGGAATGTTAAGCTCCATTGGCCCAACTTTTGAGTACATTGGTTCTGCACCAAGCTCAACCGCCTTTTTAAAAGCTTTTGCTGCATCACGAGTTTTGAATCCCATCGCACAAGCAGATGGACCATGCTCATTAAAAAAGAATGAAGCATAAGATTCTGGCTGATAATTCAGGATAATATTGATATTTCCTTGACGCCATAAGTACGCTTTTTTCGATTTATGCTTGGCTACTTTTGAAAAGCCGATTGTTTCAAAAATTGGATCTAATTCATTTTCTTTTGAAACAAACTCAATAAATGCAAAACCGCATAATTCTAATGGGTTCTCTAAAATATCCATCTAGTTTCCCTCTGGTAATTACCTGATCCGTTTACTTCTCATGCTGATCTGGTCAGCTCCTTTCTCTATAGAATACGCATTTGCTGGGAGTATGTTTGAACCGTCAAAATGCCTTAGCCCAACGCATCCTATGAGAAAAAAACCAATAACTAAAACGAAGATTGAGTGAGCGCAAAGCCGATGATTAATTTCCCTTCTATATGGTGTTTGTTTTCCATACACACTGTCCTTTCTTATCTAAAAGTACGATTGAGATTTTTCAATAAACCTTTAAAAATCGTCTTTTCCTAAAGTTATTCCTAGATTTATGGAGGCCAACATCCTTGTTGGACCCCCAATGGCCATTTACCTTAAAACAGATGCTACTAAAAACAATTAAATTATGCAATACATAATTTAATTATGAATTGTGTAATTTATTAATCAAGTTACTTCGTTTGCTTGTGCTTGTTTTAGATTTCATATTTTATAAATCATTGGGTACACTCACATGGCTTTTAAAGTTCTAAGGGCGGAAAAAATCATGCTTTTAATCAGTGCCTGTTTAATTGGGGAGCCTGTACGCTACGATGGCCGCTCTTGCTTACACACTACACTTAAGCAGTTATTTTTAAATAAAAAAGCGCATGCACTTTGTCCAGAGTTATTAGGTGGATTTAGCACCCCTCGTCTACCCGCAGAAATTGTGGGAGGAACAGGGCAAGATGTACTTGATGGCAAGGCAAAAATCCTAGATTCATCTGGTTTAGATGTGACTGAGCTATATTTAAAAGGCGCCTATCGTACTTTAGACATTGCACGGCAAATACAAGCAACTTGTGTTGTTCTAAAAGAAAACAGTCCGTCTTGCGGTAGTCAAAAAATTTATAACGGTACTTTTCAAGGCGAGAAGATCACGGGTGTTGGAATTACCACGGCACTGTTACAGCGCCATGGTTTTGAAGTGATTTCTGAAAATGAGATTGAAGAATGGTTAGCAGCACATCCTCTTTGTTGATCTACCCAATCAAAAACCTCTTAATTGCTTTCTAAAACGAAAACAGAAGGCACTCAATACACAAGCTACTAAATAGCTTATGGCCGCCATACTCCAGAAACCATAAATTCCCATTGCAGATATAGAGTGACTCCCCCAGTGCAGCCCTTTATAAGCCATCCACCAACCACCGCCCAATCCGAAACATAGCACCACGACTAAAAAAATCAGCATGGGTAAAATCGACACATCCCAACAACGCAGCAAAGAGGTTAGTAACGTCATTAAGCCATCAAGAAAATGAGACATGCAGACAATCAAGAGCAGTGATGCAGCCAAAATTTGTACAGCCAAATCATCTGAATAGAACGTGACAATTAAGCCCCTCTCCAACCATAAACACAAGGATAAACTGCCACTCACTGCCATAATGACCCATATACTTTGTCTGGCAATTTTGTCTGCTTCTTTCATGTTTCCGCTGCCCATAGTTCTTGACACCAAAATGCTATAAGCCGAGGCAATTGAGGAAGGAAAAATAAACATAAAACCGCCAGTGCTCGCGACAATTTGATGGGCTGCAGACACCACACTCCCGAAAGGCAAAATCAGAATAGCAACTGAACAAAATGCAACAACGTCCATCAACGCCATGATCGCAGTAGGTATCCCTATTTTTAAAATCATACGCAGACTTTGCCGGCTATCTTCATCTGACCGTTCTGGATGTTGAATAAAGATGTACTTTTTCTCTAGAAAAAACAGGTAATAAACGGTCAACATAAACCACCGTACAATGATAGTGGCTAACAACGCCCCTATCGCCCCGAGTGGCGGAATTGAAAATAAAGCGACACCATAAATCAGAAGATAAGACAAAATAATTTTAAGAATGAAGAAAAGACTATCTGATAATAAAACCTTATAAGCATTTTCAGTGACCTGAGACAAAGCTGTAAATAAGCGCATCAGTAAATGGGCAGGTAAAATAAATACCAAAGCCCAAATACAGTTTTTAGTAATTAAAACGACATGTTCAGATGCACCAAATAATTTTGGTAGATCACGGAACAAGTAAAGCAAGGCAATACTTACAAATGCCGAACCTAACATCAGCCAAACGCCTTGGATAAAAGTTTGACGAATACGTGGTATGTCATGGCAACCATAAGCTTCCGAGAGCTTAAGCATCACACCTTGCAGTATCCCCATTCCAATGACATAAACCACTGTATATAAAGATAAGGACACCGATAAGGCGGCAACATGGTCATTACTAAAATGCCCTACATAAGCAATATCAATCAATCCACTTAAAATTAGAATCAAATTGCTAGAGAGCATGGGAATAAATAATTTAAAAATCTGGTTCATCAAAAAAATGCCTTATTTTTTTCTTTGCGATTTATGTTGATATTCACGTTATTTTTAGTGCATCAATTCGAAGCAAAAGACATACCAGTTTTAAATTCAGCTCAAATAAAAAGTGCTTTAAATAAAAAGACCAAACTATCCGTTTGGCCTTCTTTTCTAATGTATATCGTTTATATAGTTATTCTTGTTTGTGTTTACTTGCCCAATAAGTCGCAAGTGCAGGACCAGAAATATTATGCCAAAGGCTGAAAATAGCACTTGGTACGGCAGTAATCGGGGAAGCCGCAAAATGCACTGCTGCAAGCGCCACGCCCAAGCCTGAGTTTTGCATTCCTACTTCTACCGCAATTGCTTTACTGTCCGCATAAGGCAATTTAAAGAAACGCGCTGCGGCAAAACCTAATAAATATCCAAGCCCATTATGCAATATCACTACCGCCAAAATGAGCAAACCCGACTGTAAAATAGCTGCTTTACTGCCACCAATAATGGCTGCCACAATCGCTACAATTGCAATCACTGAAACTAATGGCATGACTTGAATATAGGATTCAACCTGACGTTTAAGCCAAGTTCGCAAAATCAGCCCAATCACAATCGGAAGTAGTACGACCTGCAAAATCGAAATAAACATCGAAGCCGCGTCAATCTTTAGCCATTGGCTGGCGAGTAGATAGAAAATTGCAGGTGTTAACACAGGAGCCAAGAGTGTTGATACCGAGGTACAGGCGACCGATAAAGCCACATTGCCTTTGGCCATATAGGTAATGACATTTGAAGCTGTTCCTCCTGGGCAACAACCTACCAAAATAACGCCGACCGCAATTTCAGGAGGCAAATTAAATAATTTACATAAAATAAATGCCAAGCCCGGCATCACCACAAACTGCGCGACAACCCCAATTAACACGGCTTTAGGGCTTTGTAGTACCCCTTTAAAATCATCAACGGTCATGGTCATTCCCATGCCAAGCATAATAATGCCCAAAATCCATGGGATGTACGCTTTGAGCCAAACAAAAAATTCAGGTTGCCATAGCGCCAGAGCTGCAAAAATAATTACCCATAGGGCAAACGTCTTTTGAACAAACTGAGTAAAACGGAGTAATGCAGACATACTGTTCATCCATACCAAATCGCAATTAAAGTCCAAGCATCAAAATCAGTATCTCTAGCATTCATTCAACAGATCAGTCGATTGAATACGAACAACACCTTGTTGCTGCATAGTTTGCCATGCTTGTTCTAATGAACCATTAAGATCAATACCTTTGCACGCATCTTCAATTACTAAAGTTTTAAAGCCTTGCTTAACCGCATCTAAAGCAGTCCATGCGACACAAAAGTCTGTAGCAATTCCGACCACATAGACCGTATCAATACCACGTTCTTTTAAATATCCCGTTAAACCTGTCATTGTGGTGTGGTCAGCTTCCATAAAAGCCGAGTAACTATCAATATGAGCATGAAAACCTTTTCGGATAATCAGTTGAGCTGTCGGGATATTTAAATCCGGATGAAATTCGGCATCATGAGTGCCTTGTATACAATGCTTAGGCCAAAGCACCTGTGATCCATAATCCAGTTCAATCGTTTCAAATGGCTGCTTGCCCGGATGGTTGGCTGCAAAAGAAATGTGATTATCCGGATGCCAGTCTTGAGTGAGGACTACATTTTCAAAACAACCTGCCAATTGGTTAATGGTCGGAATAATCGTATCGGCGTCGGCAACTGCTAGGTTTCCACCAGGGGTAAAACCATTTTGCACGTCAACTACGACTAAAGCCGAATTTTGTGGTTGTTTATTCATTTTCATGCCATCTTAAGTCCCATTCGGGAAAAATATGCATTTTATCTTGCCATAAAAAAGACCGTGTTAAGTAGAGGTTGGAAGAATTGCACCATATTCTCATTTTTACTGTCTTTTACTTGAAATCATCAAATTGGCATTCTATGTTTTGCTCAAGTTTACATAGGGTTTATCAGTCAAGCATATTGTTCTTATGCGTCTGATCAGTCATAATTTGCATAATTGTCATTCAACAATCTGTTATTGTTAGAACTGGACAATCAAAATACTGCAACCATCCCACATTTTGTTTTTCTTACCTCAGATTCGGATGGATAAATAGGATATTTTTTAAAATGACTCAGCAAGCACAGACCATTCAAGGCTCAATCGTCGCAATCGTCACTCCCATGTTGAAAGATGGCGGTGTAGATTGGAAGAGTCTTGAGAAGCTGGTTGAGTGGCACATAGAACAAGGTACAAACAGTATTGTAGCCGTCGGTACAACCGGCGAAGCCTCAACATTGAGCATGGAAGAGCACACACAGGTTATTAAAGAAATTATTCGTGTAGCCAACAAACGTATTCCAATTATTGCCGGTACTGGTGCAAACTCAACCCGTGAAGCAATCGAATTAACTAAAGCTGCCAAAGACCTTGGCGCAGATGCAGCTTTACTTGTAACCCCATACTATAACAAGCCGACTCAAGAAGGCCTTTACCAACACTATAAAGCGATTGCTGAAGCTGTTGAATTACCGCTTATTCTTTACAACGTACCTGGTCGTACAGGTGTAGATTTGTCAAACGATACAGCTGTTCGTTTAGCGGAAATTCCAAATATTGTCGGCATTAAAGATGCAACAGGTGACGTACCACGCGGTAAAGCTTTAATCGATGCTTTAAACGGCAAGATGGCTGTGTACTCAGGTGACGATGAAACTGCGTGGGAACTTATGCTTCTTGGCGCAGACGGTAATATCTCGGTTACTGCAAACATTGCACCTAAAGCAATGAGCGAAGTATGTGCGGTTGCAATTGCAAAAGATGAGCAACAAGCAAAGACGCTTAACAATAAGATTGCAAATTTACACAATATTCTATTTTGCGAATCAAACCCAATTCCTGTGAAATGGGCACTACATGAGATGGGACTGATTGATACTGGTATTCGTTTACCACTCACTCCTCTCGCTGAGCAATATCGCGAACCTCTCCGCAATGCCCTAAAAGATGCGGGAATTATTTAATAAGAGCAATTTATGATGCAATTACGTCTTGGTTTAGTCCTTGCAGTTTCAGCCTTAAGTTTAGCTGGCTGTGGTCGCTTCGCACTCAATAATCACTCTTTAGATTATAAAAATGCAAAGCAACTCGCCCCACTTGAGTACCCTGCCGATGCAACTGTACGACCAGCGACACCTTTGTATCCTGCACCAACA
This sequence comes from Acinetobacter sp. EKM10A, assembly GCF_011075215.1. Lineage (NCBI taxonomy): Bacteria > Pseudomonadati > Pseudomonadota > Gammaproteobacteria > Moraxellales > Moraxellaceae > Acinetobacter > Acinetobacter sp. EKM10A. The sequence continues at coordinate 41,308 of NZ_JAALLK010000004.1, read as the reverse complement.
GTAGACCAGCTTGCTATCGATCACGCACCGAAGTTTGAAAACAAGCGTGGCAATCGTTTTGCATTGCCACGTCCTGAACCACTTCAAACTGATACGACAGCAGATGCATCTGCTCAAACAGGTAGTGCGCTTGGTCGCCCTCAACTTGTGACAGATGGTAATAAAAATCCACTGTTAAAAATTGATGGAAGTACTGCCGAGATTTGGCAATACACCAAAGCTACGTTAAGCACGTTAAATTACAACGTCATCGCTCAAGGTAACAATCAAGCGACGATTAAAGTAAATGACAATACATATGTGCTTAAGCTCACTGGTGTTGGCTCTAGTCATAGCCTTGCTCTATTTAATCCAGATAACACTTTTGCTAGCCCTGATGTTGCCGCAGAAGTGTTAAACCAGATTTACCAAAATTGGCCAGCCTAGTCGTTTACTAGGCATTTTTTTTAAAAAGGTTCCCTCATGTTAAAACAAACCTTGCTCTATACTGGTAAAGCAAAATCTGTATATGAAACAGACAATGCCGACCATCTGATTTTAGTCTTTCGTGATGATGCCTCTGCGTTCAATGGCGAAAAAATCGAACAACTAGATCGTAAAGGCAAGGTGAACAACCGTTTTAACGCCTTCATCATGGAAAAACTTGCTGAAGCGGGTATCGAAACGCATTTTGAAAAATTGCTTTCTCCAACTGAAGTTCTTGTTAAAAAACTTCAAATGATTCCTGTTGAATGTGTAATCCGTAACTATGCAGCAGGTTCTCTATGCCGTCGTTTAGGTGTAGAAGAAGGTAAAGAGTTAACTCCTCCTACATTTGAATTGTTCTACAAAGATGATGGCCTAGGCGATCCAATGGTTAACGAATCTCAAGCGATTGCTTTAGGTTGGGCGACTGCTGAACAGTTAGAACAAATGAAAGTGTTAACTTATAAAGTAAATGATGTATTAAAAGCATTATTTGCTGAAGGCAACATGATTTTGGTGGACTTCAAACTTGAATTTGGTGTTTTCCATGATCGTATCGTACTTGGTGATGAATTCTCTCCAGACGGTTGCCGTTTATGGGACAAAGATACTAAGAAAAAACTCGACAAAGACCGTTTCCGTCAAGGCTTAGGCGGTGTTGTTGAAGCTTATGAAGAAGTTGCTGCTCGTTTAGGCGTAGATTTATCTGACATCTAATCAGCTCAACTTTATAAAAAACCGAGCATTTCAGCTCGGTTTTTTTATTTTCAGCACCCAAGAATTTAGGAAAAGTAGACAGATTTGTATATTTAATTAAATTATGACTTGCACAATCTCAAAACAAGGCACTAAAATCAAAAAAAATATAAATTGCATCACAATAATTAAATTTTTAAATAGGATGAGTCTATGGAACTATTTAAGCCTGAAAAGAGATTAATGAATCATCCAATCCATTTTGGTGAAAATCCATTAGTGATTTTATCTAATTTTAGCCACTCTGCCTTAAAGCAAGGATGGAGCCAAGCTGAAGTCGAAGCTGTCATTTCTGAAGCTTCCCAAGGCGACTATATGAAACTCATACGTACCTTGAGAGCATATACCTTGTTTTAATTATTGTTGCTATTTGCATGACTACAAGCGCTTAGCTTCAACGTTACACTTTTTATAGCAGGCTGATTGAGTTTGCTATCTTTTCTTATACTTAACTTTTCTATCAGGTCTGGTCGATTCTTTTCTTCATGCATTATTGTTCTAGTTCGCTTACCCCCCGAGTGTTCAATTTATAAAAAAACACATAAAGCTGGTAGGAATCTTCTAGATTTATCCTGAACACTGCCTTAACAATAAATAAAAAACGATAAATATAAATTATTTATTCAGTGAGGAGTAAACCCGATGGACCATGAACTAGAAGAAGAGAAAGTCGATCAAACCCTAAGCTGGCGTGAAAAAATGGCAGTTGAAGAACACGAGAAACTGTCGCCCCGTTTAGTATATGAAATTATTCGCCGTGATGGTGCCGAAGAGTTAGATCGCCCGACAGCCGCGCTCATCTTTTCAGGCATTGCAGCCGGTCTCGTCATCAGTTTTTCATTTGTATTTAAAGCGATTATTGCTTCTTATATCCCAACTGATGCCATCTGGACCGATTTAATTACCAATTTCGGTTATACCATTGGATTCCTGATCGCTATTTTAGGACACATGCAACTCTTTACCGAAAATACCATTACTACAGTTGTGCCCCTATTTAAGCCCTTTACCTTAGACAAATTACGAGCTGTAGGCCGTCTATGGGGAATTGTGATTCTATGCAATATCATTGGAACAGCTTTGGCAAGTTTATTCTTCCTGACCACCGACCTGTTTACTCCAAACATTGACAAAGCCCTAGATGAGCTCGCACATCATGTTGCGTCTTTTTCCGCCACCCAAAATCTGCTTAAAGGGGTTATGTCTGGTCTTTTAATTGCTGCATTGGTCTGGATGCTACCTTCCGTCAGCAATAAATTCCTAGTCATCTTTTTCATGACTTATCTGATAGGACTAGGCGACTTTACCCATGTGGTCGTTGGCTCTACCGAAATGTCCTATCTGGTCTGGCAAGGAGAAGCTTCTCTTGGTGAATATCTGTTTAATTTCCTGATCCCAACCACCATTGGCAATATTATTGGTGGTACAGGCGTGTTTACCCTGCTGATTTATGGTCAGGTGACTGAAGAATTGGAACAATAGCAGGAAACAATAAACTATTGTTCCTGCTGCCATCTGCGTTGTTGTAAGCGTTCACCTTCAACTTCACGCTTGTTTCTTGCCGACTCATAGAGTTTGGTTCCCTTTAACTCAGGTGGCAAGTAGTCTTGCAGTACAAAGTGCTCTGGGTAGTCATGAGGATAGAGATAATTAATTCCATAACCTTGCTGTTTCATCAGCTTGGTTGGCGCATTTCTCAAGTGTAAAGGTACTGGTAAATTTGCCGTTTTCTCAGCAAGTTCCAAGGCCTTATTAATCGCGAGGTAAGTACTATTACTTTTTGCACTGGTCGCTAAATAAACTGCTGTTTGACCCAAAATAATTCGAGCCTCAGGCATTCCCACCGCCTGTACAGAACGGAAACATTCACCTGCAAGCAATAGTGCATTTGGATTCGAGTTTCCAATGTCTTCTGAAGCGGCAATCAACATACGTCTTGCAATAAAAACCGGATCTTCCCCACCTTTAAGCATCCGTGCCATCCAGTACAAAGCCGCATCCGGATCACTACCACGAATCGATTTAATAAAGGCAGAAACGAGGTCGTAATGCTGTTCACCCGATTTGTCATAACGCGCAATATTTTGCTGAGCGACTTTTACTACAACCGCATTGGTAATGGTATTTTCAACTTCGGGCTCAAAAGTACTTGCAATTAAGTCAAGTAAATTGAGTGCCTTACGAGCATCACCTGCTGCAAACTGTAAAAGAGCATCATACTCTTCAATATGAATATAGCGTTCTTTTAAAAATTTATCGTTTTGGAGTGCATTGTTAAGTAGCGTCTGAATTGCCTCACTGTCTAAACTGTTTAAGGTATAGACCTGACAGCGTGATAAAAGTGCACTATTGACTTCAAAAGACGGGTTTTCAGTGGTGGCGCCAATTAAGGTAATTTTACCTTTTTCTACGGCACCTAATAATGCATCTTGCTGTGATTTATTAAAGCGGTGGATTTCGTCAATAAAAACTACAGGGGTCAGTAAGTCACCACTTTCTGCAATTACTTCACGTAATTCTTTTACTCCCGTATTCAGCGCAGATAAGCTCACAAATGGACGATCTATTGCCTGAGCTAAAAGCAAAGCAATTGTCGTTTTACCGACGCCTGGCGGCCCCCAAAAAATAATAGAAGGCAAATGCCCCTGATCAATCATTTGACGTAAGGGCGCATGTTCACCTAACAAATGATCTTGCCCAATAATTTCAGACAAGTCTCTCGGGCGCAGGCGTTCAGGAAGTGGAATATGGGTGTCTGACATCTCAAATAGCTTTATCGTCTTTTCACTATAGTCTATTGTGTCTCACAGAAATCTACAATTTGAATCTATGAGACACATCCTTTATTTACAGGGTATTTCCTAGCATTAAGAGGGTTTCTTACTCAGCTTGAGTAAACGAGCATTGGGGCCATCTTCAATTACCCAAATTGAACCGTCTTGTGCTTCATGTAACCCACGAATACGTTGCTTCATCTCTAATCTTTGTACTTCTTTTACGGGCTTATGCTCTAAATCTACAACTACAATTGCTTCTGAAGATAACCCGCCAATTAAAGCTTTATTTTGCCATGCGGGAAATTGTTGTCCGCGATAAATAATTAAGCTCGACGGTGAGATTACAGGGGTCCAGTCAATTTCAGGTGCTTTAAACTCTGGGCGCGTGTGATGATCTGGAATAGGCTGCCCTGAATAATGATCTCCATTTGAAACAATCGGATAACCATAGTTTTCGCCTTTGGTAATAATATTAAGCTCATCACCACCTTTAGGCCCCATCTCAACCACCCATAGCTGTCCTTTACGGTCAAAGGCCATTCCTAATGGGTTACGATGTCCAAGTGACCATATTTCAGCAGTGACACCGCCTTGCTCATAAAAAGGGTTACCTAAGGCTGCTGAACCGTCGTCATTTAAACGCAAGATTTTGCCCAAGTTGCTTTTTATATTTTGGGCAGGGTCAAACTTTTGGCGCTCACCTGAACTCACCCAAAGCTTACCATCTGCGTCAAAAAGCATACGATGCCCATAATGGCCTTGCCCTGAAACTTTGGGCACTTGCTGCCAAATCTGCTTTATATCGATAAGTTTTGACTGATTGGGATTAGATAAATCTAATTTCGCACGTGAAATCACTGCACCAGATCCACCTTGTCCTTTGGCTGCATAACTAAGATATATCCAGTGATTTTTGGCAAAGTCTGGATGTAGAGCAACATCCCCTAAACCACCCTGTCCGCCATAGTTCACCGCTGGAACACCCTGAACATCTAGCACTTGTTTATTTTGTGGATTAAAAATTTTTAGCTTACCTTGCCGTTCAGTCACCAATAACCGCTGATCAGGCAAACTGGTGATCGCCCAAGGCTCATTAAAATGTGCGACTGCCGCGACCTGATAAGTTTGTTTGGCAGCACTGGTCTGCTCTGTTTTTGCAGTTGTATTTTGTTCAGGATTTTTTGAATTAGTATTATTAGAGCCACAGGCCATTAACAAGAAGAAACTACTACATAATAAGGGGGCTGCTAATCGTCTCATCATTTTTATCTCCTTTTGCTTTTATTTTTATATAACGGAGATGATTAAAAAATTTACGATAAAAATGTTACTTTATTATACGCTGTAATTAAAAATGCTCATCGGGAGCGTATTAACGCACCCAACGCACCACATAATCTTCGATATCATCTTCATGTACATCAGTTTCAGGAATACAACGCCCTGCTACCGACTTTTTCGCTTTCACTACGCTTTGTCTGGAACCCGTATTTAAATAGTGCCAAGAAGGTAAATTTTTGCCTTCATTCAAACGTTTATAGGCACAGCTCGATGGCAACCAGTGTATGGTTTTTAAAGTTTCCGGTGTTAGTTGTAAACAGTCGGGTACTTGCTGCTGACGGTTTGGGTAGTCAGAACAACGTCCAGTATTGCAATCAAGTAACTTGCACGCCACTTTGGTGTACGCAACTTCATGTGTATCTTCATCTTCTAGCTTGACCAAACAGCACAATCCGCATCCATCACACAGTGCCTCCCACTCAGCCTGAGTCAGTTGCTCTAGCGTATAATTTTTCCAAAACAATGGACGAAGTGAGGTCTCGGTAGACATAAGATTTTAACGGCTATATAGATCAAGCAAAGTCAGATTATAGCATTGAAGTACGCTGGTCTTAAGAAAAGAAGCCGTATTTTTGGCATCACAAAATGATTGTTTAATATACATTTCAACCACATAAACGACACATTTCGTGCAAAAAACACGCTATATAGTAAAAAGACAATGAAAAATAAGGAGGACAGCATATGTTCCGTTGGGCAATAATTTTTGCAGTGATTGCACTCATTGCCAGTCTATTAGGGTTTGGTGGTGTTGCAGGGTTATCTAAAGACTTTGCCGTGATTTTATTAGTGATAGCTGTAATTCTCGCTGTTATTGGTTTTATTTCGCGAGGCCGAACTTAATTTAATCATGACCATATCAAAAAGAAGGAACTCGTTCCTTCTTTTTTATTGCATAAATATTTCTATGCTTTTCTTTTGATGTAGTTTTTTACATAGTTATTTATATGGCTTTTATTTTTTATGCTTTAATCAAGCGTATTTAAATCGAATTTAATTTCAGGATTAATGTCATGAGTACAGCAATTAAAACCCGTGAAATTCAATATACTGCACCAGATGGTAGCCATTTAATTGGTTACTTTGCGGCTCCAGAAAGTGAAACACCTGTACCAGGTGTCATTATTGGTCCTGAGTGGTGGGGTCGTAACGAATACACTGAACAACGTGCGCGTGAACTTGCTGAACACGGTTATGCTGCACTTGCAATTGACATGTATGGCGATAAAAAAGTAACAACGACTGCAGCTCAAGCTTATGAATGGATGATGCAGACATTTGAAGATCTAGACACGGTGACTGATCGTGCCAACGCAGGGCTTCAGACTTTAGCTGCTCAACCGGAAGTGAATAGTGAAAAACTTGCAGCGGTAGGTTTTTGCTATGGTGGCAAAGTGGTACTCGATCTAGCTCGCTCAGGTGCTCCCCTCAAAGCAACTGCGACATTTCATGGTACATTAACGCCTAAAGCTCCTGCTCAAAAAGGCAACATTCAAGGTGAGGTATTGGTTCTACATGGTGAACTAGACAGCATGGTCACCTTAGAAGATGTTGCTAATTTTGAAAAAGAGATGCAAGCTGCTGAGGTTAAACATGAGGTAGTGGTTTTAAAAGATGCTAAACATGGCTTTAGTAACCCGCTTGCAGATGAAAGAGCTAAAGCGAATGGTGTAGACCTTGGCTACAACAGCGAAGCGGAGAAACAAGGCCTTGCTAAAATGTACGCTTTATTAGAACGTACTTTAAAATAAAAGAAGCAAATTTGGAGCAAATGGCATTTTTCGCATTTGCTCCCTTAAATGTTTATGACTTTGCAATATTTTTACTGTATTTTTTAAACCATACTTCAATAAATATACTCCCGTTGAGCTAGAGCAAAGCCTAGTCTTATTTCCCGCACTCGGGGTTTAATGGAATAACATGAGAGGATACAACAATGACTGACAAAAAATGTCCGTATTGCGATTTTGATGAATATGACATCATTGATAAGAATGAATTTGCTGTAATTTTACCAGACCCAAATCCGTTGTCTAAAGGTCACTGTGTAGTGACTCCGCTACGCCATGTCAGCTCGTTTTTTGATATTACTTCTAAAGAACATCAAGGCTTACTGACACTTCTTGAAATTGCCCGTCATGAAACCCAGCTTCGCCATCAGCCAGACGGTTTCCATATTGGCTTTAATGATGGTGAAGTGTTTGGACAGACTTCTGACCATTTTCACATTCATGTCATTCCATACTACAAAAATCAACCGTTGAAACTTGATCAACGTTGGGGTGTACAAAAGGATTAATCCTTTTTACTCATAGAACAGGGACTACATTTTTGATGTAGTCCCTGTTTTCATATGCCCATTTTCTTCGGTTGCTTTAAACAAAATTTCACCCAAATTTCAGCTATAATTTAGCCCTTACTTTTCTTCTATAGCTGTTCATGCCTGAATTTTCTTTTTCTGATGCCCTCTTAAACTGGTTCGATCAACATGGTCGGCATGATTTGCCTTGGCAAGTCGCAGATGATCCATACAAAGTCTGGGTTTCTGAAATTATGTTACAGCAAACTCAGGTAAAAACAGTTCTGCAATATTTTGACCGCTTTATGGAGCGCTTCCCAACTGTAGAAGCTTTAGGCTATGCAACTTGGGATGAAGTCGCCCCTTATTGGGCAGGTCTTGGCTATTACGCTCGTGCCCGCAATTTGCATAAAGCTGCCGGCCTTGTAGCACAGCAAGGCAAATTTCCTGAAACCCTAGAAGAATGGATTGCACTACCGGGCATTGGTCGCTCGACCGCAGGTGCACTCATGTCTTTAGGTTTACGTCAGTATGGCGTGATTATGGATGGCAACGTGAAACGCGTTTTAGCTCGCTTCTTTGCCATTGAAGATGACTTAAGCAAACCACAGCACGAACGTGAAATGTGGAAACTGGCTGAAGAGCTTTGTCCCACCCAACGCAATCATGACTACACTCAAGCAATTATGGACTTGGGTGCGACCATCTGTACGCCTAAAAAACCTCTTTGTTTATATTGCCCAATGCAAGCTCATTGTCAGGCTTACCAGCAAGGTTTAGAACAAGAATTACCTTTTAAAAAACCGAAAAAAACACCGCCTGTTAAAACGGCAGATGTTCTTGTTATTCAGTGCGAAGATGAATGGTTCTGGCAACAACGCCAAGCTCATGGTCTATGGGGCGGTTTATTTTGTTTACCTATTTTAGAAAATGAACATGAACGCTTGAAATTAAGTCAGCAATTTAAGCTACAACCTCAACCGCAAACTTTTCAGATCAGTCATAGCTTTACTCACTTCACATGGTTACTTAATGCTCATGTGTTCCACGTGGAACCTGATCAGAAAGAACATCTGGCGATTGAACTTGAAGGCCAATGGCTGAGTCCGGAACAAGCTATTGCTAAAGGTGTTCCAACTGCTATGAAAAAATTGATCTCGACAAGCCGTTCATGACATAGTGAGCAAAATAATTTTGATATGGCTGTGACAGGGAGTATTTTGTGCGACGTTTAGTTTCCCATCTCTCACTTGGTTTTCTCATTATTCTATTAGCAGCCTGCGCCAGTGCGCCTAAAAAACCTGCCCCGCTTTCACCAGCCCAAGTTAGCAAACTCAAGAGTATGCAGCTTCCAAGTCGGCTTCCTGTTCCGGTAAAAGGTGTCGATCGAGATGAGTTAAAAGATACATGGGGAGCTGCTCGGAGTCAGGGCCGTAGCCACGAAGGAATTGATATTTTGGCTCCACGTGGAACCAAAGTGTACAGTGTAACTGAAGGGCTCATTGCCGATCTTCGTAATAATAACCTCGGTGGCAAAGTCATCTGGATTTTAGGCCCGGCAGGAACATGGCATTATTATGCTCATCTTGATGGACATAAACGTGGCTTAAACGTAGGTGACTATGTCAAAAAAGGTGATTTAATTGGCTATGTCGGCAACACGGGCAATGCACGTTATACTTCACCTCATCTTCATTATGGTCTTTACTTAGATGGTAAAGGTCGTGGTGCTGTTAATCCTTATTCATATTTACGCTAGGAACATTTTATGTCGGAAGCGCTGATCAATCGCTTAGTAGAGTTTGCCGAGTCTGGCAACCAGCAAAAGATCATTTTAAATGGCAATAGCTATCAAGGCTGGATCATGGAAATCAGTGATGATGCCCTACTGATCAGTACTGGTTTTTCAGATAAAGTTGGTAAAGACTTTTGGCTAAAGTTTGAAGACTTAACTCAAGCTGAACTGTATTATTGGGATACTCGCCCAAATGAATGGGTACCATTCAAACTCTAAAATACCAAGATAAATATAAGGAGCATCATCATGAAAACTCAACGCTGCGGATGGTGTTCCGATGATCCACTCTATATTGCTTACCATGATGAAGAATGGGGCAAACCAGAACACGACGAAGCCCGATTATTTGAAATGCTCTGTCTTGAAGGGCAACAAGCAGGCCTATCTTGGATTACCGTACTGAAAAAAAGAGAAAGCTACCGTCAGCACTTTTTTAATCATGCTATTGCTGACATTGCCGCATTTACGGATGACTTTTTAGAAACAAAACTATCCGATGCAGGCTTAATTCGTCATTTAGGCAAACTCAAAGCCATTCGCGATAATGCGATTGCTTGGCAAGCCCTTAAAGCTCAAGTTGGTGATGTTTCTAAATGGCTTTGGCAGTTTGTAGATGCCACTCCTCAACACAATGATGTTGCAGATTATCGCAAGGCCCCTGCTCAAACTGAGCTCAGCCTAAAACTTTCCAAAACGCTTAAAAAAAATGGTTTCAAATTTGTTGGTCCAACCACCTGCTATGCGTTTATGCAGGCAGTGGGTATGGTCAATGACCATGAAAATGATTGTCAATTTAAAGCTTCATAACCCACCAGAACGGTTCAAATCCGCTTAAGGAGTTTCCGATGAGCAATAATACGATTCAGGCTTATGCTGCAATGCAGGCAGGTGAAAAACTGGTCCCATATCAATTTGATGCAGGTGAATTACAACCGCATCAGGTTGAGGTAAAAGTTGAATACTGTGGTTTGTGTCATTCTGATATTTCTGTTTTAAATAATGAATGGCGCTCAACCATGTACCCTGTAGTTGCAGGCCATGAAATTATTGGACGAATTGTTGCTTTAGGCTCAGAAGCCAAAGGACTACAAATTGGGCAACGTGTCGGTATTGGCTGGACCGCCGAAAGTTGCCAAGCCTGTGATGAGTGTATTGGCGGTCAGCAAGTTCTTTGTACGGGCGAAAATGTCGCAACAATCGTGGGACATGCGGGTGGCTTTGCCGATAAGGTTCGTGCTGGTTGGCAATGGGCCATTCCCCTTCCCGAAGATTTAGACCCCGAAAGTGCAGGCCCTTTACTTTGCGGCGGAATTACCGTTTTTGACCCATTACTCAAACACAAAATTCAGGCAACACATCACGTGGGTGTGATTGGTATTGGTGGTTTGGGTCATATCGCCATTAAGCTCCTAAAAGCGTGGGGCTGTGAAATTACGGCGTTTAGTTCTAACCCAGATAAAACCGAAGAACTCAAAGCTATGGGAGCCGACCATGTGGTGAATAGCCGCGATACAGAAGCGGTAAAAGCTCAAAAGGGTAAATTTGATTTATTGCTGAGTACCGTAAATGTGACTTTAAATTGGCGTGCTTTCATTTCTACGCTAGCACCAAACGGTTCTTTGCACTTTTTAGGACTAACCCTAGAACCTGTTCCTGTTTCTGTAGGTTCTCTCATTGATGGTGCCAAGTCAGTAACTGGTTCACCTACAGGTTCACCTGCTGCTCTACGTCAACTTTTGAAGTTTGCCGCACGCAAAAAAATTGCGCCTCAAATTGAGCTATTTCCAATGTCACAGCTCAATGAAGCAATTGAACGTCTACACTCAGGTCAAGCACGCTACCGCATTGTGCTTAAAGCAGACTTTGCAGAATAAAACTAACTCACTGTTTGCATCTGTTGTCGCGACCAGCCTGCCAAGCTCATAATTGCTTGGCGGACATCGGCAGTTAACTCATGGCCTGCGTTTAAACGAATGAAATGTCGATAGCGTTCATCCTCACCAAAAACATGGCCCGATACCACTGTAATTCCCTGAGCTTGTGCAGTGTAATAGAGCGCTAAACTATCTACACTCTTAGGTAACTGTATCCATAATGCATATCCGCCTTCGGGCTGGCTCAATGCAATTGGTATACCTTCAAAGGCTCTTAAAATACAGCTACGGTATTCTTCAACTTGCCGCATCAAGTTGGGTCTTAACTGCTCTAAATGTTCTCGATAAGCACGACTATAAATAAAATCAGCTAGACCTAACTGTAAGGGCGTATTCACCCCGATATTACTTACCAGCAGTTCAAGTTTTAAATGCTCTAACTTTGTCGTTAAACAAAACCATCCTACTCGATACGCACTCGACAAAGACTTAGAAACCGAACCACACCAAATGACATAACCTTCGCGATCCCAATATCGAATGGGTAATGGTCGCTCACTACTGTAGCCACATTCACCAAAAATATCGTCTTCAATAATAAAACACTGATATTTTGCAGCTAATTCAGCAATCTTCTGTTTCTCTGCATTGCTAAAACAATATCCCAATGGATTTTGATAATTGGCTGTCATTAAGCAAACCTTCGCCAAACCTTGCTGCATTAAAGATTCTAAGCGCTCAAGATCAATGCCACGATGATCTGCCGGAATCTCAACAATTTGTCGTTTTAAACTTGCTAATAACTGTAAATGACCATTATAGGTGGGTGTAGGAATAAGAATACTATCGCCCACTTCAGTGAGCTTCTGAATCACCAAAGACAAAGCAGGCATACAGCCATTGGTAATAAAAATATCTTCCGGAGCGATATAAATGCCATCTTCACGCCAATGATCGGATAGTGCTTTTCTTAATTGTTCATGACCTTGTTTATTACAATAAAGAAAATCTTGAGGCTGACAATTTTTTAAAGCACGTTGAATAGAACGACGTAAACCTTCTACAGGAATAAAGTGCGGCGTTAACTGAATCGATCCCAAAGGTACAAGATGACTTTGTAAGGCAGCTTCCTGAATTTGGTTATGCAACTCCAGATTTGAGACATGCCGAGGCAAAGATAAGAAATCCGGACTATCCGGAATAGGGCTGGATGGGGTACGAGCAACTACAAAATAACCTGACTTCGGCTTTACATAAATGAGTCCCCTCGCCTCAAGTAATTCATAGCAACTTTTTGCTGTACTTAAACTAATACCTTGTTGACGGGCAAAATCTCGTAAGGAAATGAGCTTTTGATGAGGTTTAAGTTCATCTTGATAAATACGATGTGCTAATTGATTGGCAAGAACCTGATATTGAAAAGTCATTCTGTGCTGCTTTTTTAAAAATTTCTGTATCTGTACTGGTTTATAGAACACCTTTAGGCTATGGAAATCAACTCGGAGAGTAGCAAACCAATGAAATTAAAAGTTATATTGTTATTTACTATTGTTTTAGCAGGTTGCCAACCACAACCCAAAAATGAACAGCACAGACACACGGTTTGCCAAAGTTTGATTGAAGGTTATTTAAAAATGACCAACCAGCAAGACTACAAAATGGAGCACCGCACTGATGACGAGACCAGTGCGATTTCTCATTATGAATATAAACGTAATAGCTCAAATGAAGTTGTTATGGTGAATTCAGTCTATTCCAAACTATATTTTAGCTGCCGAGAACAGCAAAAAAGCTATTTTCTGTCTCAACATTCGGCACAAGGACAAACGACACCTATTTTAGAAGTTCATATTCCAACCGATAGTTATACGACCTTTAGAGAGCGTTTTTAAAACCATCTTTTAACTGTTCTGCCAAAAATTCAATGAATAAACGGATTCGTTTTGGTAGATGCTCTTGTTGATAATACACAGCATGGATGCTTTGATATTGATGCTCAATTTTGTCTTCAAATAATGCAATCAATCGCCCTTCTTCCATATCTTTCCAAATTTCAAATTCAGATAGTCGCGCAATGCCGTGTCCTCTAATCGTCAGTTGGCGTACGGTCTCTCCACTCGATGCTTTAATTTTTGATTGGGCAAAAAAATATTGATCGCCAACTTTAATTGGCCAGCTATTGATATAAGTAGGTCTAGTAAAGCCAATTAAATCATGGTGTTCAAGTTCTTCAGGTTGTGTTGGCGTTCCCTTAAGAGCTAGATAGTCAGGACTTGCCACAATATATAAACGGCTCTTACATACCAATTTGGCGTGCAGACTAGAGTCATTAAGTTCCCCAAATCGAAATGCGACATCGGTTTTATGCTGAAGTAAGTCAATCACCTGATCATTGCTATTTAATTCGATTTCAATATCGGGGTAACACTCACGGAATTTATGCATTAATGGTGCAATCACGTGCAAAACAAACGGTGTGGCAGAATCAACCCGAATAAGACCGGCAGTACCTTGATCAGACTTTTGAAGTTCTTCTTCGGCCGCATTCAGCTCATTTAAAATTTTACGGGCCTTTATAAGAAATTGTTGCCCTTCTTGAGTCAGTTTCAATTTACGCGTTGTTCGCTCTAGCAAAGTCACATCTAACTTTGCTTCCAAACGGGTTAAAGATCGGCTCACCCCCGAAGGTGTTTGCTTTAAATGTTCTGCTGCTGCCACAAATGAACCTGTATCAACAATTGTGATAAAGGCAACAAGTTCTTCAATTGTTGATTTCATCGTTTATTCTATTATTGACTAAACATCAAAGATATTTTGCTTATTCATCTATTTTTTCGCAACAATAAAAAAAGCAAAATGCACCTCAAGTTAAACAATTATTTAATTTCAGGTGAATACATGAATATCCCACGTTTTGGTCTAGGAACTTTCCGCCTAAAAGAACAAGCTGTGATTGATTCTGTTAAAAATGCGCTAGATGTCGGTTATCGTGCAATTGATACTGCTCAAATCTATGAAAATGAAGCGGCAATTGGTCAAGCGATTGCTGAAAGTGGCGTATCACGTCAGGACTTATTTTTAACCACAAAAATCTGGGTAGATAATTTTGCTCAAGATAAGTTTATTCCAAGCTTAAAAGAGAGCTTACAAAAGCTTCGTACTGACCATGTCGATTTAACTTTGATTCACTGGCCAGCACCGGATTTAGGCGTTTCAATTCCTGAAATCATGCAGCTTTTACTTGAAGCAAAGCAACAGGGCTTAACCAAACAAATTGGTATTTCAAACTTCAATATTGCACTTACCCAACAAGCAATTGACACAATTGGTGTAGAGCATATTGCAACGAACCAGATTGAGCTGAGTCCTTATCTTCAAAACCATAAACTTGTGAATTTCTTACAAGAGAAGAATATTGATGTCACTTCATACATGACGCTTGCATACGGCAAAGTGCTTCAAGATCCTGTTTTAGCGGAGATTGCAGCAGCCCATAAAGCAACGACAGCGCAAATTGCATTGGCATGGGCATTGCAGCGTGGTTTTGCAGTCATTCCATCTTCGACTAAACGTGAAAACCTGATTAGTAATTTAAAAGCACAGGATATCGAGTTAACTGCGGCTGAAATGCAAATGATTGCCGAACTCGACCGTAACAGTCGTGAAGTTAGCCCAGAGCCATGGGCACCAGTTTGGGACTAAACTCATGAATACTCAATCAAATACGGCGTTCTCGTTATTGGCATTGGCAATAGGTGCCTTTGCCATTGGCACCACGGAATTTTCTCCAATGGGGTTACTTCCGAACATCGCTAATGATTTAGGGATTTCAATTCCAACAGCCGGTATGTTAATTACAGGCTATGCACTTGGCGTAATGCTAGGTGCACCGTTTATGACCCTATGGTTTGGTGGTTTTGCACGACGTAATGCGCTTATTTTTTTGATGGCGATCTTTACGGTCGGTAACCTGATTGCAGCGTTTTCACCAAATTATATGAGCTTATTAGGTGCACGTCTCATTACAAGCCTGAACCACGGTGCCTTTTTCGGAATTGGTTCTGTTGTGGCAGCGAGTATTGTACCAGCGCATAAACAGGCTAGTGCAGTGGCAACCATGTTTATGGGCTTAACCATTGCCAATATTGGTGGTGTGCCTTTAGCAACATGGGTTGGGCAAAACATTGGCTGGCGTATGTCTTTCCTTGCGATTTCCGTGCTCGGCATCATTACTATGCTCGCTTTGTGGAAAGCATTACCGCAAGGTATGGTTGCCCAAAAACCAAACGTGAAGGCCGAGTTAAAAGTATTAACGCGTACCCCTGTGGTTCTTGCATTACTCACTACCGTACTCGGTGCAGGTGCAATGTTTACGCTCTACACCTATATTGCGCCAAGTTTGACTGAGTTTACGCATGCTTCACCAACCTTCATTACGTTCATGTTGGTGTTGATCGGTGTCGGCTTCTCGATTGGTAACCATTTAGGTGGCCGTTTTGCAGACTTATCTATCAACAAAACTCTGATTGGTTTCTTGGTACTGTTGATTGTGATGATGGTGACTTTCCCAATTCTTGCTCAAAGCCAGATTGGAGCAGCCATTGCGTTGGTGATATGGGGTGCAGCAACCTTTGCTTTAGTACCACCATTACAAATGCGGGTAATGTCAGTTGCTCACGAAGCTCCAGGGCTTGCCTCTTCAGTAAATATCGGTGCGTTTAACCTAGGTAATGCAGTAGGCGCTGCTGCAGGTGCGTTAGTACTCGATTTAGGTTGGGGTTATAGTGCAGTATCTTTTGCGGGTGCCTTACTGGCGGGATTAGGTTTGTTATTGGTTTTATTCCAAATCAAACGAGAAAGCAGCCCCGCTCAAACCTTACAACAGTGTTCAGACTAATAAAAAAAGCGCCTGATCTCAGGCGCTTTTTTTAGCTTATTTATTTTAAAATTTCCGGCAACTTAGGTTGCTCATAAATCGGGTTCATTACTTCCCGTTTCATTTTAAGCAGCATCTGATAAGGCTGCTGTTGAACAAACATATTGACGAAGCTTAAAGGAATTGCACCCGCTGGATCAGCATAGCCACTAGTGGTGACTTTAACTTTATTATTGGCAAGTTTCTGGAATGTCCAATCCCCTTCATAGCGTGTTAGGCGCACGACATCGGGTTGTATCGGATAGTTACTATTAACTGCCGTATTTTTAATAGTAATTAGGCCATTGGCTGCTTTACTCATTTTTCCTTTAACCACTACATCGCGGTCTTTTAGCGGAAAAGGAAAATCTAACACCATATATAAAGTAAATTCGCCTTTCTTTTCATCCTGAGAAAGCATTTGGACCTTGCCCATATAAGGCACCCATTGAGCTGCACGATCTACATCTAAAATCACCGCCACAGCACGTTCAAGGGGTACATCAAACGTTGTTTCCGCTTTATATTGAAAGACTGGGTTATCTGCTTTTTGATAGGTCCACACTTTAATATGATTACGGTCTAGGCTGAGTTTAGCCTTGTCTGTAGAGGCAGCCCCTGTATAGAGGCTGCTTAAGCAAAGAAGAGTGGTCAAAGCAATTTGTTTTTTATTCATGTTCTGCTCTATCTTGTTTTTCTCGCCACATATGGGAAGTGTACAGATGGTTTACACCTGTACGTCGTTCAACCCTAAAACATCTTTCATGTCATATTTACGCGCTTCACGGCCCACAACCCATGCAGCAGCTCGTACTGCACCGGCGGCAAAGTTCATACGGTTAGTGGCTTTGTGAGTGACTTCAACACGCTCACCCTCACCAATAAACATGACCGTATGTTCCCCTACAATATCGCCACCACGGATGGTTTCAAAACCAATAGTTTGACGATCACGTGGACCGGTATGCCCTTCACGACCATAAACAGCAACTTCTTTTAAGTTACGGCCTAACGTATCCGCAATTGCTTCACCCATCATTAATGCAGTACCAGATGGTGCATCTACTTTATGACGGTGGTGAGCCTCAATCACTTCAATATCTACTGTATCGCCAAATACTTTTGCTGCAAGCTCAAGTAACTTGATTGATACATTTACGCCAACAGAGTAGTTCGCAGCATATACAACAGGTGTATGCGTTGCTGC
Source organism: Acinetobacter sp. EKM10A (assembly GCF_011075215.1). Classification (NCBI taxonomy): domain Bacteria; kingdom Pseudomonadati; phylum Pseudomonadota; class Gammaproteobacteria; order Moraxellales; family Moraxellaceae; genus Acinetobacter; species Acinetobacter sp. EKM10A. The sequence continues at coordinate 23,876 of NZ_JAALLK010000004.1, read as the reverse complement.
TTCATCCAATTCAGCCTTTTGCTCATCAGACATCCCTGTAGTGCCAATCACCATAGCCACGCCAGCTTCACGACATAGCTTTAAATGCTGGGCGGTTGCAGCTGGTGCAGTAAAATCAATGATTACATCGCAATCTTTAAGTACATCAGCCAAGCTTCCTGAAACCTTCACTCCCACTGAACCAATTCCTGCAAGTTCACCAGCATCTGTGCCGACCAAACTACTTTCTGGACGCTCTACTGCCGCAGCCAATTGATAGCCTGCTTGTTGAACTGCCTGAATAAGTGTACGACCCATACGGCCGCCTGCACCCAAAATACCAATGCGTGGAGCTGCTGACATAATCCTTCCCAATCTTCTGTTTTACGTAATTGGCTTACTATATCAAAACTCTTTGCCCACAATAAAAAGTAAAAAATATTTTTTAAAGGTAACCGGAATTTAATCTGTTTTCACAAAAGTTAAAGAATTGATCTGCACACTACTGAGCCACGAATGAAAAAAAGATGACTATAAGGAGTTCAGCATGCATTCGAAAATTATTGGCCTAACCGCCATTATGGGGATAATAAGTTCAGTGGCATTTGCAGAACCTGCAATCCAGCCCGGAGAAACATTAGAGAGCTTATCTAAAGCACGTATTACAACAAACGTAAATACTCAAGCAGCAACGCCTACAGCGCAAACAAGCGATGCTACTGCTGAGGTTAAAGTTGAAGATATTGATCCAATCATTGAAGAAAAAACTGAAGAAACAGTAAAAGCAGCTATACAACCAGCTCCTCAAGCTACTGTCGAAGCTGTAGTGGCTCCAGTTGTATCAAGTGAACTCAACGTAAGTGTTGATGATATTGATGTCGCTCATCCTACAGAATAATTACGAGTCATTTTCTTTTAAGCAGAATAAAAATAATAAGATGAATCAGCGCAATAAAAAGGCGGATATTTTATCAATATCCGCCTTCTTTTTAATTTCTGATCTAATCAATCATTAATCGAATAAGCGATCAAAGAAAGATTTTTTCTTTGGTGAAGAAGCACTGTCTTCACCATCGAAAGATGCTTGTAATTCTTTAAGTAATTCACGTTGACGAGAGGTTAGGTTAACCGGTGTTTCTACCACGATACGGCAAAGTAAATCACCCACCATACTGCTACGTACAGGGCGCACACCTTTACCACGTAACCGGAATAATTTACCTGTTTGAGTTCCCTCAGGAATCTTCAAGCTAACTCGGCCTTCCAAAGTCGGGATTTCAATTTCTTTACCAAGTGCAGCATCAGCAATGCTTACTGGTACGTCCATATATAAGTCGGCACCATCACGTTGGAAAATTTCGTGTTCACGAACAACCACTTCAACGTATAAGTCACCAGCTTGACCATCACGAATAGCCTCGCCTTTACCACTTAAACGAACGCGGTCACCATTGTCCACACCTGCAGGAATCGTCACTTCTAATGTTTGCTGACGATCTGCTACACCTGAACCATGACATGCATGGCATGGGTTTTTAATAATTTTGCCTTGGCCACGACATGTGCCACAAGTTTGTTGTACAGAGAAGAAACCTTGCTGCATACGCACTTGTCCTGAACCGTGACAAGTTTTACAAGTTTCTACATCTTTTGGATTTTTAGAGCCTTTACCATCACACACATCACATGGTGCTGGAGCAGTAAAGGTAATTGTTTTTTTAACCCCTTTTACAGCTTCCTCAAGGGTAAGTTCCATGACATAGCGTAAATCTGAACCGCGACGTTGGCGTTGCTGACGTCCGCCGCCACCAAACGCTCCACCAAAGATATCACCGAACTGGCTAAAAATATCTTCTGCACTGAAACCGCCAAAGCCACCACCAGCGCCACCAAAGCCGCCTTCAAACGCATTATGTCCCATACGGTCATACATGCTGCGTTTTTCGCTGTCCGATAAAATCTCATAAGCTTCAGAAGCTTCTTTAAATTTTTCTTCAGCCTCGGCATTGTCAGGGTTTCTGTCAGGATGATATTTCATCGCCAATTTACGATAGGCTTTTTTGATCTCATCATCACTTGCGGTTTTTGAAACGCCTAAAACCTCATAATAATCACGTTTAGCCATGTTTGGCGGTGCTCCTCACGGAAATTTTATCAATACTCTATTGCCGACTAAATGGGGGGCTTTAGCCGAATTTACAAGGGGAAAACTTTCAAAAAACAGATATATTAAAAAACTGCCTTATTTTTTAAATATTTAGACAAGCCTTTTAACCATGCATTTAATAAAAATAACCAAGCAATAGCACTAAAAACTACACCAGCAACTGTTGAAGCCGTTACCCAAAGGTTGCTATCCCATGCAAAAAAGAAGAGAGGAATAAACCAGACCACAGCAAAAACTGACATGAGGAGGAATAGAATACCATTGCGCATAATCCATAGCGCATGAGCATGAATCCAAACTTCCGCATCATCCACAACAGCTACTTTACGAGCGACCAGATAAGCAAAGGCCGCAAAAATAACCGTAAACAATGCAAGAAACATGAACGCATAAGAAATTACAATATAACGGCGATGCTGTTCGATATGGTCTTGCCCCATCTGTATTTCACCTCAATTCACTGCATTATGCCTATTTTTTATGCAGCGAAATAATCCTGTATTTTTTGTGTAAAGACAGGTGCTACTATATTGGACTTTTCAATATTTCGCACCTTTATTCACAAAAAATTTATGTATTTTATGCTGTTTTTTTCACCTTAAACCACGCTGCATACAATGCAGGTAAGAAAAATAATGTCAGCAAGGTAGCAACAATGAGTCCGCCCATAATCGCAACAGCCATTGGACCGAAGAAAATACTCCGCGAAAGAGGGATCATGGCGAGTACTGCTGCCAATGCCGTGAGAATAATCGGACGGAAACGGCGTACTGTTGCATCAATAATTGCTTCCCACGTTGGATGCCCTGCCTGTCTGTCTTGTTCAATCTGATCAATCAGAATGAGTGAGTTACGCATAATCATGCCGGATAAGGCAATGGTTCCTAGCATGGCAACAAAACCAAATGGTTTATTAAACAAAAGTAAGAATAAAACAACGCCAATTAAGCCTAATGGTGCAGTCAAAAATACAATTGTTGCCCGAGACAAACTCTTCAGCTGAATCATGAGTAATGTCATGACCACTGCCAAAAAGAGTGGCATACCAGCATTGACCGAACTTTGTCCGCGTGCCGACTCTTCCACTGTTCCCCCCACTTCAATGAGGTAGCCACTTGGCAGCTCAGCGCGTAACTTGTCCATTGTTTCAGCTAACTCTCCAACAACGGTAGCTGGCTGTAAATTGGTACGAATATCTGCACGAACAGTAATTGTCGGTAATCGATTACGGTGCCAAATCAGACCATCTTCAAATTTGTATTCAATTTTCGCAATCTGGGCTAAAGGTACAGTTGTTCCATTCGCTGTTGGTACTGCAAGGCTCGCCAGTGAAGCTACTTCAACGCGCTCAGCTTTATCACCACGTAATCGGATTTCGATCAGCTCACGCTTTTCACGATACTGTTCAATTGCGCTACCTGTAATTGAGGCGTTCAGGAAATTCGCCAAATCCACACTAGACACACCCATTTGTCGCGCACGGTCTTGATCAATTTGAATGGAAATAATCTTGCTTGGCTCGCCCCAATCCAAATGCACATTGGTGGTATTCGGGTTTTCACTAATTACCCTAGCAACCTGCTGTGCTTCTTTACGTACCAGATTTAAATCTTCACCTGACACACGATACTGCAATGGATAACCAACAGGTGGGCCATTTTCGAGTAATGACACGCGAGTACGGACTTGTGGGAGTAACTGCTTAATTTGGGTTTCTAAAGAACGGCGAATTTCATCACGATCATCAAGCGATGATGCCAAAACAACAAACTGCGCAAAGCTAGCTTGCGGTAATTGCTGATCTAGAGGTAAATAAAAACGTGGTGAACCTGTACCGACATAGGCTACATAATTATCAATGCCTTTTTGTTTAGACAGGAATTGTTCAACCTTTTTCACCGCTTGCTCTGTAGCGGTTAACGATGCTCCTTCTTCGAGTTTTAAATCGACTAAAATTTCAGCGCGGTTTGAAGGCGGGAAAAACTGCTGTGGCACCAACTTAAACATGAGTACAGACAGCACAAAAATCCCCACCGTTGTTGCAATCACGGTTTTACGGTAGGTCACACAAAACTCGACCATTTTCCGAAAACGTAAATAGAAACTTGATTGATAAGGATCGTAATGATGGTCCTGTGAAATGGCCACAGTTTGCAGTTGCGGTTTTTTAGTTATTCTTGCCCACAAACGGACATACCAAGGTGCTTGATGACCCATCTTGGTAAAATCAGGTAGTAGTTTTTCACCCAAATAAGGTACAAATAAAACTGCGGCAACCCACGACACCAATAAAGCAATCGTCACGACCTGAAAGATAGAGCGTGTGTATTCACCTGTACTGGACTGAGCCGTAGCAATAGGTAAAAAGCCTGCAGCGGTAATTAATGTCCCCGTCAACATCGGAAATGCTGTTGTTTTCCATGCAAATCCGGCGGCCTTAATTCGGCTATACCCCTGCTCCATCTTAATGGCCATCATCTCGACCGCAATAATGGCATCATCTACAAGCAGGCCCAAAGCTAGAATTAGGGCACCAAGCGAAATCTTGTGCAGCCCGACATCGAATAAATTCATACCGGCAAAAGTCATTGCTAAAACCAAAGGAATGGAAAAAGCGACAACTAAACCCGTCCGGAAACCTAATGAGAAAAAGCTCACTAACAAGACAATAATGACTGCTTCAGCAAGTACTTTGACAAACTCATGGATACTGCGTTGTACCGCTACAGGTTGGTCAGAAACTTTCTGCAATTTCATGCCTAGAGGTAATGTTTTTTGCAGTTGGGCAAATTCAGTTTCCAGATTTTTACCTAAGGCAATAATATCGCCGCCTTTACGCATAGATACGGCAATACCAATACCATTGTCACCCATAAAACGCATACGCGGCTGAGCAGGTTGGCTAAAACCACGGTAGACATCAGCAACGTCACCAAGCTGAATAGTTTTATCGCCTACCAGTAAAGGCATTTTTTTAATGTCCTCTACGCTTTGTAATTGGCCACTTACTCGAATTTGAATACGATCCGTTCCAGTTTCAAAAAAGCCTGCACTTGCCATGCTATTTTGCTTTTGTAGGGCTTCTTGTATGGCAGAAACAGGAATCCCGAGCTGAACGGCTTTAGTGTTTGAAATTTCAATCCAGATTTTCTGATCTTGCAGCCCAATTAGCTCAACTTTGCCTACATCTTTGACTCTCTGTAGTTGTAATTGCAAACGATCGGCATATTCTTTCAAAAGCGCATAGTCAAAGTCTTTGCCTGTCAGTACATAAATATTACCGAAGGTATCGCCAAATTCATCATTAAAAAATGGACCTTGCACCCCACTTGGGAGTTCATGGCGAATGTCATTGACCTTCTTCCGAACGTTGTACCAAACATCAGGAATCTGCGCAGAAGTGAGAGAATCTTTAGCAACAAAAGTCACCATCGACTCGCCTGGACGGGAATACGCCATAATCTTGTCATACTGACCTGTGGTCATCAGTTCCTTTTCGATACGGTCCGTAACTAAAGTAGAAACTTCTTTGGCTGTCGCGCCTGGCCAGTAGGTTTGTACGACCATGACTTTAAAGGTAAATGGCGGATCTTCACTTTGTGAGAGTTTTGAATAAGAAATTGCACCAATAATGCCGAGCAAGAGCATGAAATAAAGGACAATACCTTTATTGTTCAGTGCCCATTCAGAGAGATTAAATTTCATGGTTATTTGGCTCCCTGAATTTTCACTGCACGATTTTCACGATCAATCGGGTGAATCTTCTGTTTATCGCGCAGCAAGTGCACACCACCAATCACTACCCAATCATTTGGTGTTAAACCCGATAATACCGGCACGCTATCTCTGCCATAAGCACCAATCGTTACAGGCACTTTACGTAAGGTCTGATTCGCATTCACTACCCATACATAAGGTTGGTTATCTGTTGCAGATATACTCGAAAGTGGCACACTCATGACATTAGTTTGAGTCGAACTAAAAAATACGCGTGCACTTTGTCCAAGCTGAATAGCAGACTGACCTTCTTTGAGTGCTACCTTAACTGTGAACGTACGGGACTGGTCAGCAGCTGGAGAAACTTCGCGTACATATCCGGCAAATCGTTCGTTCGGTTTAGACCACAAAGTTATCCATGCCGCCTGGCCAACTTTAATCTCGCTAACTGCTTGTTCCGGTACGCCGATGACCACTTCACGTTCACCATCAATTGCCAGTTGATAAGCCGCTTGCCCTGCTGCAACCACCTGTCCAATTTCAATATTACGCGCTGTAATCACCCCGTTTTTATTAGAAACAAGTTGGTTATAACCAGTCTGGTTGGCAGAAACTTCATAATTAGAACGAGCTTGTTGTAATGCTGCCTGAGCCGCATCATATTGATTTTTTACCGTATCGTATTGCGAACGGCTTACGGCATTTATGGGTAATAATTGTTGAAAACGTTTAAGCTCATCTGAGGCTGTTTTTGCTGCTGCCTGTGCGTTTTCTAATTGAGCTTTGGCAGCATTTAATTGTAGCTGTGCATCCGCCACATCGAGTTTTGCTAATACTTGCCCAACTCTAACCCGGTCACCTACATCCACATAGCGAGCCGTAACTTGTCCACCCACCCGAAATGCCAAGGCAGTTTGTTGTCGAGCCTGTACATCTCCAGCATAGCTTTTTTGTTCGTGAAGTGTGGTTGAAGGCTGGGTCACCATCACATAGGGTATTTCTTCTGTTTTGGGAGCCTCTTTACTACACCCCGTTAATGTGACCATGCAAACAATCATCATACTCATGATGAGAGGTTTTAACAGATTCATATCTTATCGCTCTTATTCAAACTGGTTTTTTAAGGCACAATATATTTGCATCATAGTTTGTTTGTTTTTTAATTAATATACCCGCTGGTACATTAATTAAAGAAAAACTTATAAGTATTTATTTTTATATAGTTTTATTAGAGGGTTTCGTGCAAACAGTTAATCAAAGTGGTCGCCCCAAAGATCTGGAAAAGCGTGCTCGTATCTTACAGGCCGCTAAAGCTATTTTTTTAAAGTCCGGTTATCACGGTACCAGCATGAACCTGATTGCACAGGAAGCAGGCGTTACTAAACTCACGGTTTATAATCACTTTCAAGACAAAGCAAACCTGTTTATCTGTGCCATTACAGAAACTTGTGAAGAGACTCTAGGCACTAAACCATTTGAATTAGATGCATCGGCAGACTTTTATCAAACACTTTATATGGTGTGTTCACGTGCCTTGCAGATTATTTATTCCCCCGAAGCACTTAAACTCGAGCATGTATTATTTGAACTTGCAGCAGAGCAAAGTCCACTCGCCCTACAGTTTTTTAATGCATCCCATACCCGTCTGCAAAATCAGTTAGTTGAGTTTTTTCAAAAAGCTGCTCAATTAGGTTTTATTCAAGCCGATGATCCGCTATATCAAACAGAGCTGCTTTTGACCTTATTGCTTGGTGTACGCCATCACAAGGTTCTACTTGGAATTATTCCTGTACCGAATACTCAAGAGATAGATCGGTTTATTCGGGATGCTATTGATTTATTTCTACTCAAATATCGGCATTAAACCAAAGTCCGATTGCCAAAATTTGCAACGGGTGCATGTCGACTTTTAAAGCGTTATAAGCGATTTAAATGTTATTTTTTAAGCAAAAATTCACATTTTCTTACGCTCAAAGCTTGGAATGTTCGTTAATCGCGCTATATTCGAAAAGAATAAGAACAGGAGAAAATAGCATGGTTCAGCAAATCGATGCGCCACTGCGTGAGGATGTCCGCTTACTTGGCAATTTATTAGGTGAAACCCTAAAACAGCATGCAGGACAAGAACTGTTTAATCAGATCGAGCAAATCCGTGCTCTTGCCAAAGGTGCACGTGATGGTCAAGCTGAAGCCGAAAAGCAATTAGAACAATTATTTTTAGAATTGCCCGATGAAGAGCTATTGCCTCTTACCCGCGCTTTTTCTCACTTCCTCAATTTTGCCAATATTGCTGAGCAATATCATGTGGTACGTAGCCGCAGACAGGCAGAGTTTGATCCGGATGCAAACTCCCCGAATCCCCTTGTTCACTTATTTAAAAAGTTTAAAGATAAAAATATTTCGACAGAAAAACTGTTCCAGCAAATTTGTGATCTTAAGATTGAATTGGTACTTACGGCGCATCCAACAGAAGTGAGTCGTCGTACCCTGATTCAAAAATATGACGATATCAATGCTTGTCTATCACAACTTGATCAGCAAAAACTTACTCCGCGTGAACGACAAAATGCTCTTGCCAATTTAAAACAACAAATTAGTTCGGCTTGGCAAACAGATGAAATCAGGCAGCACCGCCCGACCCCGGTAGATGAAGCAAAATGGGGGTTTGCCACAATTGAGCAAACGCTTTGGAATGCTGTTCCTAAATTTATCCGTGAGCTAAATGAACTGGTTCAAGACAATTGCCAACAAAACTTACCACTTCATATTGCTCCGGTACGTTTTGCATCTTGGATGGGTGGAGACCGTGATGGTAACCCGAACGTTACTCATCAAATTACCCAAGAAGTATTGTGGTTATCACGCTGGCAAGCTGCCGACCTCTACCTAAGAGATATCGAAAACTTACGTTGGGAACTATCAATTCAGTCTTGTTCCGAAGAAATGGTTCAAGCCATTGGTAGTCCACACCCAGAACCTTATCGTGAGTATTTACGTGCAACACGAGAGCGTTTAAAAGCAACTCGTCATTGGTTAGCTCAGCGCCTACAAGGCTTAGAAGCTGATGACAGCAATGTCATTAAAAGCAAAGATGAACTGTTACAACCATTATTGCTGTGCTATCGCTCTCTAATTGACAGTAATCTACCTGAAATCGCGAATGGTCAACTACTCGACTTTATCTACCGTGTGAACTGTTTTGGTATTGAACTACTTAAGCTCGATATTCGCCAAGAATCAGGCCGTCATCGCCAAGCCATTTCAGCAATTACCGAATACTTAGGTCTGGGTAATTTTGAGTCATGGACTGAACAAGCGCGCCAAAACTTCCTTATCCAGGAACTCCAAAGCAAACGCCCACTTTTACCGAAGTATATTAATGAGCCAGAAGGTAGTTTGATTGGTCACCCAGATGTACAAGAAGTATTTGCAACCATGCGTACTTTGGCAGACCAACCACCTGAGTCTTTAGGGGCTTATATTATTTCTATGGCTGAATATCCAAGTGATGTTTTAGCTGTATTGTTATTGCAAAAAGAAGCCGGTATTCAGCATCCTTTACGTGTAGTGCCTTTATTTGAGACTTTAAAAGACTTAGACGGCGCAGCAACTACCATGAATACGTTGTTCAATATGCATTGGTATAAGCAGCATATTCAAGGTAAACACGAAGTCATGATCGGCTACTCGGATTCAGCAAAAGATGCCGGTTTCATGTCTGCCAACTGGGCCCAATACCGCGCTCAAGAAGAGCTGACTGCAATTGCTCGTAAACACGGCGTACAGTTGACTCTGTTCCACGGTCGTGGCGGCTCAATTAGCCGTGGTGGTGCTCCAACGCAACAAGCACTCTTTTCGCAACCACCGGGCTCAATCTCTGGTGCAATTCGTGTGACAGAACAAGGTGAAATGATCCGCTTCAAATTCGGTCTAGAAGGTATTGCCATGCAAAACCTTGAAATCTATACCGCAGCAACGCTTGAAGCGACATTATTACCACCACCAGAGCCTAAGGTTGAGTGGCGTGAACTTATGAACCGTATGACAGATCATTCTGTGAAGGTTTATCGTCAAACAGTGCGTGAAAACCCGCATTTTGTGAAGTACTTACGGACTGTCACTCCTGAGCTTGAATTACAAATGTTGCCGCTAGGCTCACGTCCGGCAAAACGTAAAGTAAGTGGCGGTATCGAGTCTTTACGTGCCATTCCATGGGTGTTTGCTTGGACACAAATCCGTTTGATGTTACCTGCATGGTTAGGTACAGGTGCGGCGATTAATGAAGTGATTGCTGATCAGCAAAAAGCAACGCTTGATGAAATGCTTCAGCAATGGCCTTATTTCCAGACACTTATTGATATGCTGGAAATGGTATTGTCTAAAGCCGATGCCAATATTGCACTCTACTACGAGTCTCATTTGACTGAAGATGAAGACTTAAAAGTGCTGGGCAATCAGTTACGCCAACGTCTAAAAGATGCTGTGGAAACCTTACTTACGTTAAAAGATGAATCAAAACTATTAAGCGACAATGAAGTTTTGGATCAGTCTATGCAAGTTCGTAAACCTTATTTACTGCCTTTGCATCTTTTACAAGCTGAACTCATGAAACGCCGCCGTGATTATCTTGCTGAACGTCAGGCAGAGCATACCCCTGTTGACCATGCACTTATGGTAAGTATTGCCGGAATTGCTGCTGGTTTACGTAATACAGGCTAAGCTCATTTTACTAACTACTTTCTTAAAGCAGTGCATCTTGGATGTGCTGCTTTTTACTTGCAAAATTCCTTGTTTTTCTCAAATTTTCCCCGATTTTTCATTTTTTAGAATATTTTTTTAAAAATCATAAAATTAATTTTTATCAGAAAAAAACACCTAATTCCTTATATTTAGAATTTATAAAATTATACCGATCGTTAAAAAATAATTACTTTTCACTTTCATATTCAATACAAGAGATTAAATGCTTTTACAAGAAAGAGTATCATTGCACCAATTAAAGAATAATGAGCTTATTTTATGTCCAACTGGTTTCCCAAATGGCAGCCTTACCAAGGTGATGTTGACCATCGACCGGTCTCTACCAATGAATATCTCCCTCCAGTTCAAAGTGCTATTTTAGGTATCCAACATGCCTTTGCCATGTTTGGAGCGACTGTTTTAGCACCTTTACTCATGGGCTTTAACCCTAACCTTGCTATTTTAATGTCAGGTATCTGTACCATCCTGTTCTTCTTAATTACAGGTGGTCGTGTTCCTAGTTATTTAGGATCGAGTTTTGCCTTTATTGGTGTTGTTGCAGCAGCCACGGGGCATATCACAGGTTCAGGGGCCAATCCAAATCTTTCTATTGCGTTGGGCGGGATCGTAGCGTGCGGTATCTTTTATGCACTCATCGGTTTTATTGTCATGCTCACGGGTACACGCTGGATTGAAAAACTTATGCCGCCTGTGGTGACTGGTGCAATTGTGATGATTATTGGTCTCAACCTTGCCCCTGTTACCATTAAAGGCGTTGCAGGCCAACCTTTTGAAATGTGGATGGCCTTAATTACTGTACTTTGTATGGGCAGTATTGCAGTTTTTACACGAGGCTTATTGCAGCGTCTACTTCTATTGGTAGGTTTGATCTTGGCTTATGTAATCTATGCGATTGCGACAAACGGTCTAGGTTTAGGTAAACCGATCGATTTTAGCCAGATCTCACAAGCTTCGTGGTTCGGTATTCCAAGCTTTTCACATCCTACTTTTGATACCAAGGCTATTTTAATTATTGCACCGGTTGCACTGATTTTAGTAGCAGAAAACTTAGGCCATATCAAAGCAGTAGGTGCAATGACTGGAGAAAACCTAACTCCACAATTAGGCAAAGCCTTTGTCGCTGATGGTTTAGCTACGACACTTTCTGGTAGTGTTGGTGCGCCAGGGATGACGACTTATGGTGAAAACATTGGTGTGATGGCAGTCACTCGTGTGTACTCAACCATTGTATTTGTGATTGCAGGCATCTTTGCTATTTTCTTAGGTCTATCACCAAAATTTGGCGCTGTCATTAGTACCATTCCAAGTGCAGTTCTTACAGGTGCATCTATTGTGGTATTTGGCTTAATTACCATTGCCGGTGCAAAAATCTGGATTGAAAACAAAGTCGATTTTTCTAACAATAAAAATCTGATTGTGGCCTCAGTAACCATTATTTTGGGTGCTGGAAACTTTGAATTATTGTTTGGTAATTTCAATTTAGGTGGTATTGGTACAGCAACGTTTGCAGCTATTATTTTAAACTGGCTGTTTAGTTTAAAAGATAAAACCTAAATTCTAAAAGGCAGCGCAAGCTGCCTTTTTTCATTCCGATTTAGTATGATGAATTTTTGCATTTCAATACGTTCCTATCATGCGTTTTGATTTTTTTGATTTACAGCTGGTTCTTCATATTGTCTCGACTGGTAGCCTCACCAAAGGCGCTGACCGCTCTGCGATTTCACTTCAGGCAGCGAGTGAACGTATAAAAAAACTTGAACAGTATTTTGAAACCCCATTATTTATTCGCCAAACCACAGGTGTAGAACTCACTACAGCTGGACATGCATTTGTAGAGCATGCTCGTCAGCTTTTAGCTCAAAAAGATCAACTCGAACACGAAATGCAGCGGTTCAGACAGCCGACAACAGAAGCATTAACACTTTGGTGTAACTCATCTGCTCAAAGTGAATATCTACCTACGTTATTACCGCAATATTTGGTGCTTCATCCAGAAATGAATATCGATTTGCATGAAGCAGAAAGTTCAGAAATTGTAGATGCATTAACCCAAGGGATTGCAAGTCTTGGCCTAGTCTCGAGTTTTTTCAATACCCGACATTTGCAAACTAAAGAGTTTGCAAGCGACCCATTAGTACTTATTTGCCCTGTGACACATGAGTTAGCCCACTACAAAGAGCTAAATTTAGTAGATGCTTTAAGCTATGGTTTTATTGGACTCAAATCACATCACTCTTTACAACAGTCCATTGAAACCCAAGCCAAATTATTAGGCTTTAATATCCAGTATCGGTTGCGCTTACCTAACTTTGGCGCAATTGTCGAGGTAGTCGCTAAAGGTGTAGGAATTGCGATTATGCCTGCCCGTGCTGCACAGCGCCTACAATCGGACTATGATTTTCATTCAATTCAACTGCTAGGCGCATGGGCAAACCGTAAACTACTTTTGGCCACACAAAGTTTCAATCAGTTGCCCAGTAGTTATCAACAGTTTGCAGACTTTTTATTGCAGCATCGTCCTTAAAAATTGACTTAATGCAAAATCATATAAAGTCCTAATGACATCAAGCCTATAAAAAAGATACGGCGAAATATTTGCTCATTCAGTCGATAGCGGATTTTTTTACCGATCCACATTCCAATGAGCGCAGCCAACAACGCAGCGAAAGATAAACGATAGTCCAGTGATATCCCTGACATCGGGTTATGGTGTAAAAACACAGCAAGGCAAATGGTAGAGACCGTAAACGTTAATCCTAAAGCCTGTACCAACTCATCACGTTTTAAATGCAAAGACTGCAAATACGGTACGATAGGAATAATAATGACGCCTGTTGCTACAGTCACTGCCCCGCCGATATATCCAATAATGGGTGATAACCAACGCTCATGCTTTCCTAAATGCGGAAGTTTCTTTACGCATAGACCATAAAGCCCATATAAGGCCAACATGCAGCCTAATAAAATTTCACTACTTTGACCATGACTTTGACTTAAGGTAGGTAGAAAACTCCATATTGAGCCCACCACAATACCTGCGAGCAACGTCCAGAAACGGCGAATAAAAGTCCAGACATGTCCTTCAGCAAAAAGCTGCCAGACGTTGGTGACCATTGAAGGAACAATTAAAAGAGATGCAGCCTGAAAAGGACTCATTGTGATGGTGAGTAAGCCCATTGATACCGCAGGCAAGCCTAAGCCGATCATGCCTTTAATCATGCCCGCAAAGGCAAACACCATCATAATAATTGCTAGAAATGTCACTGTTTATCTCCGATTCCCTACAAGGTTATGCTACGGAAAAAAACAGGCCTTGCCCTATTCTTGTTTTTAGGAGTAGGCCTCAATTAGAAGTTGAGGCCGTTTTGTATTTTTCTTCTAAAACATTGCTAAAAATACTTTCAATCATCCAAACCCGATACAGGCTATTAAATACATAGCTTTGCCCATCGATACGTAACTCTAAAACCGGCAAATCAGGTTGATGCTTGTCTTGGCAAAGTGCATCATTTTGCGCTAAAACCGACTGTATATCCTGTTCAGTTAACTGCTCAATACCCAGTTGCTGCTGTAACTGTTGGAAATGCTTCTGGAAAGATAGATCTTTTCCTTTCGTCCAAACAGCCTGCAAAATAGTGAAAATTGTATCAAGTTGCTGATTTTCCGGCACACTATAGAAAAGCTTTGCCATCCCAAGCGTACTTTCTTCTGTAGGTCGGCAAAAAGGTGTAAAAGCAACCTCGGTACGTTTAGACACACGTGTTGCCAAGCTCCAGTCAAACCAGTCTCGGCCCCGATAACTCAAAGGATAAACTTTTAGCTGAATATCATAATAGTCTGCGAGCTCTTCTTTAATATAGGCAAGCAACAACCAGCTCATCGGGTCTTCTAAAGCGATAAATACATCAAGTTCAGGATGCAGAGCCTGAATTTCATTTAACGCCTCAGCATCATTAATCAAATGTTCACGCCATTCGATATGATTAATTAAAAATATCGGATTACCTGTCAGTAACTTTTGTTGTTTTAAACGTCGGGTTAAACGTAATAAATCATCTACTGCATGATATTTACGTCCACCAAACTCAAAGTATGCCGCTCGAACAGGTTCATCCGTAAAAATACGTTCTGGAAAATGCTGAGGAACCTGATGCTTGACTGCCATGGCATGTAGAGTACGCAATTTTCCATATTGCTGTTGCCAAAGCATGTGAAAGATATCTTCAAGTAAATGTAAGAAGTTCTGACCTTGTAGTGGGGTTCTTTTTAATATGACAGCGGCTTGTTTTAAAGATTCTGGACTTGGGATTTCTGGAAACTCATCAAAAGCAAACCGGTGCTGATTTGCTAAAATTTTGGCATCATTTAAACAATAATGCTGCCACTCCTCATGCGTCATGCTATTTGGAGGTTCAGAAGCCGTATGGGAAATAATAATTTTTAAAGGTTTAAGTTCATCACTTAAAATTTCATCTAGCTGAGACAATTGCTGAACAGCCAGATAGCTATACACATCATCAAGTCGTAAATAAATACTTAAACCATTTTCCGTGGGTAACACCGCTTGACGAGAAGGCTTTTGGTAAAACCAGCTCGATCGGATAGGGTCAAACCAACGGCGTAGCAGTGACATGAGTAGTGCCTCTAAAAATAAATCCTAAGCGAGATCAAAAGTTATTTTGATCATAGTGCAAGGTGAAACAGTAGTCGAGATAGAAAAATGACTACCTAAGTTCGCACAGAAAATATGTCATGTTATTTCGCGAGTTTCTGCGTAGGTGAAGATTTTATCACCATTTTATGGCAAACCCATAGAATGATCTGAAACCACCTTTTTCTACAAGCGGATTTTTTTTACCAGACATAAAAAATGCACCCTTAACATGATAACAATTCATCGTGTTAATGGGTGCATGTTTCCTAATCAATTATTAAAATTGAATATTTTATAGAACGCGTACAGCTCCTTTTGCTGCACTTGTGGTATGCATTGCATAAACTTTTAACGCTTTTGATACCTTACGTTTACGTTCTTCCTTCGGATGCCAACCTTTCGCTTCTTGAACTGTACGACGGTGCGCCAAAGTCGCATCATCAATATTCAAGTGAATGGTACGGTTTGGAATATCAATTTCGATGGTATCGCCATCTTCAACCAAACCAATCGCACCGCCTTCAGCAGCTTCTGGCGAAACGTGACCAATTGAAAGACCTGATGAACCACCAGAGAAACGGCCATCTGTAACTAACGCGCAGTCTTTTCCTAAACCTTTTGATTTAAGATAGCTGGTTGGGTAAAGCATTTCTTGCATGCCCGGACCACCACGTGGACCTTCGTAGCGAATAACAACCACATCACCAGCTTTAATTTCATTGCCTAAAATTGCTTCTACCGCTGCATCTTGACTCTCAAAAACTCGTGCTGAACCTGTGAATTTTAAAATAGATTCGTCAACGCCCGCAGTTTTTACAATACATCCATCAAGCGCAATGTTGCCGTAAAGAACAGCTAAACCACCATCTTTAGAGAATGCATGCTCTGCATTACGAATCACACCCTTTTCACGGTCGCCATCTAAAGTTGAGTAGTAACGGTTTTGTGAGAATGCAACTTGAGTTGGAACGCCACCCGGAGACGAGCGATAGAACTCATATACATCTGGATCTTCAGTACGGATAATATCCCACTTATCTAACGCATCTTTTAATGTTTTCTCATGTACAGTTGGTACAGATACATCAAGTAGATTCGCACGATCAAGCTCGCCTAAAATGGCCATGATACCGCCTGCACGATGTACATCTTCCATATGTACGTCTTGTTTTGCTGGTGCTACTTTTGAAAGCACTGGTACTCGACGTGACAACTCATCAATATCATCCATCGTAAAGTCAACTTCAGCTTCATTTGCTGCAGCTAACAAGTGGAGAACTGTATTGGTTGAACCACCCATTGCAATATCAAGTGTCATCGCATTTTTAAAGGCAGCTTTAGTGGCAATTGAACGAGGCAAAATACTTGCATCATTTTGCTCATAGTAGCGTTTGGCCAATTCAACAATAAGCTGACCTGCTTTTAAGAATAATTTTTTACGGTTTGCATGCGTTGCAACGATAGAACCATTGCCCGGTAACGATAAACCTAGCGCTTCTGTTAAACAGTTCATTGAGTTCGCAGTAAACATACCTGAACACGAACCACAGGTTGGACATGCTGAACGTTCAAATTCTGCAACTTCTTCGTCTGTGTAGCTGTCATCAGCTGCAACAACCATAGCATCTACAAGGTCAATTGCTTTTTCATCACCGCGGAATTTAACCTTACCTGCTTCCATTGGTCCGCCAGACACAAACACCACAGGAATATTTAGACGCATCGCAGCCATCAACATTCCCGGAGTAATTTTGTCACAGTTCGAAATACACACCATCGCATCGGCGCAATGTGCATTCACCATATATTCAACTGAGTCCGCAATTAAATCACGTGATGGTAATGAATAAAGCATGCCGTCATGCCCCATTGCGATACCGTCATCCACCGCGATTGTATTGAACTCTTTAGCAACACCACCTGCTGCCTGAATTTCTGCCGCGACAAGCTGTCCTAAATCTTTCAGATGGACGTGGCCCGGAACAAATTGGGTAAATGAATTGACCACTGCAATAATCGGTTTGCCGAAATCTTCATCTTTCATTCCTGTTGCACGCCATAAGCCACGTGCGCCAGCCATATTTCTTCCGTGTGTCGATGTTTTTGAACGATAGTCAGGCATTTGTGTTTCCAACAAGTTGTGCTTGAGTGAAATGACTTCCACTCTGGCTGAATGATACTGATATAGCGTTAGATCAGTCGGAATATTGACTCATCATCATAATTTGATCATTCTCCATTCTATAGAAGCAAATAATATTGGGAAAGCCAAGAACGATAATACTCAGTCAATATTTAGCAAAACTTACATGAATAATTTTTTATTTTTTTATAACATTTTTTTATCAATAAAAGTTTTTGAATAATTTTTTGTTCACTATTTATGGCTTTAGCTCTCCTTTGTACCTCGATTTAGGGCTTCAATCGTTTTTCACGTATACTAGCGTTAAACTTTTTTTGGATTGCATTTGTGAAAATTATTTTTGCTGGCACCCCCGAATTTGCTGCAACAGCATTGGCGGCTCTACTAAAAACTTCCCATGAAATTATCGCGGTTTATACTCAACCAGACCGTAAAGCAGGTCGTGGACAAAAACTAACACCGTCTCCTGTAAAACAGCTTGCGCTGGAACATAATATTCCTGTTTATCAACCGCTTCACTTCAAAGCTTCAACTGAAGAAGGCCTGGCAGCTCAACAAGAACTTGCTGCTTTAGGCGCTGATGTCATGGTAGTTGCAGCATATGGCTTAATTCTTCCACAAGCTGTGCTCGATACACCTAAATATGGCTGTTTAAATATTCACGGCTCATTATTACCACGCTGGCGCGGTGCAGCACCGATTCAGCGTGCAATTGCAACAGGTGACGATGAAACTGGTATCACCATCATGCAAATGGCGGCGGGTTTAGATACAGGCGATATGATGTATAAAACCTATTGCCCAATCACTTCCGAAGATACATCAGCGACGTTGCATGACAAACTTGCAGCTCAAGGTGCAACAGCAATTTGTGCGGTACTTGAGTCAGAAGAAACTCTGCAAAAATATTTAGCAGAACGCGAAGTTCAAGACGAAAGCTTAACAGTCTATGCGCATAAACTCGTGAAATCAGAAGCTCGTATTGATTGGTCTATGAATGCAGTTCAAGTTGACCGCAATATCCGTGCATTCAACCCATGGCCTGTTGCCTTTATTCAACTTGATGAAAATAATGCGCTGCGTGTTTGGAATTCAACAATTTCTAATCAAAACAAAGCAGATGCTCAAGCTGGTGAAATTATTGCAATCGATAAACAGGGTGTACATGTCGCTTGCGGTGAAAATACATTTATTTGTTTAACGAGTGTGCAGTGGCCGGGTGGTAAAGCATTAAATGCTCAACAAATTGCACAAACTCAAAAACTTCACGTAGGACAGATTCTGCCATGAGTCAGGTTACTTCAAATTCATCACGTTTTAACCTGCGCGCTCAAGTCGTCCAGACCTTGCTAAAAGTTCAGCAAGGTCAATCGCTCGCTAGTATTTTAAATACACAGCTGAATCAAGTAGCAGAGCGTGATCGTGCATTATTTCATGAACTTGTTTTAGGTACATTGCGCCAATGGTTCGCACTTAAGTCAATTAGCCTGCCTTTACTCAGCAAACCTTTAAACAATGAGACAGTAGAAACCTGCCTATACGTTGGCCTTTATCAAGTTTTATGCACGCGTATTGCAGCGCACGCTGCCATCTCGGAAACAGTCGATGCAACTAAACAACTTGGTTTCCCTGCACTCAGTGGTATTGTTAATGCAATTTTGCGCCGAGCAACTCGCGAAACTGAAGACTTTGAACAAGGTTTACAGCAAGCGCATGGCTTACCAAGTTGGCTTTTTAAACGCTTAAAAAAGGATTGGGGAGAACAAACAGAAGCTCTCTGCCAATCGTTAAAGCAAGTTGCGCCTTTAACTTTACGGGTGAACCAGCGTCATATTGGTCGAGATGCTTATTTAGCAAAACTGCAAAGTTTAGACATTCAGGCACGTGCGTGTTTGTTTTCCGAAGCTGGTATTGTCCTTGAGCAATCTGTACAAATCACTCAGTTACCGGGTTTTGAACAAGGCTGGTTCTCTGTACAAGATGAACATGCACAGCTATGTGCCACCTTGTTGCCTGATTTAAACAATAAAACGGTTATTGATGCTTGTGCTGCGCCAGGGGGTAAAACGGCTCATTTGCTTGAAAAGTTTAAACCAGCACAGCTTATCGCTATTGATCAGGACCCAAGTCGTTTAGTCCGTGTGACTGAAAACTTAAATCGCTTAGCACTCGATCAAAGCCATACGGAAATTTTGGCAGCCGATGCAACCAGGTGGACTCCTGTGCAACCTGTAGATTGTATCGTACTTGATGCTCCTTGTTCTGCGACAGGTGTGATTCGACGTCATCCTGACATACGCCTATTGCGCCAATCTAGTGATATAGCCCAAACCATTGAGCTACAAAAGCAGATCTTAGAGCACATGTGGCAGCAACTCAAAGTTGGCGGTACATTGCTTTATATCACCTGCTCAATTTTAAAATCTGAAAACGAACAGCAGATGATTAACTTCTTCACAGAGCATACTGATGCAAAAGAAGTGAAAATCGAGACAGATTGGGGAATTGAACAAGCTTATGGCAGACAACTGTTGCCAGAAGCACAATCTGGTGATGGATTTTATTATTGTAAAATTCAAAAGATTGCATAAAAAAAGCAGGCGTTATGCCTGCTTTTTTACTAGATCAGAATATCAAAGCGTATGCTGATCTTTTACTTCTTCTAAAACTTCATCTAACTCTTCAGGATGCTTTGTTAAATGTAAGATGGATAATGCTAATCCACCCCATACAAATACCATCGAAATTATTAACATCACGATTGCCGAAGTATTCATTATTTTATCCTCCTAGCGATCTTTCATTTTACTTAACACGATAGCAACGACTGCACAGAAAATCACACTGCCCCAGCCGAAGACACCTTGTAAGCTCATACTATAAGTATCATAGCCATTTTTGATCAAATTAAAAACAGTCATACAGAGTGTTGTTAATAAGATTAAAGAGGTAATGACTGTTAAAGTGAAGTCCCAGCCTTTACCCAATTGAATGGTTGAGATACGGTTTACATGGTCGCGAAGCTCTTTAAGTGCTGAACGTTTAAACCAAGCTACGCTAATAATTGATAATAAAGCCCCACCAATAATCCCAATGTTATTAATAAAGTGATCAACAATATCAACGAGCTTAATTGCGTTTACACTTGAGAATAAAATAATTGAAACCAGTGCACTACCACCACCAATAATCGTTACCGCTTTCTTACGTCCCCACTTTAACTTATCTTGCATTGCTGCAATAGGCACTTCCAAAATACTGACCATTGAAGAAATACCAGCAACAAATAATGAAGAGAAGAACAAAAGACCGAATAGATCAGCACCAGAACCTAAACTTGAAATAATTTTAGGGAAAGCAATAAATGCGAGTCCGATACCGCCACTCACAACATCCTTAACTTCAGTACCTGCGGCATGTGCCATAAAGCCAAGCGCTGCAAAGATACCAATACCCGCTAAAATCTCTGTTGATGCATTTGCAAAACCAACGATTAAACCAGAACCAGTTAAATTCGTTTTTGGCTTTAAATAGGATGCATAGGTGACCATGATCCCGAAACCAACTGAGAGTGAAAAGAAAGTATGGCCATAGGCAGCTAACCAAACTTTATAATCCATCATTGCAGACCAGTTCGGTGTAAAGAATGCATTTAAACCTTGTACCGCACCTGGTAAACGTAATGATTGAATAACTAAAATAGTGAAGAGAATGAATAATAAAGGCATGAAAATCTTATTTGATAATTCCACACCTTTTTTCACACCACCATAAAGAATGATGAGAGTAAGTGCCCAAATCCCAACAATTGGCCAGAATAAATGACCTACAAACTGTAGATCAAAGCCGGTTGCTTTTGTGGTCTGCAAATAGGTATTAAAGAAGAAACCTTCCGGATCACTTCCCCACATTTGGCCAATAGAGAAGTAAACATAGCTACCAGCCCATGTAAGTACACTTGCATAGTACAAACCAATGATGATACAGACACAAACCTGCCACCACCCTAATGTTTCACCACCTTTAAATAAGGCACGATATGCCTTAGGAGGTGAACCAGTACTACGATGGCCTACCGCATAATCTAAAAATAATAACGGTAAACCAGCAGTAATGAGTGCTAATAGATAGGGAATAAGAAACGCACCACCGCCATTTTCATACGCAACGTACGGAAAGCGCCAAATATTACCTAAGCCTACAGCCGAACCAACGGCTGCAATAATAAAACCAGATCGTGACGTCCAGTTTTCACGAGTATCTGTCATAGAACACCTAATGTTAAAAGATTACTTATTTTTACTGCTATTGTTGATTGTTATTCCGCATGCAAAAAAAGAACCAAAAAATACTTTTGTGTTTGTAGAAAATAAAATGCACCTTTTGAGTATTTTTATTTCCTTAACAAACAAGCAAAAATAGAAAATTCTTCCTTAAAGATTTTTGTCCATTTTTTGCCCCTATATAGCTGAACAATACCTGTTTTTATTTCTTTTTACTGTAATTTCCGTCTGAAAATTTACGTTTTTTTAGAGATTCTTATCTAGATTGGTTATTTTTTAGCTAATATTCCTGTTTTAAAGCATATTATTACCTTCTTACATTCAATGATATTTTCTACCATTAAAATTTCATTCCCATCCATAAAGTAGATATATCAACTAATTTATAGATGAGTAAAATATCAAAGTATTATCGATCCCTTACACAAAATTTATACTAAAACCTCTAAAACTAAAATCACTATAAGTTATTAATTTTTATATGAAAATTAATTAAATAAAAGAATATTAAAAATTGAAGATATAGAAGCTTTATATTCACCATTTTTCATCAATGCATAACTGCAAAGATATCTATATCATGCGTTCAAAGATTTTCTTTTTTTAGGATTGATGATGAAAATATTAAAACTGTCTTTTTTAGCACTCGGGATGGGTCTTAGCGGATTCGCACAAGCAGATTTTATAGGCGTAAAAGGAGACGTTGGCTACTGGTTTTATGACGGCAAAGCTAATATGTCTTCACAATCTCCTGAAGATCAAGATCTAGACAGAAAAGGTAGTGCTCAACTTTCATTAGCTTTTGAGCACCCAATCCCATTTATTCCAAATGCAAAAATTCGTTATGTTAATTTAGATACTCAAACTAAATCAGAAACTTTGGGTCAAGCTAACTATAACGTTGATTTAGATCATAGTGATTTTATTCTCTACTATGAGTTACTAGATAATATTGTCAGTGTAGATGCAGGTCTTGGTGCAACTGTAATAAATGGAGATATTACTGCCTATACCGGTAAACGTGTAGATATTGATAAGACATACCCGATTGCTTATTTATCAGGTGAAGTAAAACTTCCATTTACAGGGTTAAGCGCTAAAGGTGAAGCAACATATACAAACTTTGATGATGCAAAAATTACAGATGCGTTAGTAGAAGCAAAGTATAAGTTTGCCGATAATTTATTAATCGATTTAGGCTTAACAGCTGGTTATCGTATCCTCAATATCGATTTAGATGATTACGATAACAATGACCTTAAATTTGAATTTAAAGGGCCTTATGTGGGCTTAGAAGCACATTTCTAAATTAAAATAGAATTTTGATCTTCCCCATATAAAAAAGAACTCTATAAGAGTTCTTTTTTATTCAACCATACTCACATATTTTGGGCATTTTTGAATTCGTTGACACCATTCTTGAATATTTGGGTATAACTTTAAATCGAAGCCGCCTTCCTCAGCTGCATGCGTGTATGCATATAAAGCAATATCAGCAATTGTAAATTTATTTCCAACAAGATAGTCGTGCTCTACTAAAGCTTTATTCATAATAGATAACGCTTTATGGCCTTTTGGTTGTAATTTATGATATTCCTCTATTCTTTCTGGCGGTAATCCTAGATATTTATTAATAAAACGAGCAACTGCAATAAATGGTTCATGGCTATATTGTTCAAAGAACATCCATTGATACATTTTTGCCT
Organism: Acinetobacter sp. EKM10A; assembly: GCF_011075215.1. Lineage (NCBI taxonomy): Bacteria > Pseudomonadati > Pseudomonadota > Gammaproteobacteria > Moraxellales > Moraxellaceae > Acinetobacter > Acinetobacter sp. EKM10A. The sequence goes on along the minus strand of NZ_JAALLK010000004.1, from coordinate 466 downwards.
TCATATAAGGATCTGCAGGAATCAATTCCGTTCCCTCAGCCAAGTAGCCTAAAATAGCGTTAGACTCACTTAGAACCCGTCCATCATCTAAAACTAATACAGGTATTTTCCCATTAGGATTTAAAGATAGAAACTCTGCTGTTTGAGTATCTTTATTTAAAATATCAACATGAATCCATCTATGATGTATATTTAATAGGGATAGTAACAGTTTGATTTTATAACAATTACCTGAATCTACATCACCATAGATTATCATAGGTACTTACCCCCTTATTCTGCATATTTAAATATATAATTTTCTTATTGTTTATAACACAACACTTCCATAATATTTTTATTTCCCATATAAAAAAACACCCCAACCTCTTTTGAGGTTGGGGTGTTTAGAATAATGAGCTGGCGATGACTTACTCTCACATGGGTAATCCCACACTACCATCAGCGCTAAGAGGTTTCACTTCTG